>JAITOF010000017.1 GCA_031290095.1 Candidatus Methanoplasma porotermitis
ACTGGGAATCCTCCTTGGTAAAAACCAACACTGCACGTGTCGCGACGGATGTCCCCTCGGGGACGACTGTCGCGCCTAGCACGTAGCCGACACCGACCGCCCCGCAGATTGAGGCGGGACGCGGAGGCTATCCGTCCTGACGTTCGTTCAGCCCCTTCGGGGTTCTGTGCCCGAGCGCGGCACGCGTCCGCCAATAACGGGCTGCCGCTCGTGCATTCGAAGATCGGGATTATGCCCTCCCATAGAGCGGCATCCGATGTG
This sequence comes from Candidatus Methanoplasma porotermitis, assembly GCA_031290095.1. Taxonomy (GTDB): domain Archaea; phylum Thermoplasmatota; class Thermoplasmata; order Methanomassiliicoccales; family Methanomethylophilaceae; genus Methanoplasma; species Methanoplasma porotermitis. The sequence continues at coordinate 262 of JAITOF010000017.1, forward strand.
GCCGCTCCCTCCATAACGCGCGGGACACGCTCAGATGTCTCTTCCAGAAAGCGCGTCTTTGAGCACTCTGACCTCTTCGTCAGACAATGTTATCCCCTTCCCCATCTTCTCTCCGTCGGGGGACCATTCGCGTATGTCATACTTGGGTTCTCTGTCGTTCCAACTTATGAGGTTCAGTTCTTTGGACCATCCCTTGGAGGACTCCGAAAGGACGGCAATCTTCTCGACAATCTCGTATTTGAATTCAACGGGCATCGGTTCGCTCACCTGTCTCTTATTATGGGCTGTTGTTATATATAAAAATAAGGAAGAAAAGTAAGTGGTTAAAGCCCGAATTTTAATTTTTATAATTGATATTTAGCATGGTTTTTGTACAAGAGAGACAACAGTCAGGCTAGGGTTTGGCTTCGAAGTCGTTTTGAACTCAAAAACGCAGGAGCGGCGATTGCGTACTGTGTTAGAAAATTGGCATGCCGCCGCATTTTACGCTACAGGCATGTCGAAATGCCCCTCCGAACTGTGAAAACATCCTCTTGCGTGGCTCCAAAGCCGTCTGTGACGATTTTATCGTCAAGAGCTTCATCACGTCGCTGCGGATAGTTGAACGGCGGACGATTTTCCAAACACGGCGACATTTGTGCGAATGATTATCTACTGGCATCCTTATGCTTTGACCCGGAGGGTACCATGTACTGTTCAAAATGTGGAAAAGAAGTTACTGACGGGTCGGCGTTCTGTCCCAGCTGCGGAGGACCTGTGGCTGATGCGGGGACAGCCCCCCTGAACCAGAATTACAACCAGAATTACAACCAAAGCTATCAGGCCCCGACGGGCGGCGGCCTTTCGAGCGACCTAGGTGGAACCTTGACCATCATAATGGTCCTTGGCTTCATATGGGGAATACTCGCCCTGCTCACAGGAGTGTTCTTTGCAAGCACGTCCACCTACTTCCTGTTTGCAGGTGGCATCGTGATCGGAGGCATTGCCATACTGAGCGGTCTCCTTGCGCTGATATCAGCGTACTTCATCTACAAGAGGGAGAACTTCCAGCTGGCGTTCATCGCCTGTATAATAGGATCTATTCTGGCGTTGCCAATCGGCATAATCGCGGGAATAATCGGACTGGTGTTCGCCTTCTTGCTGAACAACGAGAAGGGTCGCTTCCACTCGTAAACATCAAAGCCGCCCTCGGGCGGCCCCCAAACGTCTTTCTATCGTTCGAAGCGTGCGAACCTTTGTCTCAGGCGCTGTTGTAATCATCCGCTGACGCTGTCCCCATACGTGGAAGCCGCCAAAATGCGGCCAACCGTGTGGATTTGGCTCCTTATCACTTTGTGTGAATTCTTACAGGGGTATCCGGCACCCGGATCACGGGGGGCGCGTGCTTGGGCATTCCTGGTACGTGCGTGTCTTCGGCGCGGCAGGGTTGGAGCGTGCTTCTCTGTTTGAATTCACTGCCCGTTCCTGGCAGGCTACCTGCGGACTCCATGCACGGATCGGCGTTTATCGCAGCTTATTCATATCATCCTCATTTCACGATTGCAAAATGCGCGTATTTCCACGTGTTTCTCCAAATCCACACAATGTGCGACAGAACCCGATAGAACTCGGGATTTTGATGCAAATTTGAATAGTTTGAAATATATGATTGGTTGATATGAACCTATGTCATTTTTTGACGACAATAAAAATGTGGGGCTCGCGCTTATAATCGTCGGCCTTATTGCAATAATCGCAGGCATCCTGCACCCGGTGTTGGACGACGACAAAGGGGCCGGAGTAGCATATGGGATCGCAGGCATCATCGGAGGCATCATACTTCTGCTGTTCGGGCTGAAGGTAAGGAGCGGAAGCAACGACAAAGTAGCCATCGTGTCCGGACTCTTGAGGGCTATCGGTATCGCTACGATCCTTGCCGCCATATTCAACGCAATAGGGTTCTACCTGCTGAACGACAGCATCGGCGGGGCCATCGGGAGCCTGATCATATCGATAATCATCGGCCTGATATACATCTGGATCGCGCAGAAGATCGCAGGAGCGAACAAGAACGCAATAAGCAAGATCATCTGGGTCCTGCTGGTCGTGTTCTCGATCATACTAGCGATCCTCAGCCTCCTCGGCGCCATCAGCTCCGACATAGTGGCGATCATCAGCGGAATCGCTTGGTTCATCATATACCTGTACGTGTTCATCGCAAGCCTGTCCAGCGAAGTCAAATCCTCGCTAGGCGTCTGAACATCCCAACAGCCAAACCATTTACATTTTTTTATAAACCCCACAGAACCATTAAATCGTAGCTCATCGTATTCAAGCCGGTCAACAGCGAAGAACGACGGCGTGATCGGAACGGGAACAACAAATGGATAACATATTCTTGGCTGTCCTGGGGGCAGTGCTGGCGGCATTAGTCGTCATGTCCGCCTATTTTTCGGCCAGTGAGACGGCGTACTCCACGATGAACGTGATAAGGGTCAAGAACCTCGCCAACGACGGCAACAAGCGTGCGCAGAAGGCCGTGGAGTGCCATGAAGGCTACGAGCGTCTTCTGACCACGATACTCGTGGGAAACAACATCGTCAACATCGCCGCGTCGTCGATATGCGCGATGATGTTCACCGAGATGTTCGGCCTCGTCGGAGTGGCGTACGCCACGATATTCATGGCCACAGCGATACTCGTGTGCGGCGAGATCACCCCGAAGACCCTGGCCAAGCGCAATGCTGAACGCTATGCGCTAAGGTTCGCAGGCTCCCTTCGCATAGCGGAGACTGTATTGGCTCCGATCGCGTTCGTGTTCATGAAGCTCACGGGCGCGATATCAAAGGGCGCCAAGAACGACTCTGCGGAGTCCCCGTCCATCACAGAAGACGAGCTTGTAGTCATGATAGACGAGATCGGGGCGGAGGGGACGTTGGAGAAGAGGGAGAGCGAGCTCATCAAGTCTGCGATACACTTCGACGACACGAAGGTCTCCGAGATCCTGACGCCGAGGGTGGACATCGTAGCCGTGGACATAAAGACAGACGTCGAGAGCATGAAGAGGACGTTCCTTGAGAGCAAGTTCTCGAGGATACCTGTGTACGACGGGACGATAGACAGGATAGTCGGGGCCATAACTTCGAAAGATTTCTTCTTCGGTTACGTGAACGACGCGCGTTTCGAGCTCAAAGACATCGTCATGCCGGTTAAATTCGTCCCTGAGAATGCAAACATAGCCACGTTGCTTGGCGACCTTCAGAAGGCCGGCGCGCAACTGGCCATCGTATTGGACAACTTCGGCGGGACCGTGGGCATCGTAACGATGGAAGACATCATAGAGGAGCTGGTGGGAGACATTTGGGACGAGAACGACGAGGTCAAGTATCCGGTCACAAAAGAGGACGACGGCAGCTACACCGTGCTTGGGGAGGCGAACATCTTCGACGCCATGGCGCAGATAGGGCTGACGTTCGATCCGGACGGGTTCCATACTCACAGCGTGAGCGGCTTCATCCATCACAAGCTTGAGAGGATCCCCAAGGTCGGCGACATCATCGAAATCGACAATGCCACGATAATCGTCAAATCGATGAAAAGCAGACGCATAAGGGAAGCCAAGATAATCCCCGACCCTGAGAGAGAAAAGACCGAGGAGACCTCTGTGGACGTAGAAGACGTCACAGAGAACTGAGGAACTCTGAAACATTCCTTACGGCTATCTCTTTCCTGGCAGGATGGGATGCTATCTTGCATGTCATCGACAACACGTCTCCGTGATGCGCTATCGCGTACTCCCCGCCAACCAGCCTTTGCTTGTCGAAGCGAAGGTATAGCACGCAATCGTCGTCAACCTTGTTCTCTATGCCGCCCTTTATCTCTGATATGGCGTCAGGACCCAATTTCCCAAACACCCGGACGAAATCCTTCTGCTTGGTCATCTCCTTGCTTAGGATCAGGAGGCGGTTCCCGTGCTCGCTCTCTGACACGTCCTCGACGACCTCGTCGCCGACGGCCTCTGTCATCACAGAACGTATTAGGTCTTCGTTCTCTGTGGCGTAACAGAACATCTGGACCCTCATCCAATGAAAAGTTCCCTGCATCGTTCCCGACCATAACGTGAGCGTTAATAATACTTCACTCTTCTCTGGGGAGGAGCGCGGCGAACGCCTCAGGGTCGTCGAGGGATATGGTGACTACCCTCTTCCCTCGTAGCTTCAGGGATATCCCGCCTTCGTGTCCAGCGCTGATGAAATTCTTGAACTTCACGCCTTTCATGCCCCACCCGCTGTAGTTTCGGATGACGTCCACGTCTCCGATCTTGTAGCCTATGACATCGGACAGCTCATAGGGATATTTCTTGACCAGCGTTATCAGAATGGTCTGATCGTCAACGGAGACTTTCAGTTTCACGAAGAAGCACGCAGAGACGACGGCTGCGAATATGACTGTGGAAGAAACGAACATCCACATCTCGGTTCCGATGCTCTCGACCATCGTGCAGGCAAGCATGAAGACGTCTGTAGCTGTCAGAGTGGCCGCGAGAGCTATGAATGCTGTGCGCGGCACGACGTCGTGAACCTCTGTGAAGCAAGCCATGACACGGAGAACAAGTGAACAGTTATGTTTGTTTCTACGTGCAGACATTCGCATATGGCGATGACAATCAAGGAAGGTTTATATTGTAAGTCTTTATTCGAGAGGACATCGGTCCCATAGCTTAGACTGGCTGGAGCGCCCGGCTGATAACCGGGAGGTCACGAGTTCGAATCTCGCTGGGACCACCACTTTCATACCTGCCGACACTGTTTCATACAAATCCTCATCGGGCCAGGATATTCTGCGACAGGGCGCAGACGATGAAAAATAATTGGTTTGCGGCCCTTACGTCCGGGCCGATGGGGCTCACTTCTTCTGGAACTCGCCTGTCTTCTTGTGAGACACGACTCTGGATCCCTCGTTGTTGTTCTTCAGTTCTTTGACGTAGTCCTCGGCTTCGGCTTTGGTCCTGAACAGCTTGGTCGCTTTCTCGTTGCCTTCGGCCTTTACCTGCCACTTGCCGTCTTCCTCGCGCTTGGTTATATGCCAAACCTTCGGCTTGTCGTCCTTCTTCTCCGTCACAGGTTTAGCCGGGGCGGGTTTAGCCTCCGGCTTTGGTTCTTCCTTCTTCTTAGGCGCTTCTTTCTTGCTAAAAATTCCCATTAAATCACCTCATTTCACTTTTGATCCTTCACTAAGATCAGATGCCAGCCGAACTCCGTCTTCACAGGTCCGACCACGTCGCCTTTTTTTGCGTTAAAGGCGGCAGTCTCGAACGGCCCGACCATTTGTCCGCGTCCGAACCATCCGAGGTCCCCGCCCTTCTTTCCGGACGGACAGCTCGAATGCTTCTTGGCAAGGTCTGCGAAAGCTCCCCCGCCCTCTATCCTAGTCTTGATGTCTTTTGCTTCTTTCTCGGTCTTGACCAAGATGTGTGCGGCGTTGACCTCCTTCACCATGATGGATGGAGGGCCTCATGACTTTATAGATATAACTGTCATAAGTTGATATAACTGTCCGCTTTTTACGAACGGTCCGTTTACTTTACTGATATTTGCACCTTATTTCCCAGCGGCCCTTGAAAATGATTATATTGGGATATACTGATGTCCCCGGACGATGAACAAGACGAATAAATCATTGATGGGGACGGCGGTCGCGGTCGCCGTGATGTATTGTTCGTTGACGTTCCTGCTTACTGCCGTCGACCTCTTTGGAAAGACGTCGCCGGACGATGTCGGGATACAGATACTGAACCTTGCGACTCTTCTAAGCGGCGGGAACCTTGTGGCAGGCACCGATTTGGGATACCTTGGGTCTCTGTCGTTCTATTACGACCTCCTTCCTACGGATGCGGGAACGTCTGCCATGCTGTTCCTGACCATAGGATTTCTGTTGATGGTCTTGGGAATCGCGTCTCCCGCCTCCCGCAACTTCAAAGGGCCGGCCGAAGACCCGCAGGAGTTCCTGTTCACACACCGCCCCCTGGCAATCGTGAAGTGCCTGTTGATTCCCTGGAACAGCTTGGCTACGTTCTGGAGTTTCAAGAAGGCCCCGGTCATAATCCCTATTGCGTTCCTTCCCTTTATTGCGCCGTTCGCGCTCGTTGCGGACCTGCTGCTGCTCGCAGTCTTTTTGCTGGAGTGGCTTGTCATGACCGCGAAGATCAGCTTTGCGTTCAAAAAAGACAGGGAGACGTACGAGTCGCATACTCAATACGCTGTGTGTCCCAAGTGCAAGATGAATTTCTATCAGCCTCTGGTGAAATGCCAATGCGGACTTGTGATGAAGTATCCCGTGCCGAACGTTTACGGCGTCAGGTTCCACACCTGCAACAACGGCCATAAGATACTGTCTACGGGCGAGGGCAGGTCCAGATCCAAGATTCAGAGCGTCTGCCCTTACTGTAAGAAGGAGATACAGACTCGCGAGGCCAAGCCGATCGTGGTGTCCATGGTGGGGGCCTCCGGCTCCGGGAAGACGACGATCATGCTTTCCGCCGTCGATGGGATATGCTCCAAAGCAAAGGAAAAGGGAATCATCTCCGAGCCTGCGTCGAAAGGCCTGTCTCCTGCCGCTGTGGCGGCAAGGGCGAGCGTGATTCCCACGGTGTCGGGGGAAACAGACTCAGAGTTCCTGTTCATGAGGTCCAGGGAGCTTTCGGAGAAGGAGCTGATCGTCAACGACATATCCGGGCTTGAGTTCGAGCCTGACAGAGACAAGTCCCTGTTCGAGGAGTACTACAGGTACAACGACGGCATCGTGTTCGCCATAGACCCGTTGGCTGTCGTCGCAGTCTATAACTCACAGTCCCCTACGAAGAGCTCGAAGGCTACGCCGGTGAACGTCTTGGAGTCGTTTTACAACATGTATACGGAGATCAACGGCTACGGGCCGTCAGTCAGATCCACTGTTCCCTTGGCGGTAGTGATGACGAAGATGGACGACCCCCGCGTTGCGTCGGCAGTCAACGCCGAGAAGACTCCAGAAGCGTTCCTAGCCAAATACGGGCAGGACGCGTTCGTGAAGATCGCAGGGACGGCCTTTGAGAACACCAAATATTTCAAGGTCGCGTCTTTGGGACAGTCTCAGAACGCGTTGGATCCGTTCGCGTGGATACTGGCGTCGAACGACGACGACCTTAAACAAATCCTTTGACTCAGCCGACGGGACGGTCTTCCGTCCCGTCGGAGTATTTAATGAACCTCTCGGCTCCCTTGGGTTGCGTTTTGTCTATCAGGTCCCACGGCCATTCGGAGAATTCATTCTTGCGTATGTGGTTCAGAGCCTCGCGGACCTCTTTGTCGCTCCCCAGTATTATGGGGCCGAATGAAGCGTGCTTCTCGTTGATCGGATTGCCCTCTAGAAGCCAGAGTACAGAGTCTGCGTCGCCGTTCGTCACGATGAGGTCCACATCTGCCGCCGTCTTCAGCCGCGTAGAGCTGTCGAAGGCTTGCCCGCATACGTCTGCGCTGTCGCCAGAGATGAAGTAGAGGTTCCTGTTCACCGTTTTAGACACGGCAGAGACGACGAGACGGGCCCCAGGACCCATCTCGATACGCAGTATCCTGACGTTGTTCTTCGGGTCGGAAGCCCAGGAGACGCTGTTGGGGGGCGGCGCCGTCATGCCTCCGAAGCTCCCGGCTACGACCTTCACGGAGCATCCCCCGACCTCTGCCACGGGGACGTCCTCGGACCAGACCGTCTTCACCTGAGGAGGCGTTCCCTTCTTTTCAAGCGGGAGGTCCAGCATTATCTGCGTTATGTCGTTGGGGTTGGGGCGGTCGTCGAAGGCCAGAGGGTACATCTCGTCGTGCTCGTACATGCCGCCCGCCGACACCCATTGAACGTCGCCGAACCCGAACCGGCCATGGTTGCCTATCGAGTCAAAATGGTCTATGAAGCCGGTCTCGGGGACGGTTATCGTCTCATACCCCCAATGGGCGTGCATGGGGAACCCCGGGACCACTTTTCCGTGATACATCCTGAACCCGAACAGCTTGCGGTAGTCCCTGCCCAGGTTCCTGCCGCTTATCTCGCGCAGAGGCGGCGCCTGCTGGGCGTTCCCGGCGGGGTACTCGTCGCAGTGGTGCGACACGAACACGAACGGGTCCTCGGCATCCCAGTGAAGCTGGAGGCGCTGGACCTTCAATATCGCAGTCTCTTTTTTCCTGAACAGAGGCATCTGCTCCTGTATACTCGCGTGCCGTGATAATATTATTGGGCTCTGCGCCGCATGCGTTGCTGTGCTGTAGGCCTTCTCAGTCGGCAAACAAGTTTTATCTCGCCGCCTCAGTTCGCCAGGACAGGAAATTCAAAAGAGACGGGACTCGTCCGAAGAAGCCTCTCTCGAACGTCCGTCAACTCAAAATAGGGGCTTGAAGATACATAGTCGTGAACAAGTACAGATTCATAGACCTGTTTGCAGGAATAGGCGGTATCAGGCTTCCGTTCGACGAAGCCGGGTGCGAATGCGTGTTCTCATCCGAGATTGACAAAGGGGCCTGCGAGACTTATTATGCCAACTTTGGACACGTCCCCTACGGAGACATTACAAAAATTGAGGCGTGCGATATACCCGACCACGACATACTTCTGGCAGGCTTCCCATGCCAGGCGTTCAGCATAATCGGAAAACGTGGGGGGTTCGGCGATACGAGAGGTACGTTGTTCTTTGAAATTGCCCGAATTCTTGCGGAAAAACAACCGAGAGCGTTCTTGCTTGAAAATGTGAAGCAACTGTGTTCTCACGACGGCGGCAAGACGTTCCAAACAATACTGAGAATACTGGACGAGTTGGGATACCACGTACACTGGCGCGTGCTGAACGCGCTCGACTACGGGCTTCCGCAAAAACGAGAGAGGGTGATGATAGTGGGGTTCAGAGACAACCTACGTTTCGAGTTCCCCGACCCTGTTGCAAAGTACACTCCGCTGTCGGAATTGCTGTTTCCGGACTGCGATGTGGACAGGTCGTACTTCGCGTCAGACAGGATAACGTCCAAAAGAAGGGCATCGGTGGAGAACGCGCCATGCCCATCGATATGGCACGAGAACAAAGGCGGCCACGTCTCGGCCCTGCCCTACTCCTGCGCATTGCGTGCCGGCGCGTCTCACAACTATCTTCTGGTCAATGGGATAAGGAGACTGACCCCTCGCGAGATGCTGAGATTGCAAGGTTTCCCTGACAGCTATAATATAGTCGTGAGTGACGGTGCCCTGAAGAAACAAGCGGGAAACAGCGTGCCTGTTTCTATGATAAGGGCGGTCTCGGGAAAGATAATCGAATCCATGGACCGCGGCGAAGTGGTACCGACATACGTCCAGGTAAAGATAGACAACGCGGGAGAAGTTGGATATGACGGAATGTAAGCAAGCACTCGACACCATCATTCGCAAATCTCGAATCCACCTGTACAAACCGATCCAGATTGCAGAGATACTGTATGCGCACAGGACAGGTGTCAAGTTCAATCCGCTGGATTTAGAAAGCTATCGTAACGAATCAAAAAAGTGGAGAGACACCGTTACAAACAGGCTGGTCGGTAGGGCATCTACATCATCCCAGAAATTCCAAGATAACCTGTTCGGAGAGAATGCAATATCGCCAAGGCTACTCAAGGGACTCTGCGACATAAACGAGTCCACGGGCGGCATGGTGGAGGCATACATATACTTCCAATTTCAAAATAAGCTTTCAGAAGTATCTGAAGCGGCAGAGTATGTTAGAAACACAGAATACGAAAGGTTCGACCTGAGATGCTTCATATCCATGTTCTCCGAGCGTCCAGGACTCAAGAGAAGCATCGACAAAGTCTTTGAGATCGTAGTCTACGCTCTTTTTGAGACGATCGTGGAGACATTGGACGTGAAAATCCGCGTGGAAGTCAACCCCTCCAAAAAAGATATAGCGAAGGAGTTTGAAGAATTTTCCAGATTGGTCCTAGGAATCGAAGTCGGTCTGAGTAACACGGACGATGCGACGTTTTACAGAGTGGGTGTAACCAATGCGGCAGACAGAGGCTTGGACATGTGGGCGAACTTTGGCCCCGCCATTCAGGTTAAACACATATCGCTTGATTTGAAAACTGCCGCCAATGTAGTGACCGGTATTGAGTCGAACAGGATAATCATTGTGTGCAAAACCTGTGACGAACGGACGATAAAATCTATTGTGAGCCAAATTGGAATCAGAATACGCGGAATCGTCACTGAAGAGACGTTGGATTCGTGGTATGATATCGCGTTGCGCGGAAAGTATTCAGATATGATGGGGGAATTGCTCATGGACTATCTGTTACAACAGATGAGCAAAGAATTCCCATCGCAGGACGGCTCCCTCGATGAGTTTATGAAGGGGCGCGGATATGATAAAAAAGACATCACATGGGAGACGGGGGCCATTAACCCAAAGTGAAAACCGCCTGATCGGGATTCGTGGCCCATGCACGCCTATACACGCTCGCAGTGGACCGTACCATCCGTTTCGCGTCCGAGACCCCATCTCGATTTAATATACGTCCCCATATCCTCGTCCATGGAAGAGAACGACGGCGTCCGTCTTAACAAGTTCTTGGCGGAGGCGGGCGTGGCGTCAAGGCGCGCGTCCGACAGGCTCGTAGAGGAAGGAAGAGTCACCATCGACGGCCGCAAGGCTGTCCTCGGCGACAAAATCACTCCGGGAAGCACGGTGTGCGTGGACGGGAAGGAGGTCCGCAGGGAGGAGGAAGTCATAATACTGGCGTTCTACAAGCCCGCAGGGGTCACCTGCACGTCCGATCCCGCAGACAAGGACAACGTCATCGACTACATCGGATACCACAAGAGGATATTCTCCATCGGCCGCCTGGACAAGGATTCTGAGGGGCTCCTGCTGATGACGAACGACGGAGGCCTCGCCGACGGGGTGATGCGTTCGAGGCACGAGCACGAGAAAGAGTATGTTGTGTCCGTCGACAAGCCTGTCACGGAGCAGTTCCTAGACGGCATGCGTCATGGGGTGCGCCTTCCCGACGGGGACGTGACGAAGGAGTGCGTGGTCGAGGGCCTCGGCCCGAAAGAGTTCCGCATAGTCCTCAAACAGGGCCTTAACCGTCAGATCAGAAGGATGTGCGACACGTTCGGCTATGGAGTGGTCGCTCTGAAACGCGTCCGCGTCATGAACATCCTCCTCGGAGACATGAAGGAAGGCCGCTACCGCAACATAACCAAGGCGGAGCGTTCCACGTTGTACGGCATGATATCCAAGAAAGAATAAAAAGAAAGTAAGCGGGGGTCGACCCCGCGTTTGGTCAGTTTGCGCTGGTGACCCTCTCCATCAGCCCCTGAGACTCTGCTATCTCGGTGTCGGACATCTGGAGCTTGTTCTGCAGCTGGTAGTCTGCATGCTGGTTGAGGCAGTCAACAGACGCCACGAGTATGCCTTCGTCGGTGGCTGTGAACTTCACCTGGATCGGCGTGCTCCTGCCTACTCCCTCGGGCAGGTCCATGACGAAGTCCCCCACGGGGTATCCGTCGATGATGTCTATCCTCTTGCCGTTGTCGGTGTTGAACGCCGACGACTCGAATATCTCCACCTTGACGGAGGACTGCCCGTCGTCCTTGGGGTAGTACGTCTTGACCGCCACGATCGGGAGGACCTCGTTCCTGAAGATGATGTTGGATATCATCTCGCCGCCGTCGTCGTAGGACGCTTTGATGCCGAACGACTTGCTGAGGACGTTGTGAACCGTTATCTCGCCCTCGGCGGGGACGTAAGTGTCCCCTGCGGCGACGGCCTTTGCGACGTCTTCTTCCAGGTTCCAGTTGTGGGCGCCGGCGAATATGGCCGCGCCTTTGGCTATGGACTGGTCGGGGTCGAAGATCCTGATGCTCGCGTCGGGATACTTCGCGGATATGTTGTTCTTCACCTGAGGCATCCTCGATGACCCTCCGACGAGGATTATCTCGTCGATGTCTGCTATGGCGAGCTCTTTGGACGCCAGCGCCCTGTCGATGAGCTCCAGGGTCGTCTGTATCAGAGGCGCGGTGGCCGTCTCGAACTCTTCGCGGGTCACGGTGTACACCGCCTTCTTCCCGCCTACGGTGAGCGTCCCCTTGGTGGACTCGGCGGAGGAGAGCCTCTTCTTCAGGGTTTCGGAGTCCAGGACCAGCGCCTGCTTGACGTCGTCGTCGCTTTCCAGCTCGGACTCGTCGATGCCGTTCTCTTCGACGACCTTCTGCGTGATGATCCTTATGAGCTCCTGGTCCCAGTCCTTTCCTCCCAGGAGCCTCTCGCCGTCCGTTGCCACGGCGGTGAACGTCTTCCCGTCGATCTCAAGGATCGTTACGTCGAAGGTTCCTCCGCCGAGGTCGTAGACCAAGACTCTCTTGCGCCCCTCGTCTCCGGAGCCGAACCCGAATGATATGGCGGCGGCGGTTGGCTCGTTGATTATCGTCACTTCGTCAAGCCCGGCGACCCTTCCGGCCGCCTTGGTGGCGTCCCTCTCGTTCTGCCCGAAGTACGCAGGGCAGGTGATGACCGCCTTCTTGATGTCTGTTCCATGGTTGTCGTTGAAGTCGTTGATTATTTTTCTCAGGATTGCCGCCGACAGCGTCACTGGGGTGTACTTGTCGCCGTCGATGTCCACATCGTAGTCGGTGCCGATCTGCCTCTTTATGGCGGTGACGACCCTTTCTGCAGGGTACATTATCGCCATGTCCTTGGCAGGCGAGCCCACTATGATCTCGCCGTTTTCGTTGAAGAGTATGACCGACGGCGTGGTGTCTTCCTGCTCGAAGTTCTTCTCCACTACCGGCGATCCTTCTTCGTCCATGTACGCCAGGCACGAGTAGGTCGTGCCTAGGTCTATCCCTATCGAATATTCTTTGCTCATTTTATTCATCTCCCTTCTGTTCCTTCATTTTTGTGAACTTGTATATATTCACTCTCTCTTTGTAGAGGACGCGCCCGCAGTACTCGTAGCCGCTGGTCACCCTCTCTGCTATTTTGCCGTTCAGAGACTCGTCTTCCGTCGGTATGACGTCCACTATCCTCTGGTGCAAAGTGTTCAGCCTGTCGTATTGGAACGGGCCTACGAACACGCCGCAGTCCGCCAGGATGTTCTCCATGTCGACTCCGTACGCCTCGAACGACGACAGCACGTCGTCCGAGGAGAACGAGTCGAGCTTGGGCCTCATCCCCTTGCACAGCTTGAAGAAGTCCTCCCTCATCGCAGACAGCTGCTCCAGCATGCTCATGAGCTTGCGGTTGGCCGTCTCCGCGTCGCGTTTGGCGACGATCGCGGAGTACTCCTTGAGCTGTTCTTTCGTGGTCGTATATCTCTCCAAGTCGCCCCTTAGCGACTCGACGGCGGCACGGATGCCCTCCGCGTCGTCCGAGCCCTCGCGCCGTGCGACGTCCGGCACAGGCTCGGGCTCCGAAGGCTCCTCTGTCTTTTGTTCCGGCTCGCTGACGTACGCGGCTTCCGGCTCTGTCGGCATTCCCTCCGTGACCACGACGTCCTCGACGACGGTCTCGTCGAAGAAGTCCTCGGCCACAGCCTCTCCCGCAGTCTCCTCTTCCGCAGGCGCCTGTCCCTGCTTCTGCCCGACGGGGCCTGTGACAAGGAAACTCTTCACAATGCTCATTCTGCTATGTTTTTCACTCATACCCTATCCTCCTGGCCCCCGCGGTTAAGCAGCCATATGAACGGATCCTCCACCCTCATCGGAGATATCCCGCGGGTCAGGGTGTTGCCCGCTGGATTGCTTCCAAGCGCAGAGACTGCGAAGTATGAGTGGTCGCGGAACCCCTTCACCGTCTGGGTGAAAGCTTCTGACACCGCCCTGCGCATGTACTCTTCAATCTCGGCGCTTATCTGGTCGAAGTTGGTCTTGTCATACTTCCCCTTCTCCCTGTCGATGTAAAGAGAGGACGAGGGGCCGAACAGTATGCCATCCTCCTCGTCGTTCTCCGGCATCTTCATCAGGACGTCGCTCTTCGTAAGGGCGACGGCGAGCGGTATGTCTATCGGGTCCCTTGGCTTGAGGCTGTTGTTGGTGCGTATGATGGTGGCTATGTTTCCGAGCATGTCCGCAACGTTCTTCCCCTGCGGCGGCTTGTTGTCCATGCGTATGCGCGTGTTGATGTACGGCACCTGCAACGGGTCCACCAGGAACACAATGCCCGACGCCAGGGATATGAACGAGTTCAGGCTCAGGTCCATCATCTTGTTCGCCGAGTCGAGGTCTTCTCCCGCAGTGTCGAAGAACGCCAGGGTGTAGACCCGGGGAGCCTCCCCCTCCAGGAACCTCAGGTAGTAGATCATGGGCTCCCTGCTTTCCTTGCTCCCTTCGAACGACAGGGTGGGCGCCAGCTTTCGTCCTTCCTCGTACAGCCGCTTGTAGTACATCTCGCGGTATTTCAGCGTGGTCTTGTCTGTAGCGGGGCTCATGATCGCTCCGAACTCGGGAGAGAACGAGTTCCTGAGCTCGTTTATCAGGACGGCGATGTAATGGCTCTTCCCCACTCCTTTGGGCCCGAGGACCACGAACACCGTGCTCCCCTCCTCCTCCGCCCCTTGCGGTATGGGATTGTGGCAGCAGGGGCACAGCCTCCTGTACGCCGGCCTCCCGCACATGTCGCACATGCCGGAAGGGTTGCGTATTATGTGGTTCTTGGTGGTGACGGGCGACGGCCCTGCCGGGTCCTTTCCTAGGAATATGGAGCCTTCTATGTCGATCTCCTCGTCCAGGTTCCTGGACATGTACTCGCTCTTCCCGCCGGATTCGCTCAGCTTCCTGAGGAACATCTTGGCGCATGCGACGTTGGTACACTGGTAGTGTATCCTTTTCAGGTCTATCGAGGTGAAGCAGAACGGGCATACGTACGACGTCGTGGACCCGATCTTTGTCGATTGGTCTGTCTTCTTTGACATCTTGTCACCTTCCTCCGTACAACGGGTGTATGAATTTGAACAGGTTGTAGTTCTCGTCGCTGTCGAAGAACAGACGCACTCTCGACACGTTCACGTCCGGGGGACACTGGAACGTCAGCAACGCCTTCCCGCCCTGCAGAGGGACGTGCTGCCTGGACGACCATATAGCCTCGCCGTCCCTTCTCTTCAGGGGTATCCCCTCCCGCACATGAACAGCAGACAGGGGCGGCAGGCCGGAGATGCCGCGGTCGGTGTCTATGCTGACCATGAACTTCATGTCCTTTCCGATCCTCTCGGCGGTCATGGTGTATCTCACCTTGGTGCTGGACCCGGAATATACGTCTATGCACATGCCGCGGGACGGCATCTTCTCGTTCTCCACGTCATATACCGCATAGATCGTGACGATCCTCTTCTTGGAGTTGCCCATGGGGACCCGGATCATCCGGTCGTTGTTGTAGGCCTCGCGGGTGATGGTGATGCGCTCCCCCTCCATGTCGTCAGGCCCGGTCGCTTTGGCGTCCTTCACCACGAGCACGGCGGATTCCGCCCCTGGAGGCCACGTCATGGTCAGATCGCAGTCGCTGCCGCTTATCCTCCTCTCGACGTCCCTGAACGGCCTGAGGTTGGCTACCATCATCTCCTTGCCGCGGACGGCGACCTTGCCCACCGGGATCATGGGGTATATGTACTGCACGGCCTCGTCCTGAAGCAGGAACTTCATTCCGTCCTCGTATGTCGCCAGAGGCCGGATCTCGGTCATCCATGTCGCGATATCGTCCATTTTCGCAGTGCGGCCCTGCAGCTTCACTTTTCTCGGGGAGAGATACAGAACCACCTTCTCCTTGCTGTTCCATTTGGCGGTGAACGACCCGTCCGTTCTGTTCCAGCGAATCTCCATGTCCCTGACAGGCTCGGGGAACTTGGGGGTTGTGAACGAGTAGTCGACGCCTAAGGAGCGCTCCGTCTTCCCTTCGTTGCGATACTCCGCGACGAAGAGGTAATGATACTTCACCCCTCCCTTCAGCCCGCAGTCGTCTATGCTCTCGCCCCCGTCGTGCAGGACTTCCACCTCCTCGCCCGTGCCGGCCGCCGTCGTGCCCTCCTTGCGCCATATGCGCACTTTCGAACACCCTCTGGGTTTTGTGTATTTGATTCTGAGGCCGCCGTCTATCGACTCGATGGTGACGTTCTCCACCTCGGTGAACACTGTCACAGGGCCACAGGACGCGGCCTCCCTCGAAAGTATGCCCCAGCGCTTGGAGTACACGGCATAGTACAAGTCGGTCCCAGGTTCCGGGAATTTGTCCTGGAACACGCATCCGGGAATTTCGGCGAGGGGGGCGGCGTCGTCCGGGGGAGAGGGGATGCTGCCCCTGTCTCTGAACACGCAGAACGTCATGCCTGCCCTCTCTACAGGAACTGCGAACCTGACCGTGGGCTTGCCGTCCACCAGTCGGACGGTGGCGTCCGCCGGGGACTCGGGAGGGTTTTCCTTAAGCTTCTCCCTCGCCCGAGGATGGTCCGGGCAGACCTCCATCGCAGACACGTACAGCGGCATGGCGGTATGGCTGTCCACTATCTTGGCCCTGTCGCAGAACCTGTCGGCGCCCGCCACTTTTGACGAAGCCTCGTCATACTTCCTCGATATTTCGGGAATGTTGAGGAGTTTAGGGAAGTCCCCCTTCGCGTCGTCTATGCGTGCCGCAAGCGAATAGTATTGCTTGAGCTTGTACATCGCATCTATCTGCTTCATCAGGCTGCCATACTTGGAGGCCACAGGCTTCAAGTCGCCCCTCATGGCATTTATGGTGGGGTACGTGGAATATATGTTCTCGATCTTCGCGATGCAGTCTGTCGCCTCGTCGACCATCCCGTACGACAGCGCAGACCTGAACTTCTTTTCCAGGTCCTTGGCCCTTTGAAGGCCCCCTTTGAAATCGAAGCCGCATTTTGTACACGAGCTGTTGTTCGATGATTGGGACGTGCCGCACTGGGGGCACTTCGTCCTTATGCCGCACCCGCAGACGGAGCAGTGCATGATGTTGTCTCCCATCTCAGTCACGGCGCCGCATTCCAGGCATTCTGTGAGTTTGCTGTCCTTTAGAGAGAAATTGGCCAGGTGCTTCTTCTTGACGCAGTATTCCTCTAGTATGGAGACTGCAAGGACGCGATCTGCCGCCGCGTTCCTGAGGCACCTGTTCAGAAGCCCGTCTATGTATTCTCTGGAGAAGGGCTGGCCGCTGTAATCCTCGTCCATCGTCTCTTTTGCCGGCTCGAGCAACCTCATGCATTGGCCATACCTCACCAACGTGATGAGGTCCTGGTCGGAGCCTAGGATAGTCTTGACCGCCCTCAACGCCTGGATGTACGAGTCTTGGTTGGGGAGGATGTCGCGTTTGACGTTGCCGACCCTCTTCTCGCACTGGTCGAACGCGGACCGTATCTGAGTCGTGGTCGCACCGTCGGCCAGCTTGCCTATGTTGATCTCCAGGGACGGGTTTTCGATGAGCTCGTTGAGCAGCTCCAGGGGGGTGTAGTTGTGAACTCCCCTCAAGGCCTTGAACGCCGTGAGGACTTTGTCGCCTACAGGCGGCTTTACCGCCGTGTTCTTTATCCCCGAGAGGCGGATGACGTCGTCTTCCGATATGCCGTCCCACTGCATCTTCTTGACAAGCCCGTTTACGGTCCCGGGCAGGAGGACCCTTGAGCCGTCATGCAGGACGATGGAGTCTCGGTTTAGACGGGAGGCCTTCGAACGAAGGAGCCTCCGAGCCTGGTCGAATTCTGCGGAGCGGAGCATCGGGTCGGCCATGACCTTTCGGATGTCGGGAACCAGCCTCACCTTCTGGTCCGCAGTGTACCTCTTCTCGTTGTCGTTCTGCGGATTGGTCCTTTCGCCCTTCCATTTGGTCTCTCTTGCGGCAACCTTCTTCTCGATGTCCGCCGCGCTGTATGTGGATTCCTTCATCGGGTTCAGGCCGATGAGGCGACAGTAATTCTCCCTGTCAGTCATCGGAGGGCCTCAGCGCAACCTCGCCTTGACCTCTACGCTCTCGCGCAGGCCCATGGATCCCGCGTTGATTGCGGTCGCAATGGTGCTGAACGTGTCTCCAAGCTTGTTGAGTGTGGTGTAGATCGCGCCCTCCTCCACGGTGGCGATCTGCTTCAGGAATGCGAAGTCTGCATCCGCGAATCCGACGGCTACGACTGCCGTCTTGGAGTTCCTGCATGTTATGGCCTCGCTGACCGCGAAGTCCCTCTTGCCCCATATGCCGTCGGTCAGGACGAGGATCATCTTGGTTCCGGGCCTTCCTGAGAGCATTGTGAGCGCCGTGCCCAGAGGGCTTGCGTCCGTGCCTCTGCCGTATGTGTTGACCTTGAGGTCCCCCAATGCGCTTGTTATCGTGTTGTGGTCGGGAGTCATGTCGCGTATTATCCCTATCTTGTCCCCGAACCCTACGAGGCCGAAGCGCGTCGTGCCGTCCGCGAGGCCTGTGACGAAATCAGAGATTGCGCTCTTCACGTCGTCCATGGAGTTCCTCATGCTTCTGGACAGGTCGACGCAGATGACCACGTTCTTGGCCACAGGGACGCCGGCCGCCGCCGTCGGGGCCCCGTTCATCCATTCTACGTCCTCAGGCACCGGCTCCGGGTTCACCTGAAGCGGGGCGCCGCCTTGATAAGCGGAGACGCTGACCACGCCGTTCTCGTCGTACCGGTATTCGACATCGATTTGCGTCCCGTTCCCGTCGTTGGAGAAGCCGGTGACTACGACCTTGGCCAATACATAGCAGTCGAGCGGCACGCGGCTCTCTCCCTGCAACGTGTACACCTCGATGCGGTCCGTGAGGTTCCCTTCGACGATCTTGAACGCTTTCCTCACAGACGCGGGAACCTTGGAGTTCCTGGTGATCATGATCTCGTTGACGTACCTCTTGCCGTCGGGACTCACCGACAGCGCGCCAAGGCTGTGCGCGGTGATGTCCTTTATCTGAACCTCTCTCAGGCCTGTGTTCTCGCTGCAGTAGAGTTCTGCGGTTATCGCCGCTCCCTTCGCCACGGCCAAGTCTGTGTCCGAATGGGCCGCGACCTTCTTGCCAGCGATGCTCTCGAGGAAGGCCGGCACCTGCGGCATCCTGGTGGACCCGCCTACCAGGAGTATCTCGTCGATGTCGTTCCATGACATGCCGAGGTCGCTGATGAGCTTGTTGCAGACGTCCTTTGTCGCGTTGAGAAGGAACTCGGTCCGGGTGTTGAACTGCTCGCGGGTCATGGTATATTTCCCTGAGTTGCCGTCGAATCTTATCTGGACGGTGACGCTGTCCGTCTTGGTGAGCACTTTCTTGTAGTTCTCGGACGCGACTATCAGCTCGTTGTTCGCCGCTTCGTCGTCACGGGGATCCACTCCGAACTCCTCTAGGAACTGCTCGCAGACGTATTTTGATATCACCGCGTCCCAGTCCTTCCCTCCGAGTACATGGTTCCCGTCTGTCCCAATGACTTGGATGTTGCCCTTGCTTATTTTTACCAGGGTGACGTCGAACGTGCCCCCTCCCAGGTCATAGACCAAGACGGTCTTGTTCGTCTCTCTGTTGTAACCGTATGAGATGGCGGCCGCAGTGGGCTCGTTGATGATCTTCAGGACCTTGACGCCGCACGTCTCGCCGGCGCGTATGGTCGCTTTTCTCTGGAAGTCGTTGAAGTATGCAGGGACCGTGATTACTGCCGAGTCGATCTTTTGTCCCGTTTTTGCCTCGGCGTCGGATATGAGCTTCTTCAGCAACATTCCGGAAAGCATCTCCGCAGAGTAGGACTCGCCGCCTGCGTTCACTGCGAACCTGTCGTCGCCCATGCTGCGTTTGAACGATGCGGCGACGATCCCTGCGCCGCCCGCCTGCATATCCTTGGCGTCCTCTCCTATGAGAATCTCGCCGTTATCCAAGAAGCAGATGACGGAGGGCGTGAGCTCCTTCTCGAAAGAGTTGTTGATTATGTCCGGTCTTGAGTTCGTCCTGTCGTACCTTGCTACCGTGGAGTAGGTCGTCCCGAGGTCTATTCCCACCTTCATGTGCATCCCGTGTCAGTGTATGCGCACACGGTATAAAATAGGTTTGACGGGCATTACGAAATTCGTAGACTGGTTCTTGACGAAACGATTTTGACAGTTGTTTGGAAACGAGTATACGAAATTCGTAGAACTCGGCAT
>JAITOF010000026.1 GCA_031290095.1 Candidatus Methanoplasma porotermitis
AAGGCTGTCGAGTACAACTACGGGATCATCTTGAAGGTTCACGCCTCCGTCCTCCCGGGATACACCGGCACCCCGGTGCTGACCGTCGACGGCAAGTCCTACAGCGCCGACGCCAGCCACGAAGTCGTCGCGGATGCGCTCTTTGCAACTGAAACCAGAGACCTTGTATTGACGTTCGCACGCAACGACGACGTGACGTGGATGTTCAACGGCATCAACCGGGGTACGCAGGCCACGGTCCAGACTGCTTTCGGCAGCGTCATCGATGTCAGGGTGCAGGCCGCTGGAGGGTATGCGGGAACGACATCTATATTCGCAAATGGATCGCCGTACACTGAAAACAACGTTCGCGTGATTGGAGACGTGACGTTCACGGCAAAAACTGACAGCTCCGGCTCGACGGACGACGGCACGCAGTCGTTCAAGGTTGTCTTAGGCTCCAAGCTTGGATACGCCCTGAGCGCATACGGCGGCTCCACGTCGCCTGTTCCGTACGGCGGCTCGTTCTCGTTCGTGATCGTCGCGCACGACGGCTATTCGCTCTCCGACATTGCAGTGAGAGTGAACGGCAACGCCGTCGTGCTTACGAACGGAAGCTACACGATACGAAACATCGTCGGCGACCAGGTCGTGGAGGTCGCCTCCGTCGACGGACCGTCCGCCCAGCCCGACAAAGTGACGGTCGAGCTCAGCTCCGAATCCGGGATATCGTTCCAATACAGCGTGAACGGCGGAACCTTCCAAGACTACGTCCTGCCGTTCGACGTGGACAAGGGGAGCACGGTGACGATACGTGCGACGGGCATGGAGGAGGGGAAGCTCCCCCTGTGGCCTGACGGCTCGAGGTCCGAGGAGTACGTGTACGTAGCGTCCGCAGACTTGCGCTCGCCCATAGCTCTCACATCGGAAGACCCGGGAGACGGGAGTTCCAACACCGTGACGATTATCGCGGCGGCTGCCGCAATCGCCGTGATTGCGATCGTCTCGACGCTGTTCTTCCGTATGCGCCGCGTACCCTGAACAACGGGGGTCCCCCGCCCCATCTTTTTATCCAGCCTGCGTTTCGCGACCCGCATCAGCCTGCCTATGAATGTGGATTTTCGACCGTCCCATGCGCATGTTATTAAACTTGGCAGACTTAGAGGAATGCGATGCGCATAGAATCGTGGATCGAGCCGGGCGACCTTGCGGCGGTAATGGAAAGGGACCCGGCCATCATTGATGAGAACGACGCCAAGAGATACCATACCGGCCTGCATGCCGTCACGATGTACAGGAGGAGCCACGTGCTGTGGCTCGACGGAAAGAAGGACCAGGCCAGAAGAATCAACTTCATCGCGCATCAGAGGACCGGTTGCGACATACACCCTGGCGCGACGGTTGGAAACGGTTTTTTCATCGACCATGCCACCGGCGTGGTGATAGGCGAGACCACGATAATCGGAGACGACGTCACGATATATCAGGGCGTAACGCTGGGAGGAGTGTCGTTCAACAAAGGCAAGAGGCATCCCACGGTCGGCAACAGAGTCGTGTTCGGAGCCAACGCCACCGTGCTCGGAGAC
The DNA here is from genome assembly GCA_031290095.1 of Candidatus Methanoplasma porotermitis. Classification (GTDB taxonomy): domain Archaea; phylum Thermoplasmatota; class Thermoplasmata; order Methanomassiliicoccales; family Methanomethylophilaceae; genus Methanoplasma; species Methanoplasma porotermitis. The sequence continues at coordinate 1,566 of JAITOF010000026.1, forward strand.
ATAGTGATCGGCGACGACGTCAGGATCGGCGCAGGGTCCGTGGTCCTTAAGGACGTCCCCCCCAACAGCACTGTCGTCGGCATTCCTGGAAAAATCATAGCCCGGGACGGTGAGCCTGTGAGGTCCGACGTGTTGAGGCATAACGACATCCCCGACTACCTCGGGGACAAGATCGTGAGCATGGAGTCCGAAATGGAGGCGATCCGCCGCGAGATGACGGATCTCCTTTCCGTGTCTCGCCGGGACACCGTGTTGCTCACCGACCTTTCGGTACCGCCCAAATCCACTGCAGACAAAGAGGTCCGCAGATGACGCTGTTCATACAAAACAACCTCACCAACCGGAAGGAGGAGTTCATTCCGATCGAGAAGGGCAAAGTAAAGATGTACGTGTGCGGAGTCACCGTCTACGACGACATCCACATGGGACACGCGCGAAGCATGATCGTATTTGACGTAGTGGCGAGATACCTCCGGTATTCCGGATATGAGGTCTCCCACGTGACCAACTTCACCGACGTCGACGACAAGATCATAAACCGCGCCCATGAGAGAGGGGTCGATCCCCTCCAGCTGTCCGCAGACTACATACGAAAATACTTCGAGGACGCGTCCAAGCTTGGAATCAACCGCGCCGACCTCTACCCGAAGGCGAGCGAGAGCATAGACGACATCATAGACATGGTGCAGACGATCATACGCAACGGATACGGGTATCAGACTCCGGACGGCAGCGTCTACTTCGAAGTGCGGAAAGTGAAGAACTACGGCCGCCTGTCCAACAGGAAGCTGGACGACATGGAGTCGTCAGGGAGGATAGCCGTCGACGATCAGAAGAGGGACCCCATGGACTTCGCCGTTTGGAAGACGGCCAAGCCCGGAGAGTGCTCCTGGAACTCGCCATGGGGGTGTGGAAGGCCGGGATGGCATATAGAATGCTCCGCCATGATCAGGAGGCACATGGGAGACAAGATAGACATCCACGGCGGAGGGAACGACCTCATATTCCCGCATCACGAGAACGAGATCCTTCAGACGGAGGCGGTCACCGGCGACGCGCTTGCCAACTATTGGATGCACAACGGGATGCTTCAGGTGAAGGACGAGAAGATGTCCAAGTCCGTCGGGAACTTCTTCAAAGTGGAGGACGTAGCAAAAAAATTCGATTCCAAGACGATTCGGTTCTACTTCCTGAACACGCATTACAGCAGCCCTCTGGCATACAGCGAGGACGCGCTCAACGAAGCGCAGGCCGCCCTCAGAAGGATTTGGAACAACTACGGCGACCTTGTGTCTTATTCGAAAGACGGGCCGAAAGACGGCGACGACGCCATAAGCCTCGTCTACAATGCGAAAACAGCGTTCACGGCCGCCATGGACGACGACTTCAACACCCGTGCCGCTGTGGACGTGCTCATGCAGCTCGTCCGCGTCACCAACCGCATGATGGGCGAGAAAGAGCTTTCGGCGCCCGGCGCGAAGAACGTCGTCGCACTCTTCAGAGAGTTGGACGGCATCCTCGGCGTCCTCCCTTCCGAAGACAGGGACGACTCTGTCTTGGATGCGGTCATGGACATACTGACAGAGTTGCGCAAAGAACTTAGGGCGAGGAAGCAGTACGACCTTGCAGACAGTATAAGAGACAAGTTGAAAGATTCGGGCATCAGCCTCGAAGACACTGCGGAGGGAGCCAAATGGAAGAAGACGTGAATCTTAGAAAGAAAGCCGAGCTGAGCCTTGGCGGAGGAATAAAGCTTCCAAAGGGGTTCGTCATGCCGTACCGCCTTTCGAGGTCCACCGCCGGGCCCGGCGCAGGGTCCTCGTCTGCCGTATTCTCTTTCGGGAAGTATAGAGTGAAAAAAGGCGTGTCGTACGATTCCGGTGAGTTCGAGCTCCATGACGAAGGGGGAGTCCTGTCGTTGACCCGCAGCGGATTGCCGTTCCTAAGCGGCGTGGACATCAAGCCCGTGGTGTACCACTGCCCTGAACAGGCGTTCTTCAACCTGGATCAAAGGTGCATGTACAACTGCGCGTTCTGCGCCTCGCCGAGGCTGGACCGCAACGTGACCAAAGGGCTCACGCCGGAAAGCATAGTCAAGATGGTCAAGGACGCCATGGACACTAAGAAGGTAGGATCCGTGTCGCTGACCAGCGGGGTCGTGGACAGCGTCGACGAGACCGTGAAGAGGATGACGGACACAGTGCATGCCCTCAGGGGCGAGTTCCCCGACATTCCGATAGGCGTCGAGCCTTACGTGTCGAGCGACAGCCACATCCTCGCCCTGAAAGAAGCCGGAGCCGACGAGATAAAGATGAACTTGGAGGCGGCCACGGACGACATATTCAAAAGAGTGTGTCCAGAACTGGACCGTGACGGGATATTCAGGCTTCTGAGCTCCGCAGTCGGCATATTCGGGAGGGGGCGCGTGACGTCCAACATGATCTTCGGGCTTGGCGAGACCGACGACGAGCTGAAGGATGCCGTCGAGCGCCTCTGCGAGATGGAGGTCATACCGACGCTGAGGGCGTTGAGATACAACGCATACAACGGGGAGAGCCTCAAGGCAGCCATAGGGGATGTCCCGAAGGTCACTCCGGACCGCGCGCTGTCCGTTGCAAGGATGCTCAAGGCATGCCTCGAGAGGCACGATTTGGATTCGAGGGAGTGCCACACCATGTGCATAGAGTGCACCTGCTGCGACCTGGTGCCGTTCAGAGACGTCTGATCCTTTCTGCCAGCTCGTCGCGCAGCTCGCACGCCTTGCATCTGGCGCCGAGCGTCGGCTCGCCGCATTCACAGGCGTGCAGGCTTTTCCCGCCGTCGGAAAGCAGCGGGCGCAGGGAGTCATATGAGGACATGATGCCGAACTTCGTGCCTGGCGAGGCGTCCTCCAGCTCGTCGATGACCTTCCTGTACTGGTTGCGGAGGGCGTCCCCGTAATATGGGCACTCCCCGTCCCAAAACGGTATGCCGGACGCGATCGCGTACAGAAGGGATTCTTTCTCCGGGATCATCCTGAGGGGAAGGAACCTGGGGACGAGCCCGGGTTGCACCTTCGTATGCGGACCTAGCCGCGCCAGCCTGTCGACGTCCCCGCGGACGAAGTTCATGAGGACCGACTGCGCCATGTCGTCCAAGTTGTGGCCTGTGGCGAGGAACCTCGCCCCTATGCGGCGAGCCTCGTCGTTCATGAGCTTTCTCCTGAACACTCCGCAGTAAGTGCACGGGCCGTTCTCCCTGCATACGGGAGCCGCCGCGTCCATGCTCACGCCCAGCTCGTCGAACCCCCTCACGTGGTATCGTATGCCAGCCTTCAAGCAATATTCCCTGACTATGTCAAGGCTCGGGGGCCGATATCCTTCGATGCCCTCGTCGATGGATATCGCATGTATGTCTATGTCCTTCCTGCTTCCGAAGATCGACTGCAGCATGTGCAGGGTGACCATGCTGTCCTTTCCTCCTGACACCGCGACCGCGATCACGTCTCCGGAATGCAGGTCGACCTGCTTGCGTATCTCGCGCTTGACCCTTTTCTCGAAATAATTCCGGAAATGGTCTGCGCAAAGGTGCGAGCCGTTGTACCTGACGAGCGTGATCGCATCCTTGGAACAGGAGTCGCACTTCATGTCAGTACCTTTCCTCGTCGACGTCGGCGGGGTCGTCAAGTATGTTCTCGAGCTTCCGGGCAAGCTCTTTCGGAGGTATGTCCTGTATGGATATGTAAGTCACGCGCCCTCCCTCCGCCTCGTTCCTGACCGTCGTCGCCAGAAGGCCGATGTTCTCCATGTCCTGCACATAAGTCCAGAACTGCGTGTGCTTTCTTGCGGCTTGGTCGTACTCTTCGCATACGACTGCATACGTCCTTTCGGCGGCGGTGATGCTTATCTCGGATTCCTTCTTCATCGCCCTAGCTATCGCCAACAGGGCGAGCTTCCTCTTCATGTCCAGATCGACCAGCTTGCTCTCGGAGACGTTGCTGTATATCATGGCGTTGGCAGACCTCGCATCATCAGGGGTTATGCGGCCGCCGTCTCCTCCCTCTGCTATCGAGGCCGCCTTCTCTATAAGCTCGATCGCCAGCCTAGCGTCTCCGAACTCCCTAGCTATGTCAGCAAGAAGGTCTATCACGTCGGGGCCCATCGCCCCGGACACGAGGGCCTCTTCCGCCCTCGACTCTATTATGTCCCTGAGCTCGCTTCTGGTGTAGCGGTCGAATTTGACGGTGTTCGCACGCTTGAAGCTAGACACGCTCGCCTCGTCTATCTTGTCGGCCATGGAGTACTGCGAGATCATCATCAGAGACACCGAGGCGGGCGGCCTCATGCCCTCGTTGAACCTCGACAACTGGTATATGAGGTCCCTGTTGCTGTTCTTCAGCAGGACGTCCACCTCGTCGAGGACCACCACCAGGGGGCGAGACGACGACTCTACCTTCTTACGGAGGGATTGCAGCATGTCCGCCGCAGAGAACCCCCGGTCCGGACACCCAGGGTCGTAATGCCTCAGCAGGTGGTAGATTATGCCATGCTCCGTGTTTTTCATCCTGCAGTTGATGAATATGACATCGACGGCTTTCCCTTTGGCGGCACAGTGGTCCCTCATGTCCTCGCAGAAACGTCTTGCCGTGACCGTCTTGCCTGTTCCCACGCTGCCTGCCAGGAACGCGGAGCAGGGCCGCGACTCTTCAGCCAGGGGGCGGAACAGCGTCTCTAGGCGGCGCATCTGCTCCTCGCGGTGGACGAGCTTCTTCGGAACGTATTCGAAAGACAGCTTGCCGCCGTCCTTGATTATCGTCGAGGACCTCTCGAACATGCTCAGTTCCTGCTAAACCGCGTGAACCCGGAACATCCGAACGTCTCGATGCCTTTCTTCTCCCACACGTCGCAAATCCTGTTTATTCCCAAGGAATCGGAGGCCATGTGTCCAGAGATCACCATGTTGATGCCGTATTTCTTCGCTTCCTCAAGGTGGCTCTCGGGGAAGTGCATGCCCACCACAGTCCCTACGCCGACCTGTGCCAGCTTCTCATAAATCTCCTTCGGCCCCGATGTCCCGCCGGTCATCTTAGCTATGATCTTCCCGCAACGGTTCTTCTTGCCGCCGACGATTATCTTGGGCGGGTCGTTGTATTTCGCGGCTTGGCGGAACTCCGGCTCCTTCATCAGGATGCGGACTATGTCTTCGAGGTACTTCGGGCGCTCCGCGTCGAACAGCTTTTCAAGATAGTCCTGCACCATGTTGTCGGCGGGCGAATGGACGTTGAACATAAGCACGCCCAGAAGCCTCGCGGCGTCCACAGGCTGGTTGTAGTTGGACCCCAGGACGTTCCTGGATACCTCTTCCATCCTTCCTTTGATCAGCGCCTCGGTGACGTTTATCGGTATGCCGACGTCGTGGAACATGTCGGTCTGCATCCACATAACCTCCGGGAACGGGGTCTTGGATGGCCCCACAGGGTGGTGCGCCACGACCGCGGACACCTCATGCCCCTTCTCATTCAGGCGGTCGGCCAGGAGTATCTCCCCCGTCCCTATGTCGATGCCCCACATGAGCCTCTTGACGGATGTCTTTTTTGCCTGTTCCTCGCCCCATGAGAGGCGGGAGTCCGCATAGGGGTTCCACAGCCTCTCCAGGTCGAAGAGCTCCTTCTCGTCGCCGGGGAGCTTCTCGTATGTCTCCTTCGCGTTTTCGAGGGCTATCCTGACCTCCTCTTTCGGACGCGGGTCGAACTTGATGCCTGTCTCTATCGCCAGTTTATAGGCGTCGTATACTTTCATATGCCGTCGGGATGGGGGAGCCGCCTTATAACTTATTCCTGTGCGGAGCGCCGAGTTCGGGGTTCTATCGCAATTCGTGTGGATTTGGGGGAATACAAGAAAATGCATGCGTTCCGCCCCGACGAAATGCGGACGACGCGCTTGTGCGCCCGGGGGCCTCAGCGGACTGGACCTTCCACGCCTCGCCGAGCCGCAGGATCGCTCTGAAATCGTCGTCTCTCGCAGACATGCCGACGTATCCGCAGAGTGATGCGTATCACGTCGGGTCCAAGGCCGTTTTTCGATTATTTCAATAAGAACCCACACAAAGTGCGAAGGGGCCCAAGAAACATAGTCGTCCTCGCGAAAGATTTAAAACGGAAACGCTGTTCGAGGCGATATGAGGACCTATATAGCCGAGCAAAGCGAGAACTCCATAACGATCGGGTTCAAAGACGCGAATCTAACGCTCATCACCGCGCTCATCTCGGCCCTGAACGACGATGGCGGCGTCACGACGGTCAGGCTTATCGACCAGCACCCCGAGCTTTGCGACCTGAGGCTCCTTGTGCAGGTCAGCAAAGGGAAGCCCGCCTCTGCCGTCGAAAAAGCGTCAAAGGCCGTGGCAAGCTACTATTCTTCAGTGAAGAAATGACCTCTTATCGCAAGTGCGACACCGGTGAGGCAGAAATCGGGATGCTTTATTATCTCAGCTCTTCCGACGGCACGGGCGGGAGGCTGAAAACCGAGCCCGAGGATTTCATAGTCGACGAGGTGTCAGTCCGTCCAGAGCCGAAAGAGGGCGGCAAGTTCGTCATCGCCACGGTTACGAGCAGGAACTGGGAGACGAACCGCCTTGTCAGGCTGCTGTCCCGCGAAATCGGCATATCGAGAGAGAAAATCGGTTTCGCAGGCACTAAGGACAAGCGCGGCGTCACCACGCAGCTGATGTCGTTCGAATGCCCGATGGACAGCATGTCCAGGATCGATCTCAAAGACGTCGAGGTGAAAGACGCGTACGTCGGAAGGAGAGGCATACAGATAGGAGACCTCGTCGGCAACTCCTTCTGCATCAGAGTCCGCGACTGCTCGGCCCCTGCCGAAGAGACGGGGGCTATTCTGGAGTCCGTCGATGCCGATATACGCGAGGCTGGCGGGTTCCCCAATTACTTCGGGGTTCAGAGATTCGGCGTCATCCGTCCAGTTACGCACAAGGTGGGGGAGATGCTCGTCCGTGGAAGGATCGAGGAGGCAGTCAGATGTTATCTCTCCGCGCCTTCCAAACTCGAGGATGAGGAAGTGACAGGAATAAGGAACGAGCTCGCCGACAGCGACGATTGGGGCGGCATTGCAGAGAGGATGCCTAATTCGATGTCGTTCGAGAAGACGCTCGTGTATCACCTGGCAGAGTCGCCGGGGGATTGGACGGGAGCCATCGGCAGCATGCCGAGGAACCTTCAAATGATGTTCGTTCATGCTTACCAGTCCCTGCTTTTCAATCGGATGCTCAGCGAGCGCATCCGTCGCGGGATACCGCTCAACGAGCCTGTGATCGGGGACACCGTGATACCTGTGGACCGGGACGGCATACCTGCCCACGAGAGCCCGGTGACGACGAACAAAGGAAACTTGGACCTGGTCGCGAGACAAGTCCGTTCAAAGAGGGCGTACGTCACAGCCTCTCTTTTCGGCAGCGACGGCACATCCTCTGACGGGGAGCCAGGAGACATCGAGAGGGGGGTCATTGAAAAGGAAGGCGTCTCGGAGAGAGATTTTATGATACCTGGGCTTTCCAACTGCAGCTCCAAAGGAAGCAGAAGGGAGATCGTCTGCCCGGTCAAGGACCTGTCATACGGCATCTCAGACGACGGTTACACTGCGTCGTTCACGCTTCCGAAAGGCAACTACGCTACATGTCTCATGAGAGAGTTCATGAAATCTGAGATGAACAGATACTGAGGGCCTCAGCGGTCGCGTATGAGCTTGGCGGCGTAGGCGCCGACACGCAACCTTTTTGATATGTCCGTCATCTTCGCGTTCTCGCTGACGCCTTCGGCGGACGCCCTTGTCTCCGGGCTCAGCGCATTCTTGTCCAATTTGGTGGTCATCACCTTGTGTATGTAGGCGACGAGACGTTTGGCTTCGTCAGCATCCTTGGAGCCGCCTGCCACGTATGCGCACTGCAGTGACACGACAGGGTCAGTCTCAGGGTCGCACGCATCTTTGGAGAGCAGGTTCATAGACAGCTTCTCCATCCTGTCGAACTCTTGGGATCCGACGACTATATCTCCGTATTCCTCTATATCGGATAGATATCCCTTAATCGCCGCCGTCATGGCGTCGTCCATGTCCAAGGCTTCCAGCAACTCATGGTCGTCGAGAGGCGCTTTGGCAACGAATGCGCGTCTAAGCAACCTCTCGGCAGACCTTTTTACATTATCTGGCACCTTTTTGCGATTTGTGGAGCGCCCGTTTAAAGAAGAGCGTCCCCTGTCTGGTCCGCCACCTGATCCGAGCTCGAGATACAGCAAGTCTGCACGGCCCTTGTCCCCCGCGGCGGACAGCGCGTCGGCCAGATCTGATTTGATTTGCACGTTGTCCGGCTGAATAGAGAGCATGCGTTCGCATGCGTCGATCGCGCCGCGAAAGTCTTTGACGCCGATGCAGAACTCTTTCTTCTGAACGAGGAGGGGGACAGACGTAGGATCTTTCGCGAGGGCCCCGTCCAGAATCCGGCGGGCGTCCTCCCTCCGCCCCGCGTCTGTGTACACGGCGACGGCCCCCGCTATCGCATCTGCATTGGTCGGGTCACGCAACAGGATGCGATCTGAGAGCTCCGATGCGCGGTCATACTCCCCTGCGGCCAGGCAAATATCCCTCTGGACCCGATACATGTCCACGTTGCCTGGAGACATGGCGATCGCCATGTCCACAAAATGCATCGCCTCCCTGAATTTTCCTGTTCCGGCAAAGATGATCCCCTTGCGCACCAATGCGAAGGGGGAGCCGGGACAAAGCTCTATGGCCTTGTTCAAGGAGTCCACCGCCCCGGAGAGCTGCCCTCTCTTCTCTTGGACGGCGGCCTTGGATATCCAGAACATAGGTTCGTTCGGGTCTCCAAGAGTGGCCATGTTGAATGCGTCTTCGGCGGCATCGAGGTCCTCCCCTGCTTCGTCTGCCATGCCTTTGGAGTACCAAAGCATCGGATCTTCGGGATTCTTTGCGGCCGCGGAAGCGTATGATGCAGAGGCCTTCTTGTATTCGCCTAGGGCGTACTCCGCATTCCCTCTTAGCCTGAGGACCATCGGGTCCCCGTCTAGGTCCCTCCCCTTCTCCCGGCACATCTGAATCGCATCCTTGTGCCTGCCGTCGGATATCAGGGCCCCGAGAACATTGACGAAATTGTCCGCCCTCCCGTTCTCGGTGATCATGTCCTTATATTCGGAATATGACGCCGACTGGCCTTTGGACGAAAGGTTTGACTTGGACACTATGTTCATGGCGTCTGCGTTGGTAGGATCCAGTTTTAGAATCTCGTTGCTCAAGCGCACGGCTTCCTTGTTGTTGTGTGAAGCCACGGCAATGTCCTTGAGCAGCACGATGACGCCCACGTTGCCTGGATCCGTCTTCTGCGCCCTCTCGAGCTCTTTAATCGCCTGGCCGACCTTTCCTGTTTTGAAAAGGACGCTCGCCTTTTGAAGCCTGCAACCAGGGTCCTTCGGGTTGCGGTCTATCCCATCGTCGATCGTGGATATGGCGGCGTTGATCTTTCCTTCGGCGAACTCTGCTTCCGATCTAAGAACGTAAGCTTCAGAATCTTCGGGGTACGTGATCATCACGCCTTCCATCACAGCGGGCACCTCGCTGTGCATCCCGGCTTTCATCAGCACCCTCGCGCCCGCATAGAAGTCCTCTGCGGACGCGTCCTCGGTTTTGCAGAGGTCTCGCACGCACTGTGCCGCTTCGGCGGCCATCCCGAGGGCGAGGAGGGCGTCCATAAGGCCTTTGATGACTGTATGAGAAGCAGGGTCCAAGGCCTCTGCGCTCCTGTATAGGGCAAGCGCCCTCTCATGATTGCCTCCGCGGCTGTGGGCGCAGGCGGCCTCGCATATGATGTAAACGCAGTTGCTGCTCACAGACAAAAGGAGGTCGTACATCCGTTGAGCAGAATGCCAATCCTTCTCATCCATAGACATGCGGGCGGAAGCGAGCACGAACTCGGGACTCTTGTTCTTGTATTCCTCGGAGGCTACGATAAGACGGGTGGCCTCGTCCCTCATGCCTCCATACCAATCCCTGTAGATGCTGTAAAGCGATTCTGCGGTAGAGACGCGACCGCTCTCGCCGCAAGGGAACGTCTCTTTCCCCGCAACAAGCAATTCGATGTTCTTGCGGTACATCCACCCCTCGGAGGGCTCCAGCTGCTGGACGAGGTCGTAGAACATCGTGTAAGTGGGATTGCTGCAACGTGCCCTCATGAGTTCGCGCTTGGCCTTGACAGGGTCGCCGTCTGCCATGAGGATGCGTGCTTTCACGCATGCGGCCAGTGGGATGTTGTGACAGCTCCTGATCGTGCCGACCATGGATCTGGCGCCCTCAAGGTCATCAATGTCCATGAGGATCATGGAGGCTGCGAGAGCGGCTCCGCAATCCTCTCCTCTGCTCTTGGAGACAAGCTTAGGCAGAATGCCGCGAAGATTCGGATTGTTCGTTTCACGGAGCTTCTCCATCGTCTTTACCAGTATTGCGGAATGGACAGGCCCGTCGTGCTTCAACAGGCTCCCGGCGACGTCTGCGTACAACTCTCCTTTTTTGGATTGCATGCCTGCATCGGCGGTCAGCCTCCTCCAGACGTTGGCTTCGAACTTGCTCCGGAAGACCGGTCTCTGATCCATGGGCCATTATACCTCGGACTGTAAATAAACATGAGGTCTCGCATCAGGCCGCATGATTATTTCGGAGCTGCCGCCCGCATGCGTGCCGGGGGGGGGGGGGGCATTCGCATTCAGCGGCCCTGTAGGGCGTTTGGAGGCACGAGAGGGAGGGCCGAGGCCCAAAGGCCCGCCGCATGTCCGCTGTTCAGTCGCATGTCGGCGACTGCCGAGAATCGGAATGAATCCCGGCATATGCCTTGGATCGGCTCGACGCATGTTCTCAAAGAAACGAGTAAATATCCAAACACGCTTATCTTCTAGCCATTTAACAGGGACCCCGGAGCATTGCCGTATGAATATGTACGGTCGCCAGGCGTCGCGTCCTGTTCGAATGGAGAAACGTGGTCGCATCCCTAGTATCCCCGGGGTGCGCCACGGCCCTTCCCCGTTCCCGATCGTTCTTTGTGCGCCATGGTCACTTTTCAAACTTGGCACCGCATTTCGGGCAGAATTCTGCGGCTTCCGGTACCTCTGCGCCGCAGTCGGAGCACTCGAACGTCGTGTTCGTAACTTCGACGGAGCCATCGGCGTGCGTCACTTCGGACTCTTCCTCGTCGAACGCCGCTCCGCACCTGGGGCAGACTGTTGCTTCTTTGGGGACCTCTGCGCCGCAGTCAGAGCACTCGAAGAAGTCCTTCTTGTTCGGCCTCATCTCGTCGGGGCGGTCGATGTACTTCCCGCACTTCCTGCAGTTGATCTCTCCGGGAAGGACGATGCCGCCGCATTCGACGCATCTGCCATATCCCTGAGGGTAGAGGCGACCCTCTTGCTCCATCCTCACGCGGGCCTTCTCCAACCTCGACTTCATGATTCTGGACAGGATCATTATCATGAAGAAGAAAATGATGATGTAAGCTGCCGCCATGGCGCAACCGTACAGCGCAATGCCCGTGACGTCTCCGTCGAACGCTCCGGTAAGCAACGAGTTGTAGCTGACGGCGCTCGTCTCCTTTCCGCCCTCTGCCAAGCCGATGTGGCCCACGTACAGCACTGACGGATCGAGCTTCACGAACCCTTTGTACGTCGTCCCGCTGTCCAGTGTTAGGTCAGAACCCATGTCCATAACTGCGTTGACAGTGCCGAACCCTATGCCCGAGACTTTTCCGTAATAAAAGCGCACGTCCTTTCCTTCAAGGCCGGCATCGAGGGCTTCGACGGATATGCTGACTCCCTCGTTCTCAAAGATGTATTCGACGTGTGCGAAATGCTCGTTGTCCGTCGGCGTGTCGTCGATCCCGTCGACGAAACCCGGGGCCATGACGAACGCCCCCAGAAGTATCGAGCTTACAAGGAACGCGACCCCGAGCCCTACAAGCAGCCTGATGTCAGTGACGCCGACCATCTTTGGGGCCATGTAGAGGATGACTGCGATGATCACCATTCCCAAACAGAACGACGACCCGAACCCAAAAAGCGCGAGCACGAGTGAAACGACGAATGCCACGATGATGACGGCCGCCTGTTTGTGGGACAGTCTAAGCGGCTTTTTGAGTTCGGATGCCACATCCATGCGATCGCATTGCAAATCACTGATTAAAACATATCGCAGACTGCCCGTAGGCTGATTTAAAACGAGCCAGATTCGTTGTGTTCAGAGCGACGGTCGCATCGGAGCGTCTGTAAAAGCATAATATACGGGTTCTCCATAGGTGGAACGGAGCATATCTTGGCCACTATAGAGGAACAGATCAAGGAGTTGGAGGAGCAGATATCCAACACCAAATACAACAAGGCCACTGAGTCTCATATCGGCAAGCTCAAAGCCAAGATAGCCCGCCTGTCCGCAGAGGATGAGAAAAGACGGTCTTCGAAAGGACCTACGAAGGGATTCTACGTCAAGAAGGCAGGCAACGCCACCGTCGCGCTCGTAGGGTTCCCTTCCGTCGGGAAGTCGACGATCCTGAACCAGCTGACCGGGGCGAAATCCGAAGTCGGAGCATATCACTTCACCACGTTGGACGTTGTACCCGGGGTCCTGGAATACAATCATGCCAAGATACAGATCCTGGACATGCCCGGGCTGATAAAGGACGCCTCCAGGGGGAAGGGGCGCGGAAGAGAGGTCATTGCCGCCGCCAGAGCCGCCGACGTGATACTTCTGGTCGTGGACATATTCAACCCTAACATGAACGTCCTTATGAAGGAGCTTTACAACGCGGCAATCCGCCTGGATCAGAAAAAACCCGACGTGGTTATAACCACCTCTGGCCAGGGCGGGATCATCGTGAAGCCGACCGTCAAGCTCACGAAGATCGACGTCGACACCATAAAAGACATGGTCGCCGCATACGGCCATATCAACGCGACGATCGTCGTGAGGGAGGACATAAACGTAGAACAGATGCTGGACGTCCTTTCGGGCAACAGGGTGTACATAAAATCGGTGATGGCCATCAACAAGGTGGACCTTGCCAAACGGGGGCAGTTAGAATCAGTCCAGGCCATGCATTCGCAGTTCGTCACCGTCCCCATCTCCGCGGTGACCGGGTTCGGGATAGAGGACCTCAAGCAGAAGCTCTACGACACGATCGAGATGATCCGCATATATCTGAAGCCGCAGGGCCAGGAGGCGGACATGGTGGAGCCGCTGATCGTCAAGAAGGGCAACACCGTCGGAGAAGTGTGCGAAGTCATACACCGCGACTTCAAAAACAACTTCAGATATGCGATGGTCTGGGGCAAAAGCGCCAAGTTCCCCGGGCAGACGGTAGGGATGGAACACGTGGTCGAGGACGAAGACATTCTGACGATCATAGTCAAAAGATGATCTAGCGCGAGAACGCTTGCGCCCGCCTAGGGCCCTTCATCGGGCCGGGCTTCAGCATCCGCGTCCTTCCAATAGGCATATAATCCGCCTGAGAGCAGAACGTAGCCAGCGCAGAGGATGCAGGGCGATCGTCGCGCTCGCATAGGGCTCGGACCGATTGCAAAAATGTGCCGGAAAGAGCATTTCGGCAGGTTCGGAGCATAAAACGGGATTCATGCCGATCTCTGACAAAGCACCGTCGGTTGCGATGCGACCGTCCCGCAATGCGCTCTGAGAGTCGCGATCGGCCTGCGGGCTGTGGCGAGTTGAGAAACACCGTTTGCATAGCGGAAGCGTTAACTACGAAAGACATGTTGTGTAAAACGCTTGCATGCACGTAAGGCCGCTCGCGGCGCAGGAATGCTCTGGCGCGTGCGTCGTCATGTGCATGCGGGGGGCAATATCATCATGACAGCATCAAGAGGGGGGGGGGGCGCCGTGCCTCGGCCCGCATCACGCCCTGCGTCCGACACGGACGGGGCAGGGAATCGTCATCTGAACACTTGAACCGTGCGTTCCGCCTCTGCGGAAGCGCCCGAAGGGGCGTGCTCGCATGAGGGCGCGATCTTACGCCGCCATCCTTGCCGTCATAGCCTTGGCAACGGCAGGGGCCTTCCTGCTCTCCGACGACGGCTCGGGCTACGCCGACGCGGCGGACGCGTCCGGCACCGACGCGAACATCGACTGGACTCTGGCCGGGGGCGTGCTGACGCTGACTCTGAGCGACGCCGGCGGCACGGACATGGGACCCTACGCGACCAGCACCGACGCGCCGTGGTACGCCTATAGGGCGGATATCGCCCGCGTCGTCGTGGGCGCCGGGATAACGTCCATTGGGGGCAATGCGTTCTACAACTGCTACGCCCTGTCCTCGATCTCTATCCCGGGCACCGTGACGTCGATAGGCGACAGCGCGTTCCGCAACTGCTACGCCCTGTCCTCGATCTCCATCCCCTCGGGCGTGACGTCCATAGGCACCTACGCGTTCATGTACTGTCGCGCCCTCGCCTCCGTCACGATCCCCGACGGAGTGACGGAGATAGCCGCCTCCACGTTCGCATACTCCCCTTCCATCCAGGAGGTCGTCATCCCAGCCAGCGTGCAGACCATAGGCGCCAGTGCGTTCCTCGGCTGCAGGGCGTTGCGCAACATCGTGTTCGAAGGCGATTCCGCCTTGAATCTTGTCGGCGCCAACGCGTTCAAACTGGCCGACATCGAGGAGCTAGGTGGCTACATATCGCAGGTGAAGGCATATGTGTGGTCGTCGTCGTACGTCTACGGCCTCGTCTCAGACATATCAGCGACGACCACGACAAAAACCACGTTGGTCCACGAGACGAGCACTTACGACCCGCGCAATCCCAGCCTGCCAGGGAGCGACTACGGCGACGAGTCGGGCGCCAACTCCGGCGTCCATTGGACTTACACCGCGTCCACAGGGACTCTGAAGTTCACAGGGACGGGCGAGATCGCATGGGCGACGTCGACTTGGCACGACCTCAGGCCATACGTGAAGAATGTGACCATATCAGGGACAGACGGCCTGGTGAACAGCATAACGATAGGGGACAAGGCGTTCTATGACTGCTCCACCCTCGCCTCTGTCACGTTCGTGAGCAAGGTGACGGCGATTGGCGACAACGCGTTCTACGGTTGCTTCTCTCTGAGAGGGATAACGATTCCGGACACCGTGACCACCATAGGCAACTACGCGTTCAGGGACTGCAGGACCCTCGCCTCGATCGTCATCCCCGCCAGCGTGACATCCATAGGCAACTCCGCTTTCTACAGGTCCTACAGCCTGAAGACGGTCGAGATACAGGGCGCCGCAGACATAGGCACCTACGCGTTCCACGGCAGCAGCCTCACATCCGTCGCTTTCAGCGGCAACCTCAAATCCATAGGGGCCTATGCGTTCAACCAGTGCTACGGCCTGCGCTCGATCGTCATACCCGCCAGCGTGACGTCCGTGGACGCCAACGCGTTCCGCAACTGCTACGGCCTGACCTCGGCGGCCATACTGGCGCCCGGCCTCGCCCTGCCTGCCACCGTGTTCGACGGCGACTCCGTGCTCACGGCCATATCCATCTACAACCCCGGCGCCCCGGGATCAGGCACCAGGTACGACGTGGCAGGCGCCGCGAACCCCGGCGCGATAGCGGTCTATTACGATAATAGCGTCGGCGGCCCCGTCTACGCGAAGCAGTCGCCGTCGAAGGGGTCCGTGGCCCTCTCAGGGTTCCCGGCCACGGGCGCTGCGAGGGTAGGCACGTCGTGGATCGGCGCCGGCGACATCCAGCCGGGCGTAGGCGGCTACGTCCTGACGGTCCTCGACGGCGGGTCGTTCCCCGTCTCCAAGCTCGGAGGCGCCAGGACAGTCTACGCGTCCTTGGGCTTCTACCACGTCGTGTCCGCGTCGATGTCGAACGGCGAGATCGCGCCGTCCGGCGACGTAGGCGTGGTGGGCGGCGTGATACGCGTGGCGGAGCACGGAGACGCGACGCTCGAGTTCGCCGCGAACGCAGGCTACGCCCTGCGGAGCGTCGAGATAGACGGCGACTCCGGCTCGATCGAGGCCTTGGCCGCCCTCGCGGCGGGGACGCACACGTTCGAGGGCGCGATCTCCGACCACGCGATAAGCGTGACGTCCGCGCCGTCCGCCTCCTCGCCGGGAGGCGCAGGGAGCGGGAGCGGCTCCGGGTCGGGGTCCGGCAACGGGGGCGACGGCTCTGACGACGCCGCAGGAGGCCCGCGCTCTGGAAACGGCGAGGGCGGCGGCGTGTCCGTCGCATGGATCCTGATCCTCATCGCCATAGCTATTGCCGTCGGCTCCTTCGTCCTGTGGCTGGTGCTCGGGCGCAGGCGCCGCGAACCTGCCGACTGAAGCAGAATCGCCGCATAAACCTCTTCCAAACATCTTCAAGGCATTCTCTCAAACGCCTCATCCTATCTATCGGCTCCGTTTCCGCGCCTGGATCACCCCTCATGAAACACCCAGAACCCCAAAAATATAGGAAATGCAGTCCTAGAGATGAAAAATTTCAAATATCATTGTGTGATACGTGCTAACATATAGCACGATTATACAATGAATCCCGCCGCAGACCCGCCTGCAAACTTCGGAAAGAACGTCAAGGACATCGACAGGATGATCCTGCACCTCGTGGCAGAGAGGACCAAAGCCGCCGCGTCGGGGGATGCAGGCATCGACGCGGAGGAACTCCGCAAAGCGGTCGAGGGGACGTCGCTGGACCGCGACACGGCAGAGGCAGTGATAGACATTCTCAAAAAGACTGCCGCCGAAATGGGGCCACAGTGCAAGCCGTCTGAAAGCAAGAGGATATGCGTCGTCGGCGGACGCGGGAAGATGGGCATATGGCTTGGAGGCCTCTTCGCCTCGGCGGGGCATTCCGTTACCGCAGTCGACAAGGCACCCGGATGCGATCACGACATCTCCATAGCCGCCGAATGCGACATCGTGGCTGTGGCCACGCCCATATCGGCCATATCGGGGATACTGAGAGAACTGGACGGCATCTGCGGGGACCAGGCGATATTCGACATATCCTCGCTCAAATCCCCCTTCATAGACGTGCTGACGGACATGGGGTCGAGGCGTCGCGTGTGCTCGGTGCATCCGATGTTCGGGCCCGGTGCGAAATCGATGCGCGGCCGCAACCTGATAGTGTGCGACTGCGGGAACGCCGAGGCGACGGGATCCGTGTCCGAGCTTTTCGGCGGAAGAGGAGCCAACATCGTCGGCATGCCCGTGGAGGACCACGACCGCTACATGTCATACGTCCTAGGACTGAGCCATGCGGTGAACATAGCGTTCTTCACGGTCTTGGAGAGAAGTGGCATACCTCTTGAAGAGTTCATGTCCGTGGCATCCACCACGTTCAAAAAGAACGTGGACACGAACGAGTCCGTGGCCTTGGAAGATCCCGCCCTGTACTACGAGATACAGCATCTTAACTCTGACAGCGCCAAGGTGTGGGAGGAGTTCTCAGAGGCGGTGAAGGACGTGAGGGCGGCGTCCCTCAGCGACCGTTCCGAGGAGTTCACGAACCTGATGGCCCGTGGCAGAGCATTCTTCACACGTGGATGACTGATGCCCTCTTGTCGCAGGACCTCGATCTACGGGGGGGGGGGGGTTGTGGCTCAGAGCGCACGAATGTTGAGTGGATGGGGGGCCTTGCAAGTTTCCAGACGCGCTGTTCGCGCCCTGCACGCGAGACTTCGTTTCGTAAATAAAAGCTGATGCTTGACCACGCATCACACCCTCAATTCTTGCGTTAGTCTTGTTCCTATGACTATTTTGGTTCTCTCCCCGGCGACTCTCAAAAAACTTCTTGATGCGGAATAAAACTGCACCGCCTCCATGCATACTCTCCCACTTGTGATGGAGGCCCTTTGTCGCCCTCATGTCGGGCGGGTCCGTAAAGCGTGCAACCGTCAGCGAAAGTCCCGTAGCCCTTCAACATTCAAATGAGACAGAGACCGACAAAACGCTTGCTCAACTGTCGAGGTCAGTGTATCAATGGTCCATTATGGGCCGCGGGGAAAGGCTGTAGAAATACTGGAACGCATTGTCGCCTATGGACACGCTGTCGGGGATCGTGACCGCTTCAGATTTCAGGGCTATGCAACCGTAGAACGCATAGGCACCTATGGACTCCACGCTGTCGGGGATCGTGACAGAGGTCATGGAATAACAGTTTTCGAAGGCATGGTCGCCTATGGACTCCACGCTGTTGGGGATCGTGACAGAGGTCATGGAATAACAGTTTTGGAAGGCATAGTCGCCTATGGACGTTATCCCATCGACGATGATAATACGGGTGATCCACCCCGTATAGCCTTGCCACGGCGACGGCGTGCTGTCGCTGCGGTCCGAATAGTTATTCATGGTTGTGCCAGAGTGTCCAGGGGCTAAACTCAGCGTGAGCGTGCCTTCAGCCAATCCCCAAGTGATGTTTCCACTGGTGCCCGTGTCTGTAACGCTGGCCGAGTTTTGGTCAGAGTTAAGATACGAGCCTGCCACAATAACGATGAGGACAAAAGCCATGCTCGAAACGACGACTATCTTCGCAACTCTGCTCTCCTCAATATGGGACGCCCAAATCTCCGTGCGTGTCCTCTCCTCCTGCTTGGGTGCGGAGCGCGATTTGGATGAAGACGAACCTCCTCTTCCTCCTCCAACAGAGAATGTCACGGTATTGTCGCCTCCCATGGACACATTACACGCCACATTGCGCCAATGTGCGTGTGCAGTTAGTGCGACCATGGTATTTAACACGTCTTATTGAGACGTAACCAGGCTCATTTTTGACATCATTCCTCCCCCAAATCGCCCATGACAATCGGTTCGAGGCGTTTTCAAGGCGATCCGACATGGTGCAACTGGCAGAACACGTCCGGGGGTAGCAGGAGACGGTTCACGTCACCGTTTCGGCAGGCATGCGGCTCGGCGCCGAAAATCACCCCGAATAAATTGGGAGGGTATAGAAGACGAGTCCTTGCGAGGAAAGGTTTTCCGAGGGCGGCGCATGTCGCATGCAGGAAGGGGGTGACGGCCACCTGATGAATACTGGGGGCGCTAAGGCTGGAGACGGCGCAGAATCGTCTGCGAGCCGTCATACGAGGTTCGAGGCGGTTATCGTCAGGGTCTCCTTCTGTCCCCCATGGCCCATTCGGGCGTCTTCCTGCTCCCCGTGTTGACGATCAGTCCTTCGCGGGACATCTTGGCTATGATGTTCCTGACACGCACTTTCTTCTCGGGATCAGTCAGGCCGGAAGGCAGCATGCCGATCACAAGCTCGTCGATGTCTTTGCGGCCGACGCTTCCAATCTCGGCTATCAGAGACAGGATGCGGCCTTCATATCCCCTTTCCCGGACCGCCTCGATTATATCCGCTTTCGCATCGTCGCCCCTGCTCGGAGGCACGGTGTGGATTGCGGGCCATCTCCCTCCAACGAACCCTCTGCCGAGCAGCTCCTTCGACTGCTGTTCCGGTATCGGCAGCCTTTTCTGCACCCGGTCCAAAAAGAATGCGGTGCGAACGTCCATGTCCCTGTTGACGAACAGGGTCATCGAGTAGTTCTGGTCCATGACCTTCCCGTACACGTGCACATCCACGGATTTGTCGTTGACGCTGTAGTCAGGCAGAGGAAGGCATCGATCCTTCTGGATCCTCATGGTCCTCACTATCCCCCCGCCGTACGTCTCAATCATTCCAATGCTCTTCATGGCTGTGGTGAGAAGACGGTTGCGGTAATACGGAGGCATGTATCCGCCGCCCAGCAGCGCCTCGACCGAGCCTGGTATGAATCCCCCGGGATTGACGATGTCCACGCCGACCTCCGTCTCTATCAGGTTTATGCGCCCTTTGATGGTGTAGTCCTGGTGGGCGACGGCATTGCAGAGGATCTCGCGCAGCACGTTCATGTCATATCTCTTCGCTTCGATGGTGTTGGTGCTGTTCGGATCGACAGCGTAT
This sequence comes from Candidatus Methanoplasma porotermitis, assembly GCA_031290095.1. Taxonomy (GTDB): domain Archaea; phylum Thermoplasmatota; class Thermoplasmata; order Methanomassiliicoccales; family Methanomethylophilaceae; genus Methanoplasma; species Methanoplasma porotermitis. The sequence goes on from JAITOF010000026.1 coordinate 21,562, forward strand.
ATATGGCGAGGGTTTCGGACAAGGGTGAGAACGGATTCCATGCCAAGGATCAGACTCCCTCCGAACACCTCTCCAGAAATCGTCTCGCCGTTGCCGTCCCTCAGTATCCAGGCGACTTCTGGAGCGGGGTCGACCTTCGACGCGGCCTCCTCGGATGCGAACAACGCCATTGCGCCGTTGGTGAGCAGTCCATCCGACATCAATCCGAGCTTGAGGAGGAACGTGGCATCGTCGGCGACGAGCAGGTCGGTCGCATGCTCCCTTCCGACGTTCTTCTGTGCGAACGTCTTCTTTGCGGCGGTGATCGCGGCTCCGCTGAGGTCGGACATCGTCGCCCCTTTGCATATGCGGGCCGACCAATCGTCGGTCCCGTTTTCGACGATCTTCCTCGCCTTCTGATCGCTGAGGTTGGTGATGGAGTCTCCCTCGCGCCCGTATGCGGACCCCATCCATGCCACAGGAACACGCCTGGCGGCAGGAATTTGGAACATGATTATGCGGCGCCCGTCAGGGAAAAGCTCGTATATGTCAGTGAAAGTGGAGAAGTCGTTGATCCTGTTTCGGATCTCAGTCTTCAGGTTGTCCAAACCCTTCCTGTCGGCACGGTATGACGTGCCGACGATGGCCCCCTCGTCATCGACTCCGAAAACCAGCCATCCATATGGCCTTCTGCGAAGGCTCGCTTCGTTGCTGAGGGCAGAGAAGTATCTCCCCAGGTCGTCGAAGTCGAAGTTGTTCTTCGCTTCCTTGAACTCGACCGTCCCTGACTCCTGTTCTTTGCGCAGGGTCTCGAACACCTCCGTAACTTCATCCTGTTCAAGGTCGGCCATCGTCGTTCCTCCTTTGAAAATTAATTTTATTACTGCGACTTATAAAATATTACTATCATATTTAATTGTTTTTATTTTTATTACTACCCAGCATCTGGACTCTCTCATTACGTTTTTGCATAGTTGATCATCGCTGCACACTCATGGATTCTCATAAAAATGTAGTTTTATGATTTTTTTCCCGATTTTCAAGTGTTTGTATCGAAGTTTATAACGGGAGTCCAAAATTTATTACTACTTTATTACTGCAAGACCGATTTATTACTGCGAAGGCGACCTCGCAGCCTAATATGCGATCTCGACATGCGTTCGCAGGAACTTCGTCGCCAGGGCCGTCGAGCCTCCGTCTAGCTCGCCCCTTTCAAGCTTGTTCAGAGTTGTTCCAAAGCTTTGAACCCGCTCGAAATACAAAGTCGGATGCCGCACGACGGTCATATCTCCATCGACGCATGCATTGCTCATGGGCTCCGGGACAAGATTGCCCTCCGTCGGTTCAACTGCACCCGCGCCGATTCGATCTCGGACGGGGACGCGCCTTCATGGCGAGACGCGGTCTCGCCGAAGCTGGCTCCTGCGACAGTTTTATTACTGTCGCGCATCATGAACGGCCATGATCCAATGTCCACGCGGCACTAGGGATTTCCTTCCCGACGAGATGGAGAGGAGAAGGTTCTACGAGAGCGCGCTCAGAGAGGTCGCACGAACGTTCGGGTTCAGGGAGACGGAGACGCCGATGTTCGAGGAGGCAGAGCTGTTCGTGCTGCGCTCCGGGCCGAACATCCTGAACGAGCTGTATGCGTTCGAGGACAAGGGAGGCCGAAGCCTGGCGCTGAGGCCGGAGATGACCGCCCCCGCCGTCAGGATGTTCGTAAACGGGATGAGCAACGACCCCAAGCCGATTAAGATCTTCTACTTCGGCCAGTGCTTCAGATACGAGCGGCCCCAGAGCGGAAGGTACCGCGAGTTCTTCCAGTTCGGGGCGGAGATCATCGGAAGCGCCACGCCGGAGACGGATGCCGAAGTGATTGCGGCGGCGGCGGCCATGATCAAGGCGCTCGGCCTGAAAGAATACAAGCTCAGGATAGGCCACATCGGCATCCTCAGGCAGAGGCTGGCCGATGCGGGCGTACCCGCGGAGAGGACCGCAGAGGTCCTTCAGAAGCTCGACAAGAAGCTCTATGACGAGGCGAGGCCCATCTTGGAGTCGGTCGGCGTGGGGGATGCGGACATCGAAGGCATAATCGATGTCACGGAGACGGTGGGCGGGCCGGAGGTCCTTTCGAAGATAGGCGGAGAGGCGGGGGCGCACATCAAGAACGTGTTGGACGTCCTCGCGGCCATGGGGGTCGAAGGCATCGAGATCGACCTTGGCGTAGTCAGAGGGCTCGACTACTACACCGGGATGGTGTTCGAGGCGGAGGCTCCTGCGCTGGGGGCCGAGAAGCAGATATGCGGCGGAGGCTCGTACACTCTGTCGGAGCTGTTCGGAGGGGAGAAGGTCTTCACCACGGGGTTCGCGATAGGGTTCGACAGGATACTTCTGGCGATGGAGCGCGAAGGCGTGCCGTTCGCCCGTCGCGGCATCGACGCATACGTCCTGTACGCGTCCGAGGATGTCAGGATGAAGGCGTTCGAGATAGCCGGAGGCCTGCGCTCCGAAGGCGTGTCTGCGGACGTGGACATGATGGGCCGCAAGATGGCCAAGTCCCTCAGGCATGCGTCGTCCATCCGTGCACGTTATGCCGTCATCGTCGGCTCGAAGGAGCTCGAGAACGAGTCCGTCACTTTGAGGGACATGTCCACGGGAGAGCAGAACCTGATAAATATATGCGACCTGGCATCCGCCGTAAAACCAAAGTCCGACGCATGTGGACACCGTCCGTGACACCAGCGAAGCCGTCGCGATAACGACCATGTCCCTCGTTGCTATAGGGGGTTCAGAACCCACGCATGGCTTCACGCCAAGGATATCCCCCGTCCTCCCAACAAGTGCGAAAGGGCAAAAAAAAAACTCTTCTATCACTCATATTTCACTGCGCAATATTGAGTGCTGTCCGACATTGTCCGGTCTCGTCCCTGAATAATTGGAGTACAACTTTCCTGCAGATGCCTTTCCAGCGTTTGCGAGGGCATACGCGCCCGACTCCCACGCGCCTCCGGAACATGGGTTTGGCAAGTCCTCGGAAACTTGACATGAATACGGACAGAGTTTGTTTCATAGGCGATGCCAAATGGAGTCACGCATACGTTTTTATCGAATTCATCCTATATGGCCTACGGAGTGATGTGTTCTGCAAGTCGGATTACCTGTCGTAGCTACGGCATGTAACGTGCGGAATGGTTTGCAACAGAGGCATGATTGTGACGAATTTCAAACTATCGGGGATTGTACAGGACGATGATATTTGTACAAGGAAATCCACGGTAAAGGTCGGAACATCAGGCGATACATTCTTCGAAACCCCCATCAGATCCGGGTCCAGATCAGTCAAAAGGAAGAGTGCGATTTTTGAGATTTATCGGAAAATTTACCCCGCCACAATACACAAGTGCCTGAATAGCACGGACTACAATACAAAATACTGTGGCGGATTGGAGCGACAGTTGAGTTTCGGGGATTTCAACACACTGATTATGGAGTACAACGGCAAAGAGATCCCCACTGGTCCGATGATTGCTCAACTGGCTGATTTGCAGTATACGCATACAGATGCCATAGTCACGCCATCTTGGTACAGTATTGTCGGCAACACAGGGAGTTCGAAGGCCGAAAGATACATCGAACTGTCGGACAAGTATTGTGAAGCTGCAATGTTCCGGAACAGCAAACCGATACTCGCATCCATTCCTCAATCCCTTCCTCCAGGAGACATAGACAGGGTTGTTAAGTTCTACATGGACAAGGATATAACTTCATTCATTGTGGACTCTGGAAGCAGGACGCCCAATAAGGGAACATGGTTGAGAACCCTGTTGAGGGCCGTATCCGCATACAATGTCGAGGATGAAAGCCTCCTCTACTCGGTAAACGCATTTCAGGGCATATCTCAGAAGAGTACGAAACACACGGAAGCAAAAGATTTTCTAGGTTTTAACGTAGGATTCGACATACTCGGTGGCAAATATGTTGCAAAGGGGAGTGCAGACTACTACAATAGAATAAAGACATCGTCAGAAACTGTCGCCAAACAGTTCCACAGGTCGACTTACAAGTATGAAAGCGTAAGTTGCAGTGCAGACCTGAAAGTGGAGATAACAAATCAATCGACATTAGACCAGATTGAAGAAATGTCGGCGGTAAGAATGGCTATAAGTGAAAAAACAGGCATGAAAAACCTTCTTGAATCCAAAGGCGTGAGCGAGAAGACCATAAAGAGTTTTACAGATCTTAAGAAAGAAGTAAACAATAAATCTGAATCCTCCACCCTTGATGATTTTATTTGATAAAACGGTCCAGCATTCCAGGGTTCAGTCTGAACGTGCTGTGGCGCAAATCATCGGATATTTTTGCACACTCGGACTTAGATATGCGTCCCTTGCTTTTAAGGTGGATCAACAGTCCGAAAGTCCCTGTGAATTTCAAAGGTGGCACATTTCCGAGTATCCTTACAATCTGGTCATCGTTATGTATCTTTTCTGCAAGATTTCTGGCTGGCTTGTCATCAAGGACAAGGTAATTCTCCCTGCCCTCGGAAGAAAGCATGAGCGATGTCGCAATGCATGATAATTCTCCGATGTGCAACACCGTATAACGGCTTACAAGATATGAAACAATCTTGCGATATCTTTCTCCCGATTGCAATGGGGGGATCATCAACCCTCTCGCGGCATCGATTCTCTCGCACGGCATCCTTGAAATCTCTTCCAACACCTCGCCGGTTACCATCAGGCCGTACTCCCCACAGACGATCGGGATAACGTCCACAGACGGTATTTCCCTGCCCAGTGCGGAAAGAAGGGTCGTGTCGGGTATCTTAATCACTGTCGCGCCACCTGACATTGTTGTCCATCAGATATTCCTCGAACTCTCCGAGGTCCAAACCGGACACGTCGGCCGCCCGCGAGAAGCTTATCTTTCCTTTTTTCAACATGGATGCCGCCGTTTCCACGCGACTCTTCTTCAAACCTTCCCAAACCTCTGAATCTGACTGTTGTGACGGATCGATCGTGTAAACAAAAGTCAAAAGTTCATTCTCGGTCAATCCAGAGATGAATTCCACATAATCCTCGACCACTCCCTTGACCGGCTCTTTGATTCTGTCTGACAGTGCATGGTGCAGTTCTCTCCCCACCTCAGTCATCCTGTAATTTGAATCTATGAGGCCCTCGTCAGAGAAGACGTGAAGCATTTCATTTATTTCCTCCGAATACGGCCCCTTCTTGTGAGTGTCGAAATGGAATTGACTTCCAATGATTTTTGGCAGAGACAATGCACAAAGAAACAAGAGCTTCTGAATCTTTACCTCGCTGTTTGGAGCGTTGCCCGCGCCAAGCGAATAAAGGATCAGCCTGTCCGAAGCCCGCATGCGGCCTAAAACCTCCGAAGCCCGGTCGTGCATTGTTTGACCTCTGTATTTTATGGTCGTTTACTATTTTTAACTTTGGTTTTTAACCTCTGTTTTATCAATTTAGAAAACGACTTCTGACGAAAGGCCAGTCATCTGCGCATGTCGAGCTCTTTGTTGAGAAGGGCGTCGGCACGGGGTATCATCTGCTCCGAGCGCCTGACGTTGACAAACCGGACCGACGGTATCAGGGACACCAGTGCCATCGCGTCTCTGTGAAGCCCCGATATGTTCGGGTTCTTCACTTTGTATTCTCCCCTCATCTGCTTGACGACGAGCTCCGAATCCATGACGAACTCTACCTCCTTCGCCCCGAGGTCTATGGCCTTGGTTATAGCGGATATGAGGCCGCGGTATTCCGCGTAGTTGTTCGTGTTCACTCCCAGGAACTCAGAATGCTCGTGGACGACGCGCCCGTCCTCGGTGACGACGATGGCGAAAGCGGACGGGCCGGGATTCCCTCTGGAACCTCCGTCAGAGAATATCCTGTACATCAGTATTCAAGCTCTTTCACGGCACGGTTGCATTCGTCCACGAGGAAGACCTTTGCATGCACGTTCTCGTCGGTGAGCTCGTAGCCCATGACGATTCTCGTGTCGCCCTTGGCGCACAGGCGG
>JAITOF010000043.1 GCA_031290095.1 Candidatus Methanoplasma porotermitis
TGCATTGCGTGCGAAAGTCGGTGCAAATGGTTGAAAAATGAGAAATGTATATATAAGACTTGATGTAACAAACAGTTACATTCAATCGCTGAATTCATCGGGAATCCGTAAAACATGCCTGTTTTTTGGATTCTTTACACGAGACGCCATCATCTCCTGCACAGTGTTGAACTCCTCGGGCGTCACGGCCGTTCCTGTAAAATGCCTCACCAAGACGTCGTCCCATCGCATATATCCGGCGTAGACTGGGTTATGGAGTATGTTCCTCACATTGTACACGTTCCATGACCTTCTGCGCCGTGTAAGGATGTTGTCTCTGTTAAGGCAATATGCGACGGTGTCGATGGTGTCTCCAGAGAGATAGGAGCGGAATATTCGTTCTACAGTTTCCATGTCGCCGGGAACTGCCACTAGTATCCCCCCTGTAAGAGAATACCCCAACGGGGGGTTGAACCCCATGGTCCTGTTCTCCTGCGGCGTATTCTTCATGGATTCCGCTTTCTCTCTCATGCCCATGTATGTCCTTTCCCCAATCTGCTCGCTCTCCAATTGGGCAATCCTTTGTATCATGTCCATCACGAACCTGCCCAAAGCATTGGTCGTGTCAAGCGATTCCATCGAAGATACGAACATCTTGCCATTCCTGCTGATCAAATCCATCATGTTCATGAAATTGCGGCTGTTTCTGTGTATGCGGTCCATTTTTAGGACCAACAGAACATCCCACATGTCCATTTCTTCCATCATTTTTACATATGCGGGCCTGCGATCTCCCCTCCCGGAGTATCCGTCGTCCTCGTATATCGAGCAGACGTCCCATCCTTCGGCGATGCAGTGATTCTCCAATATCTCCTTCTGTGCGTCAAGCGAATATCCTTCTTCGGCCTGTTCTTCTGTGGATACTCTCACATAGATGGCGGCTCGCATCATATCACTTCTGAAGCAGGCCGTTCAGCCTCTCGAACGCCTCTTTGTCGACAATGGCCTCATGCTCGCCGGAACGAACGAACCCGTCCCATCTTATGTATCCGGCGTATACTGGGTTATGGAGTATGTTGTTCACGGCCTGGGCGCTCCATTCCGTGCCCCTCTTGGGCATAAGGTGGGAAGAATTTAGAGAATAAGATATGTTGCGAAGGGAAAGCCCCTCGACGCGCATAGAGAATATCTTCCGCACGACTGCGGCCTCTTCCTCGACCACGGCGAGCGATCCTTTGTCATAGACATAGCCATACGGATGCCCTGAACCCATGTTGCCGATGCCGTTCTTAGCCTTCCTTGCCATGCCGATCTTTACTCTTTCGCCGATCTGCTCGCTCTCCAGCTGCGCGATCCTCTGGGTGATGTCCATCACGAACCTCCCCATTGCCGTGGTGGTGTCGAACTTCTCCTGGACAGACATGAACTCTTTGCCTTTTTTGCGGAGCGTGTCCATCATAAATGTGAAATTGACGCTGTTGCGATGGATGCGGTCCATCTTTAGAACCAGGAGGACGTCCCAGCACTCATGTTCGGACATCATCCTCTCATATTCCGGACGGACGATGACACGCCCAGAGCACCCCTCGTCCCGATATATGTCAGAGACTTCCCACCCGCGTACCTTGCAGTAGGCAACGAGTCTTTTTTCCTGAGCGTCCAAAGAGAATCCTTCCCTTGCCTGATCGTCAGTGGACACCCTGATATAGAGTGCAGCACGCATGGATTCCCATCCGTATCGTTGATGGACTGCACACTATATATAAACCGATGTAATATTATAATATGAATAATTGCAGTAGATAAAAATATATATTCAGAATATTATTGATATTGTAGGGAAAATAGTTCCTCATATGGATATAATCCTCATGTCTGCGGGGGCAATATCCTCTGGTAGCAGACGATGCATGCGGGGGGTCCATCCTCCTTCCTCCCGCGTGCATCAACATTATGTCACCTGTTGGACGTTATCTCTTCAGCATTTTCAAATCCATGCCATGAGGTCCCGTTGCTTTTGCGGTTGATTTTGTAATCAAATTAAAAAAAAAATATCGAGGGGAAGAAGTTTGTGGGACACTGGCCCAGTTGACATCACATGGGGGGCATTCCGCCCATGCCGCCAGGAGGCATCTGGGGCGGTGCGGACCTGCGGGACGCTATTACATCATCTATCCTGAGGATCATGTTGGCCACTTCCTCGGCGGAGTTGACGGCCTGCACTTTCACTCTGAGCGGCTCGACGACGCTGAGCTTCAGCATGTCGACGGCTTCTCCCGTGCTGAGGTCGATGCCATAGTACTTGCCGTTCTTCTGCTTCTCGTGCGCGTTCTTCAGCTTGATTATGCTGTCGATCGCGTCTATGCCTGCGTTCTCTGCGAGAGTCCAGGGGATGATCTCCATGGCTTTTGCGAACTTCTCGATCGCGAGCTGCTCTCTTCCGCCGACGGAAGAGGCGTAATCCCCGAGCCTGAGGCTGAGCTCTATCTCAGGCGCTCCTGCGCCTGCGACTACCTTTCCGTCCTCGAGGGTGACGCCTACGGTGCGTATGGCGTCGTTGAGAGACCTCTCCAGCTCTTCTAGGACATGCTCAGTTCCGCCGCGGACGAATATAGTAATCGCCTTAGGGTTCTTGCAACCGGTGATGAATGCCATACCGTCTTCTCCCACGAGCTTCTCTTCGACGAGCCCGGCGTGGCCGAGGTCGTTCTTGGTTATCTCATGGATATTGCCTATGACGTTGGCGCCGGTAGCTTTGGAAATGGCTTCCAGGTCGCTCTCTTTAAGCCTTCTGTATCCAAGTATGCCTGCCTTGGCCATGTAGTGCTGCACGAGCTCGTCTACGGCCTTTGAAGAGAAGACCACGTTGGCACCAACGGATTTTATCTTTTCGACCATCTCTTTCATGGTGTTCTCTTCCTCTGCAAGGAAGCTGCCCATGGATGCCGGGTCGGTTATCTGTATCTGAGCGTCGAACTCGGTCTTCTTGACCTCGAGTCCGCAGGAGAACAGGGCGATTTTGGCATTTTCCACTTTCTTGGGCATGCGGGAGTGGACAGCTTCTTTGTCGATGACTACGCCCTCGACGAGATATGTGTCGCCGATGACCCCTCCAACTTTCTTCTGGATGCGTATGTTCTTGGTGTCTACCCTTCCGTTCTCCTCGACAGACTTGGCCGCCCTGACGACTATGTTTGCCAAGTGCTTGTGCTCCTCGCCGACGGACTTCCCCGTGAGGGTCGTTATGGCCACTTTCTGGAGTATATCGTCCTTTTTGGCGTCCACAGCGATGCTGTTGAGGATCTCGACCGACTTGGCGGCCGCCAGCTTATAGCCGTTGGTGATCACGGTGGGGTGGACGTTCGCGTCGATAAGCTCCTCAGACTGTTTGAGGAGCTCGCCTGCGAGCACGACGGCGGTCGTCGTCCCGTCTCCGCATTCGCTGTCCTGCGTCTTAGCCACCTCGACGACCATCTTGGCCGCCGGGTGCTGGACGTCGATCTCCTTGAGGATTGTGACGCCGTCGTTGGTTATCACGACGTCTCCGATGGTGTTCACGAGCATCTTGTCCATTCCCTTGGGGCCGAGGGTGGACCTGACGGCATCCGCAACGGCCTTGGCCGCAGCTATGTTGTTGAACTGCGCCTCTTTGTCCTTGGTTCTCTCAGTGCCTTCTTTGAGCACTATGATAGGTTGGTTTCCGTTTCCGTACATAGGATTCTCTCCTAACTCTGAAACTAAGGTAATTTTGTTCTTCTATATTTACTTTGCTCAAAACCAAAACATGACCGAGCGATGTCTGGCATTCAGAACGCCGTTAACATTATGTTCACAGCTTTAAACGGGATTTCACCGCATTGTATGCCATGAGCGTCTCGTCCTCGGTGCCCAGGTTGAACACCAAGGTCTTCCCAGAATGTGCAACGACGATGAAGTTTTTATTCCTCGCGTCGACCGCGAGCTTGTATGTGCCGAACTCCTTGTTGGCAAAGTTTCCGCCTGCGTAGCGAACTCCGCCGTATCCCCAGGTACGGACTCCTATGGAGATGCTGTTGCGGAGTTCTACAGAGGACACGGAGGCGTACGGAACCGTCACGCGAATCAGCGGCCCAGATACCCTAAAACCCCCCTCGTCAGGTTCGAATGCGATTTTCCGTCCTGAGATGATCAGCACTATCACCACAACGAGTAGCGCGAGGACTGCCGCCGTCAATGCATATACGCATATGAGGTCCACGTCTGTGAACGCCAACGCGACAATCAACACTGACATGATCACCATCGCGACGAGTATGGCCCCGGATAATTTTACCTTGTCCATGCGCCACATATGCCACAACCGAGATAAAAACAAATGGTCCAAAGACTGCGGGCATGCACGTCAATTGCTATCGAGACGTTCATCGAGCTCTTTGAGGACAGAATGCGCGTCGCCGATGATGAACACGTCCGCAGACTCCTTGATCGGCGCGTCGGGATCCTTGTTCACGGCGACTATGCGCTTCGAACCGGACATTCCTGCCTTGTGCTGGACCGACCCAGATATCCCGAACGCCAGGTACAGGTCGGGAGACACGATTCTTCCGGACTGGCCGACCTGCCTGCTCTGGGGGAGCCATCCTCTGTCCACCAATGCTCTGGAGCAAGATACCGCTCCCCCCAGCTTCGAGGCCACGGACTCCGCGAGATCCACCGTCGCCCTGTCCCTGATACCGTTGCCCAGCGATACGAGTATCTTCGCCTTTGAGATGTCCACGCTTTCGGCTTCCACGGGCTCGGAGGACACGATGTTCTTGAACGCGGAGCCTAAATACCTGCGGTATATCACCGTTCCTTTTCTTCCGACGTCCGCCCTAGGCATCGGAAACGCTCCAGGACGCACTGTGGCCATCTGGGGGAACCCGTTGCAGGCTATCGTCGCTACGAGATTCCCGCCGAACGCAGGACGGGTCATCAGAATCCTCCTTCCGTCCGCAGACAGGTCTGTGCAGTCGGCGGTAAGCCCTGCGCCCAACGCCGCTGCGAGCCTTGGTGCAAGCTCTCTACCGCGGGGAGTGGCCCCCATCAGGATGGCCGCAGGGGCAATCCTTGCAGAAAGCTCTGCGATCGCGTCGCAGTATGCCTCTGGATGGAACTGCACGAGACGCTTGTCCTTGACGTGGTACAGCGTGTCCACGCCGTATGAGAACGCAATGTCGTACAACGGCTTCAGCTCTTTGTCGCCGAAGACCGCCCCGAAGACCCTTCCCTCGCAGATCGACCGCGCCTTGTCCAAAATCTCAAGGGAGCTTGCCTCGAACCTTGGTTCCGGGCCGCGTATGACCTCCAGCCATACGAGCGTCCCGTCCGCCGTCGGAAGGTCCAAGTCGTACTTCGACAGCATGCCGGGCGGAAGCCTGTCAGGACCGCTGCACGAACCGTCGGAACAGCCGCTCACATGCCTGCCTCCTTGATTATCACGTCTGCCGCGTCTGAGGGGTTCGTGCCGTCTATCGTCACGCAGGACCTCTCCACGCCAGACGACCTTGACGATATTATGCGGGTCTTGGAGCCTTTGACTCCTGCCGACTGCTCGTCGAGGCCGAGGGCGGCCTTGTCTAACGTCTTGATTTCGACGTCGGCGGCGCGTAGATAGTCGTTTATGCTCGGAAGGCGACGATTGCACTCTCCTTTTGACACGGATATCACTGATCTGAGAGGGACGACGCATATCCTCTTCTCGTCTCTGTAGTTCTGCAACACGCGCAGGTCATCTCCCGCCACGATCTCGTCGACGTAGCAGAACTGTTGCACTCCAAGCATGCAGGCAAGCTCGGCAGGGACCTCCGCAGTGTCGCCGTCGGATGCCTGTTTCCCGCACAAGATGAGATCGTAACCAGGGATGTGCGTCCTTACGAACGCAGAAAGCACCTTCGAGGTGGCGAACGCGTCAGACCCGGCGAACGCTTTGTCCGATATCAGATAGGCTTCGTCCGCGCCTAGCTCCAAGCATCTGAGGAGCGCGCCGCGTGCCTGAGGGGGGCCCATCGTGACAGCTGTTACAGGGCCGTCGCCTTTGAGCCTGCAGGCCATGTAAACGGCATATTCGCAATAGGGGTTGAGCACAGACGGGATTCCTTCGCGCACTATGTTGCCGCTGTCGTCGGTTTGTACCGAGGATACGTCCGGCACCTGTTTGACAGCTACGACGATCTTCATGGGTCCACCATGTTACCGGGGGCCAGTATCATTTTGGGATCCAAGGACCTTTTCAGCTCTCTTATCTCATCGACCCCTTTCTGCCCGTAAAGGAGGGCTACATACTCTTTCTTTATCTTCCCGATGCCATGCTCTGCGCTGGGCGAGCCTCCGAGAGAGATGGCCTTCTTTGCCAGCTCTCGATATGCCGCATGCGCCTTCTCGAGGTCTCCCATGTCCTTCAGTATTATCTCTACATGAAGGTGTCCGTTCCCGATGTGGCCGAATATAACGTGTTCCAAGCCGTACGAGTCCAAAGCGGACTTGTACAGGCCCGCCATCTCGTCCGACCTGTCGAGCGGGACTGCCATGTCTGTGGCCATCTTGTGTATCTTCGGCACCGTTCTTTTGAGTCCCGCGACGTACTCGAACACCGTTTGAGGGATGGAGTGCCTCATGCCGAAGAACCTCTCTCTGTCCTTAAGCTCATGGCCGCACCAGCATCTGTCAAGAGAGCCGCCGTGCGCCTCTGCCGCCATTTTTATCGCTTCGTACGACGGACGAAGCGTGTCGTCCATGGGGAGGTCCAGCAACACTGCCGACTTGGCGTATGACGGCAGGTCGGGCATGGATGTGAACAACGGGTCCTTGCTCCTGACTCCGCGTATGAGGTTCAGAGAGCCGGAGTCCAAGAACTCCAAGAACTCGGGAGTCGCTGACGAAGCCCTGATGCCTCTGACGAAGCCGTAGGCGTCTTCGTCGCAAGGAAAGAATAAAATGTTAGACATCAGCGGATGCCACTCCGTGACGTACACGTCCGCTTCCGTGATTATTCCGAGAGTGCCTTCGCTGCCTATAAAAAGATCTACGAGGTCCATGCCGTCCCTAGACATGAGACCACAACTGTTCTTCACATCCATGTTGAAGTCGTACGACGGCAGGCGTACCGTATGGAAGCCGTCGCCCATATGCACGCGAAACGTCCTTTCGACGGCCTTGACGTCGCCTCTCGCGAGGTCGAGAGCGGTTCCGTCCGACAGCACGACCCTGATGCGCCTGACCCAATTCCTCGTCGGACCGTATTTCAGAGTCCTCGGACCTGAGGCGTTGGTAGAGATGTTCCCCCCGATGGAGCTGTTCAACTCGGTGGGGTCGACAGGGTAGAAGTAGTCCCCGGACGCCTTCAATTCAGCCGTGGCGCCTTCTGTGACGTCTTGAAGGTTGGAGTATGCCTTTCTGCGCATCACGTCGTTAAGTTCTCTGACGGTCACTGCCGGTTGCAACCTTATGAAGAATCCACGGTCGTCCCTGCCCGCGCCGATGACCCTGTTCATCTTTTCGGTGGTCAGCACTTTGCCCCCGAACGGCACGCATCCGCCGCACATGCCGGTCCTCATGCCGGACACTGTCAACGGCGTTCCGTTCCTGTACGATTCCCTCGCCGCCTCGATGACGTCATCCTCGTTATCCGGTATCAGAAGGGCGTCCGCATGACCTGACATCTTGGACTCGTCGGCCACATAGGGGGAGTCTGTGTCGAGGCTTCTTGTTCGAAGCATGTCACTCATCCCATATTCGGGGGACCATGGCCGCCGTTACAGATTGCTCGGTGAGGGCCTTGCGGTCTATGAGGCCTTTGCTCAGAAGTCCGATGGCCCCTTGTTTCTTCCCTATGTCGGTGTTTCCGTAGACCTTCTTCACGGCCTCTCCGACGGTGTCGCCTTCCCTTACCAGCTCGGCTACCTTGTCAGGATAGCGGAATCCCATTCCTGTGCCCACCGTCATCTTGCCTTCCTTGTCGAGAATCGCGCAGTATTGGAAGTCGTAGAGGCCGAAAGGCGTTTCGAACACCCCTGCCTCTATGCCCACGGACAGGTCATGGCCGTCTATCGCGTTCGTTGCGCGGTTGGCGGCGCCTTTTACCGTGTCGTCGCCGAATGGTTGCTCGGGCACGCCTGTGCAGACGTCAAGGGGGGTTATCCGAACGTCGCCGAATATCCTTTCCATCACTGAGCGGACTGCTTCTACCTTCACAAAGTTCGCGGATCCCACAGCAATATCCATGACGTCGCCGTCGCCGTTCCTCGCATATCTTCCTTTCAGTATGTCAGACGAGCTGATCTTGGAGTCGTCGAACGCCATCTTCAAAGGCACGACCGACACCCGGAGCGGCGCCACTCCTCTTTTCGCACGGTCGTCGTTCACCTTCTTTGCATTAGGGAGCGTCTCTTCCGTCACGACCAGTACATCGGCGGGGTCCATAAGGTCCCTGGGGCCGTAGATGTCGTCTATCTCAAAGACAATAGATGGCTTGTTCATCGAAGATAGGAACTCTTCAAGTCCCTTTCTTCTTATGTGCAACGGCACGGCCGCTTTTCCTTCGGCCGACGTCATGGCGTCGTTCGTTATCCCGACGAGGACTCGGTCGCCCTCCTCGAACGCCTTCCTTATGAGCTCCTTGTGGCCGTCATGCAGCACGCTGAACGTACCGGCGACGGCGGCTATCATCATGCACCTGCCGAGAACAGGGCCAGGACTGCGATCGTCGCTGCGATGATGACGATCCATACCAGGAACAGCTTGCGGAGCTTCTTCTTGGCATCCGCGCCGGCGGACCCTTTGCACTCTTCGCCGCAGAAATGACCCTCACCGACGAATGCCTTCCCGCAGGAACGGCAGTGCCTGTGCTGAGGTATCTTTTCAGTGTATTCAGCCATGCGACTGTATCTGGATGCAGAATAAAAAGATTCATGGCAAGCACGCGCATTCGCGGGAGTGCGTCACGCGTTGCGTGATATCACTCTGCATCTGTATTCTGCGCCCTTCCCGCACTCGGCGGCGGCAGATCGGACCGATCGGTCAAGGCCGCCGCAACAGGGGACGTCCATCCTCATGACGGTGATGCTTTTGACGTCGTTCCTAGAGAACATCTCTGCAAGCTTCGAGGTCTGGTCCGGATCGAGCTTCGGACAGCCGATCAGGAGGATCTTTCCTTCCGACTCCTCCTTGAAAGACGCGGGATCCGCAAACGCGGTGCAGTCGGCGGCGACAAGAACGTCGGCGTTCCTTAGAAACGGGGCATTGACGGGGACCAGGCGGATCTGTATCGGCCATTGGGCGCCTCCGAATACGGGACGTGCGGAGGCCATGGGCAGGTCAGACGCCTCCTGCATATCGAACGAGATGGCGTTCTGCGGGCATTTCGGAAGACAGTCCCCCATCCCGTCGCAGAGGTCGTCCCTGACCAGCTTGGCCTTTCCGCCCTCCATCGCCAACGCCCCCTCGTGACAGGCGCGCACGCAGGCGCCGCACCCGTTGCACCTGTCCTCGTCTATCTTGACGACCTGCCTTCTCATGTCCCTGAACACGCATAGTGCAATACATCACTTTCGGACTTCGCATCCTCTGCAAAGTAGAAAGAAGGCGATGTAACGGTCGCCGAAAGACCAATTACGGCAGGATCATCGGGCAAATACTAAAACGGCCTTCGCGTTGTACGGCTGACGCCGGGTGATGAGAAGCCGAAGCCGACCCGATGACGAGCCCTATGAGTTCTGACGGCGTCACCTCGCCGTGCCGCCTAGGAATGATATGAGGTCGCTGAGCTTCATTCCGTCCCCCCATCTCATTATGTAGTTCCCGTTGGACGTCACTTCGAACTTGGGCAGCCCCTCCCACAGGACGGCGTTGCTTCCGCACAGAGGCGTGGACAATGGCATCGTAAACACCCTCCACGGGTCCCCCCTCACGCCCTTCAGCCTGAAAGCGTATATCGGGACGAGCCTTGATTTGCAACATGTGTCCAACATCCTGTCCGCCTGCTCCGTGAGCCTCGCGCTGCGGCTGAAGTGCATCGTCTCCTCGGCCGAGCTCTTCACCTCGATGGGGAACGAGAAATCCCACCTCAGGGCGACAAGGTCTACTCCAAGAGAGCCTGCGGCCCGTATTACCAAGAACGGGTCGTCAAGCATAGACCCGTATGAGACGCGCTCGGAATCGTCGCAGGTCTTGACCATCTTGGCCACTGTCTTCTTGTCTCCGCTCAGGAGCTGTTTCAACTCCCTCTCGTATGTGTCGCCGGCCGCAGCCATGCCGTGAAATTGCGAAGAGCATATTAAAGGAGGCATAAGGGAGGTGTCCGAAAGTGGCACATATTCCGAAAGTGGACCAGTGGACGACCGCAACTACCAAAACCCCGTGACACTGCGATTTGACATTTGTTATGGCTCCGCACAATTTTTTCTCGTGGACTTGATCGTGAGGAACTCTGGTCATGACTGCCACAGGATTCTGGCACCCCTTGACTGCTATCTCGACTCTGCCACAGATGGAGCCGACGGCATGGGACTGCTTCAATCTGCCAGCCTGCAACGACTCCTGAACAGTGCTTTGGACCAGCAATCACACCCCTTATAACGAAACTTTTCGTTTTAGAAGTTCATTGAGCTTCTTTTCGATTTCGTTGCGCATATCGCTCAGCAAGGTGAATTGCTCAGCAATCACACCTTGCGCTGCCCGATCGAAATCACCGGTAACGTCTACTGGAATATCGATAACTACTTCTCCAAGATTGTTTCTATTGGCCTTGTGGCTGTGGCTGAATCCATATTTTTCTTTCATATCTGATAATTGAGACAGCAAATACGACAATATGACATTGGGGTTGACGATATCAATTGCAATTCTGTCTACGTTGATATAGAACGGCAGTTGATGGATGACAAAATTGCGTCCAGCCGAGCCGTCACCGTTCATGGCAAACGAGAGCAGAGGATGAGCGGGACTTGCTTGGAACGGCAATTTACTGTCGAGCTGTTTGATATACGCAACCGGCTCTTTTGCCGCCGTATAGACTGGAATATCGTCCGTGCTGTGTGTGTCGATTTCCAACAACGAAGTCCGGTTTCGTCCCAATCCACCGGTTATAAGCGTGAAAATATTCTCGTCGAGCAATGAAATCTGTTTTACCTCCTGTCCTTCATTCTTTTCTTTCTCGAGTTCGAGCAACGGCTCCTGATACTCAATAATCGACGTAGAAATATCTGAGATTATTGATACGAACTGATCAATATAAGCATACTCGACCTCACCCTCTACTCCAAGCTCTACCTTTTCTGCGTGCGTCCACCAACGTTCAACTGACCAATTCGTACCATTGTAGAACTCGTCAATGCTCACGATCTTGCATCGCTTGTCACCAATCGGGAGCACGCGGCGCACCCCTTTGAACATATTGTAGAGCGTCGAGGCCGTGTCGAGGTCGTTCTGTTTGATGTCGAAGCGATAAACGTCACGTGTTTCACCTATTTCAGAGCAAAGATATGTAAAGACAGGGGCAGTCTGTCGAGCCTTTGTTCTTACGCCGCCAGAGGAGTCCACAATCTTCTTCGTCAAAGCCAGTATATATGTTTTTTTAGGTGTCGTAAAGAACGTATTGGGTGGCAGTGATATGACTGCATCAATCTCGCATTCTTCAAGGATAAAATCGCGAAGCCGCTTGTCATGACTGCGGCTCATAATGCCGTCAGGGACAATTACGAATGCTTTTCCACCAGGTTTCAGCGCATGGACGATCCACTCCATGAACAAGCCCTCGAGGCCCATTGCACTCACGGAGAAGTATTGCTTCAAGTCGCTCCGTTTGGAAATCTCCTCTTTGAGGTTGCTGCTTCCGCTCATAACATATGGCGGGTTCGTCAAAATGAGATCGTATTCGTCAGTTGTCGGCGTTGCGAGCGTTCCAAGAATCGAGTTCGTCTGCAGAAGAAACGTCTCGTTGAACAGTTCGGCGAACTGCTTTGTAACGTCTGTGTTCTCCCTTATCAGCGATGACAAGTATATCAGCATATTCGCTTTGGCGAGGATTATGGTTTTCTGCTCATCTTTGTCGAATCCTTTGTCAAAGCCGAATAGTTCAATCTGTGGCTTCAGCTTGCCGTTTTCTATTTTATAGTAACGCTGGATGTCGTGCAGAATCGGTTCTAAGAGAAACTTGCCCACTCCGCAAGCAGGGTCACAAATTTTCATTCCCGCGTTGATGTCTGCCATGTTTACGATTGCACGCACGACCTTCATGGGGGTGAAGAACTGCCCCCAATTTTTCTTGCTGATGGATTCTTTCAAGAATGTCTCGAACAGCTTGCTCTTAAAGTCGTAGTCGATATTTTCGAGCGTTCCAAAAGCCTCAAAACGCTCTAATATCTTTTTGAAAACGGTGGCATACCCCGATACCGCATTGTTGTCTTTTGATACGAATATCGTACCGTTGATGATAGTGGTCTTGTCTTTGAGATTCAGCGGAAACAAATCTTTTATCTTTGTGCGTACTGTGGACGCGTAATAGTCGATGACTTCGCTTTCACTGTTCGTCTTGTACTGCGCGAGTAAGTTGTGGAACGAGTGCAACCCGGTTAACACCCCAAGGTCGCTGAGGTACTTGAATATGAAGACCTCGACGAACGTATACAAGCAGTTTTCGGGTGTCGCACCTGAAACCGCCCACAGGTCCTGCCACACCTTCTGTGCGAGTGGAAGTGGGTCGACTGCCGCAGAATCGAGTATCGTATCATTTGAATTGCTAATGGATGCCGTCGCCTTGCTGATAAGTTTCACACATTCTGCGTTACCCTTGTCAAAGTTCAAGCTAACGCGCGAGCCGTCTTCTGTTCGGAGTTCGTTTCCAGTCAGAGGGTTGAACCAAAATGTTTTCTTACCGTCTGTGACGATGAAGAGTCTTGCACCCAACGCCTGCGCTGTTCCAATCTCTTGTGAAACAGCCGTTGCAATATTCGTCTCTGTACGCAGTTTTGAGGGATGCTTGTACTCGATTGTCGCAATCACCCGGGGTTTCTTGACAATCAATGCATCAGGCTTTTTTCCCTCATATTCGGCGTAGTCCCGGTTTGGGATTATCTTTGCGCCTTTCAAGGCTTTAAGCGTTGTCGCACCGATGTTGTAGAATTCCCAAGCCCCGTCTCCCATCTTTTCAGGAGCCGTGACGAGATTGCGTTGAATTAGCTCCTCACTCATTTCCGCCCGACTCCTCTCCATTTATGTGGGTTTTTTGATACATTGACGCTGTAAATAGATTGTCGTTTGAGAAATCGAAAGTAGCCAACCGGTCATACACCTTTGACACATATGCACGGATTGTATTTAGTTGGTTCTTTCTGGAAACGCACATGTGGCGTGCCGTCGACAGGACCCGCGACGGTTTATTCCTTGTACAACCCGACCCCCAGCAAAGCCTTCCTTGCCATGCGACAGGGACGAGCCGTGGCATAGTGCTGCCTATCCTGACCTTCACCAGACCGCCTCCGCTCAAAAGTTGCTTCGATCCTCTTCCGTACCTGTCGCCAACTGCAGCCACGCTGTGAAATTGCTTGGGGCATATTAAAGGGGGATATAGGGGAGGTGTCCGAAAGTGGCGCAGATTCCGAAAGCGGATATCGTGGCCGAAAGCGGGTGCTACAACAAAATTGCATAGGCCTTGCAATGGTACGAGTCCGCTCATATCCGTGCAGTCTGCACAATATGAAGATTCATGTCGTCAATTGTTTGTTGAGTTGGACACCGAGATGCGTAGGCGTAGGAAAAGCATAGGGAATCAACCACATCCCGTCCTCAATCTGGGAGTTTGTGTTGTGATTCCGTATCTCGTATCCCACCTTTTTAAGTTTCTCCGCCTCTTCCAAAACCCTTGACTCGGGAACGCCCCACTCCTCTGCAAGTTCAGCGGTGGGCAACATCATCCTCACTGCTTTTCCTGAGACCACGCCGGTTAGAACACTGATGTCGAGCGTTGTCTCGAATCGTATAATCCTGCATCTGATTCTCGGTTTGTACTGGTAGTACCCGTTCAGCTGAACCAGGTCGTCTTTGATGGCTCGGCTTGAAATCGCCCTGCCTATCGATTTCCAAGCCACAGTGTAAGCTCGGAGGTCGTCGTCGAAAACATGAGCCGTCACATTGTCCACCCCGAGCGCCCAGTCGACGGACGGCACGATCTCTATAGCGTAGAACGGAGCCTCGTGATTCTTATAGCGGTTCTTTACGGACACATCCAATGAATCGGCCCAGTCTGCCGAGATTTGATATGTGTGTTCCATCGATTCGGAAGTCTCGAACCTATGGTTTTCATGCAAGTTGGCAGAAAACACATAGTGGTCGGAGCAGGGAGACCTTTCCGGCTTCTGTGCAGAGATTGCTTGTTTTGCCTTGCTCCTGTAGACGCTGGTAAGGTCTCTTTTTCTCTGCCTGAACCCAAGGGTTTCAGACTGGGACAGGTACGATGTTTTAAATGGCATGTCCATATTGAAGACCTGATCGGCAACCGAGAGCGCTAGAATCCTTGATAGCTGGGGAGGCACAGAATTCCCAATTTGGTGAATGGCCGTTTGCCGATTACCGCAGATACGATACTCGTCTGGAAACGTCTGAAGTCTTTTAAGCTCCTCGACTGTAAAATGACGATCGTCCCAATGAATCGGCCCCGTCCACTGGCCACCTTGCGCCTTGATTGTCCGAACAGGACTATTCGGGTCGGCCTTGTAGAGGAAGTCCGAGAACTTGGACCTCCAAGCGAACACTGGGTTAGGGTGTCCCATCTCTTCGGTATAATAGCTGTAGTTCAGGCCCGGGGGGATTCCCTTCAACAGTTCGCTGTACTTGCCTGGAATTTTTCCGTTTGAATTCGACATGTCGATGTCGCAAATCGCGTCATGTGCCGTGTAATGATCCAACCCGTCCAAGGAGTCGGGGCCGTGGGTGGGTCTCGGAAACATAAACTCCCCCTCCCTCAGGCCGACGATGATCAACCTCTCCCTGTGTTGCGGCACGCCATAGTCTGCGGCGTCCAATATCCTGAACGACAGCTTGTACCCTAAATCAGAGAAGCTGTCGACAATACATTTCCAGGGCTTGCCGCCCTGCGCGCCTGTTATGCCGTACACGTTTTCAAAGAGGAAGCCCTTCGGAGCAGTTTCCTCAAGAATTCTGACGTATTCTCTGAACAGCACGCCTCTAGGATCGTCTGTGCCCATGACGCCGTTTGCCCTCCGGCCTGCAGCGCTGAACGTCTGACACGGAGGCCCGCCAATGACAAAATCTATGTCCGATAAGTGCTTGGCCCCATATTCTCTGATGTCTATGCAGTTGACCTTTGTATTTTGAAACATCTTGCCTGCCTGAGCGTTGGCCAGCAGGGAATCACAAAACCGCCTCTCTATCTCAACCGATTCAACAATGTCGAAATTGGAGTCGCGGAACCCTATGTCGAGGCCGCCTGCACCGGAAAAGAGGCTGAGCACACGAGGTTTTTTATTCTTCCTTTCCAAAGATTTTGACATACCTCTCCCGAAACGGTCAGGCCATCCGGGAATAGTAATGTCGATGCCGATTTTCGAGCAGATGTTTTGAAAGTCATCGCCATGCTCAGAATCGTGCTCCAATCTGGACTGTATGTGCCTGTTTCTTCCGAACGGGGGATTAGACGACATTTACAAACCCGAATAGGACTGAGGACTCAACGAGGCTTCTTCTTCCTTTACCACGGCATCCACATGCATGTCTTAGTAGATTACTTATTCCGTTTGAAACCGGTCTTCTTTGCCACATCACGGCACTTCTCCCCACACGATTCGACACGATGGATTTTCGAGCGTTTTGAGCAAGGTTTTATCATCGTCCGACACAATGGGCGGTCCCGACCATGAACGAGATATGTACTGAGAAGTACAGGCCGCATACTCTGGACGAGGTTGTGGGCCAAAAACACGTCACGGAGCGCCTCAAGGCATATGTTGCGGCCAAGAACATGTCCCATCTGCTCTTCACAGGCCCCGCAGGCACTGGAAAGACCACGTGCGCCTTGGCGATGGCCAAGGAGATGTTCGGCGAGGAGTGGAAGGGCAACTTCATCGAGCTGAACGCGTCCGACGAAAGGGGGATAGACGTCGTCCGCGGAAAAATCAAGGAGTTCGCACGCACTGCGCCCCTGGGGGGAGCGGACTTCCAGATAATCTTCATGGACGAGGCCGATGCCCTTACAAGCGACGCCCAGGCCGCCCTCAGGAGGACGATGGAGCGCTATTCCAGGATTTGCCGCTTCATACTCTCGTGCAACTACTCCTCGAAGATCATCGACCCCATACAGTCCAGATGCGCCGTGTTCAGGTTCAGCCCGCTGTCAAAGGAAGACGTCGAAAAATATCTCAGGATGATAATAGCCAAGGAGGGGACTGAAATCGACGACGACGCCCTTGAGGGATTGGTGCATGTTGCGAGAGGAGACCTGAGAAGGTCTGTGAACTCGCTCCAAGTCGCTACGTCTCTCGGTCGGAGGATCACGTTGGACACCATCTACCAGACCACAGGGATGGCCAATCCAGAGGATGTGCGCAAGATGCTCGAGACCGCCCTCGCCGGCGAGTTCGTCAAAGCGAGGGATAAGCTCGACGACGTCATGATAGTCTATGGGCTGTCGGGGCAGGACATCATCCGCCAGATGCATTCGGCTTTGTTCGATCTTAGCATCACCGATTCAGAGAAGGTGAGGCTCATGGACAAGACCGGGGAGATCGAGTTCCGCATCGTGGAAGGAAGCAACGAGCGCATCCAGCTCGAAGCGCTGTTGGCGTATCTCGTGATGATCGGCGGCAACAAGAGATGACATCCCCGAGGCCGGAGCTTTCAGTTTCGACGAGCGCGGAAGAATTCCAGTCCTTCTACTATCTGAAGGAGGAGCTCGTCCGTTTCTGCAGAACGGAGAGGCTTCAGACCTCCGGAGGAAAAGTCGAGCTCGCAGAGAGAATATCGATTTATCTGGAGACAGGCGAGAGGGCGTCCGTGCGCCGCAAACGCGTTCCACGCCCGCAGGGCGAGGTCTCATCAGAATCGGTTATCGGCCCGGACATCGTGTTCTCCGAGGGTCTCCGTACGTTCTTCGAGAGCGTGCTCGGCCCCAAGTTCAAGTTCACTGTCGGATTCCAACGTTGGCTTAAAGACAATCCCGACAGGACGTACGGAGACGCCATAGAAGCATATGGGCCGATATCCAAAGCGAAGAACGTCGAGATCGGAAGGCAGTTCGAGTACAATTCGTACATCCGCGCTTTCTTCGCCGACAACGCCGGCCTCTCCCTGAACGACGCGATCAGGTGCTGGAGACACAAGAAAGGACTCGGCGGACACAACAGGTACGAGAGGGGCGACCTCGTCGCCCTGAACTGCGACGGCTGATCAGTATCTGTTGTCGAAGATCCTGTTGGTCTTCTTCTCGCTTCTCGGTAGGTCTCCGACGTTCACCGCTTTAGGTATGACGGTCACGTTTATCGCGGCCTTGATCCTGACGACCACGTCCTTCTCGAGCTCTGCCCTCTCCTTCTCAGGAAGCAACGTCTCGAAGAAGACCGTGACGATGTCTCTGCCGTCCAGATGGTCTATCATGACCTGATACTCGCTCTCGGCGCCGGGGATGCCGCTCAGCACCTCGTCGAACTGCGCGGGGAACATATTGACTCCTTTGACCTTGACCATGTCGTCTGTGCGCCCGGCGATTATGTCTATCCTCGGGTAACGGGAGCCGCAGGGGCACTCTCCGGGGATTATGCTTGTAAGGTCGTGGGTCCTGTACCTCAGCAGGGGGGCCCCTTCTTTCAAAAGCGTGGTGATGACCAGTTCTCCTACCTGCCCGTCAGGAACGTTCTTCCCGGTCAGGGGGTCGATCACCTCGAAGTATAGATAGTCGTCCCACACATGTATCCCGTTCTCGTAATCGCAGCTTATGCCTATGCCGGGCCCGTATATCTCGGTGAGGCCGTAGATGTCGTACAGCTCCACTCCAAGGTCGTCGGCGATGCGCCGCCTCATCTTGTCGCCCCAGCGCTCGGAGCCGATGATGCCTTTTTTAAGGTGCACGACGTCCTTTATACCGCGTTTTTTTATTTCTTCTGACAGCAGCAACGCATACGAGGACGTGGCGCATATGACCGTCGACTTCAGATCGATCATCATCTTGAGCTGCTTGTCTGTGTTTCCCGGCCCCATCGGTATCGCCATGGCGCCAAGCTTTTCGACCCCGTACTGGAAGCCTATGCCTGCGGTCCATAGGCCGTATCCGGGAGTGATCTGCACTCGGTCGTCGGTCTTGAGCCCCGCCATCCTGTAGCACCGCTCGAACATGACGCCCCAGTCTTCGACGTCTTTTTTTGTATAGGGGATTATGACGGGGGTCCCTGTCGTCCCCGACGAAGAGTGTATCCTGACGACGTCTCTGTCGGGCACCGCCTGGAGCCCGAGCGGGTATGCGTCCCGAAGGTCGTCCTTGTCAGTGAACGGAAGCTTCTCGAAATCAGCCTGCGTCCTTATTTCGGAAAGGTCTATGCTCTTGAGGCGCTCCTTGTAGAACGCGCTCCTCTCTTTCAGGCTAGAGAAGAGGTTCCGTATCCTTTCCATCTGATAGTCGCTCATTTTCATGCAGATACTTCCGTTCGCCTTCGCCAGACTTTTGATGTATTAAAGTATTTTATCCAAACATGAACACGAATGTATTAAATTGTACTTCTGTGGTTCGCATAAAAGTTGGAGAATCGGAACATATCCTAAGTGCATTGTTCATGTCGTCGGCATACGCTTACATTCAGAACGCAGTGGGCATCAGAGTCCGATGACATCCAGAACCCGCGATGACCTTCACATCAAACCGGTCGTCGTTCCTTTCCAGCGAAAGGACCTCCTCCGGCGACAGATACGAGTATTCGGCGTCGGGGATGTATTCGCGGCATGCCCTGCGGGCATCCTCCATCTCGTCGATGGTGGGTCTGCGGTACGGCTGGCCTGGAACGGGGATGTATCCCATTATATGGAACGGCACCCTGAACGCGGAAAGATGCCGTGCCGTTGCCGACAGCTGATCCACGTCCACAAGGCCGGGTATGTATATCATGTTGGCCGCGACCCTCATCCCGCGCAACGCCGCCCGTTCCAACTCGCCGTAGATCCTGCTCTTCTCGACCCCCGTGACCTTCAGATGCACGTCCTCGTGCCACGCTTTCAGACCGACGTTGGCGGCGTCCAGATCGGGGATGGAAAGATTGACCCCGTTGGTGTGTCCTAACACCGTCTCGGCTCCCATCTCCCTTTTTACAAACGACAGCATCTCGGGCAGCATGCCGGCGACGGTGGGCTCCCCGCCCATGAAATGCACCGATGACGGATTCACGGACAGGAGAGTAGACTTGATCTCCTCTATGGTGAGGAACTTGTCAGGCTTCGGGTATGACAGGCCAGGGATGCCGTCTGCGCCGCTTTTCAGCTTGTAGCTGCAAATCGGGCACCTGAACGTGCAGCCATAGTTATGAACCGTCGCGAAATCGTGCTTGCGATTGTACGTTATCTTGTGGAACATGTGCCTTCACTTTCTGAAAGGCATCCCTCTATTTAATCCTGTTAACACGTATCACGCATTAGTGTTACTAACGCCATATGCAAATATTATCAGTGCTCACCACGCAGTGTGAATTCTATGTAGGCCGCATAATCCATCAGGCCTTTTGGCAGACTGTCGCCGTCGGCTTCTATGACGACCATCCAGCCTTCTCCGTACGGGGATTCGGCGATAGGAAGGGGGTCGTCCCTCAAAGCCGTGTTCGACGAGAGTATCGTACCAGACAGCGGCGACAACAACGAATGGACGGTCTTCACGCTTTCGATGCTCCCGATCTCGTCTCCCGCCTCTACGGACTAACCCTCCTCGGGGACCTCCGCAAACAGCACGACCTCCATCTCGCTCACGCCGTAGGCGCTGACTCCTAGCGTGTGCTCACGTCCTTTCACGTCGACCCACATATGGTCTTTAGTGTAGAGGAGGTCCTTTTCCAATCTCATCGTTCGCGTAGCGCAGTGTGAATATTAAAACCAGTTGTTGACGGATTCAAGCAGGGTCCCTGCTTCCTCGTTGCCGCGAGCCTTGGCTTTTTTCAGCCATTTTACGGCATTCGTCCTGCTTTTCATCATGCCCTCGCCAGACAGGGACATCTTGCCGAGAATGGCCATGGCGTCCGCATTGCCGTCCTCTGCGGCGCCGACACACAGTTTGGCGGCCGCGTTCGGGTCTTTATCCGCGCCTCGTCCGTCCATCAGCATGCGAGCGAGACGGACGGCGGCCTTCGAATGCCCGGCATCGGCGCATTCTCTGAATATTGCCGCGGCGGCGGCCTCGTCGCGCGGGGTCCCGCGTCCCTCCTCGTTCATCACGCCTATGCGATAATGTGCGACCAAGCTTCCGTTGTCAGCCGCTTTCGCATACCATTTCATGGCCTCGTCCCAGTTCTGCTTCGTGCCTATTCCGTCGGAATATGCGTTGGCGAGGTTGAACTGCGCTCGGACGTAGCCCTGTTCGGCGGACATCCTGTAAAGATCGAAAGCTTCCTCAAAGTTTGTGTTCGCACCGTAGCCATGAGCGAGCATGAACCCTGCATTGCATTGTCCCTCCGGATCGCCCTGTCGGGCAGACAGGTCGAACCATATGAACGCCCTTCCAAGGTCCTTCTCCACGCCGTTTCCTTCGTAATACATGTATCCCAAGGCATTCTGCGAGTTTGGGTCGCCGCCGGAAGCGGCTTCGAGAACTTCTTTGAATCCCATCGGTCACCTCTTCACCGTGGCGTTCCGTCTGACATGGACCTCGGGATGCTTCATGTATTTCTCCAGTCTGAACAATGCAACCAGATGGCCGTTGGCGACCGCCTGCGTGAAGTACTTGACCGCCTCTGCGGGATCCTTCTTGAAACCCATCCCTCCTTCTTCGAACAGGGAGCCCATGAGGAATTGAGCGTCCTCGGAACCAGCATGGGACGCCTTGGAGAGCATGTCCAACGCCTCGCGGTCATTGCGCTTGATCAATGTGCCGTCGTGGTACATGGTGGCAAGGGTGAACATGGCTGTCGAACTTCCAAGCTCTGCCGCTTTTTTGTAGTTCTGGACGGCTTTGTCCACTTCTCCCAGGTCCAAGAACTGGTCGGCGACCTCGAACGCCTGCGTCCTGGCGGCCTTGTCCTTTTCTGATTCCGTGTGGCTTAGCATGAACATACGGTCTTGCATCGTGTCCTTCCTTCCCCCGGAGAGGGCGTTCAGAACGCTTCCCCAGCTGAGGAAGCATTTCTCATGCCCCATGTCAGCGCCTATCTTGTACCATCTCCCGGCCTCGAAGAGGTCGACGTCGACGTCGAGGCCGTATTCGAATTCCATCCCTATCCTGTAGAACATCTCCGCATCGCCGCACATGCCCACCTTGGAGTACCACATCTCTTCATCGGAGACGTCGCGAGGGGTGCCTATCCCTCTTCCGGTCATGTACCCCGTCAGAAACTGTGCCATCGGAAGATTCTGCTCCGCCGCTGACAGCATAAGCGCGAAGGCTTCTTTTTCGTTCACAGGGAGCATGTCTCCTGAGAGGTAATGCCGGGCCAGTTCCATCATCGCCTCCGGGACGCCGGCCTTGGACGCCTCTATCAGATAAAGTATGTGCAGTTCCGCGTCGGACTCGACTATCGTTCCGTCTCGAAATATCTTTGCCAGCTCCCATTTGGCTCTGGCGCATCCTGCGGAGGCGGATTTTACATACCAGTTCATGGAGGCGTTCGTGTCCTGTTCCGCACCCTTCCCGTGATGATACATGTAAGCGATTCCAAGCATGGCGTATGGGTCGCCGTTCTCTGCGCTGCGGAATATGTTCGTCATTTTTCTGGCCCCTGCCGTTAACGGGACTTTCCGGCCCTTATCTTTTCCAGAAGCTCTATTGCATCGCGGTCGCCCTGTCTTGCGGCCAAAGAGAGATACTTCTTTGCCATGTGCATGTCTTTTTTCACGATGCCCCCCTCGGCATATAGCTTTCCAAGGTAGTACTGTCCCTCGAAATAGCCGCCATCAGCAGACTCCTTAAGGCGCTTTATGCCTTCTTCGACGTCGCGTTCGGCCCCATCGCCGGTTATCAGCATCATTCCGAGAAACGCCTTTGCTCCCAAATGGCCTTGGTCGGCAGCCTGGTCGAACCAGAGAATAGATTCCTTGAGGTTCTTCTCGACGCCTCGGCCCTCGTGATAGAACGTGGCCAGCGCATATTGGGAATTGACCTCGCCCATCTCGGCCGCTTCTCTGAAATACTTTGCCGCCATGGAATCGTCTGGGGCGAAGTGATACCCGTTGCTGTACATGCAGGCGAGCGCATATTGCGCATACCCGTTGCAAGAATCTGCCGCTTTCTGGAACCACTCGGCGGCTTTGGAATAGTCCTTGGGAATCACATCCCCTTCGAACCTCATGTTAGCATAGTCCACCATCGCCTGCTGGTATCCGGACCTGCATGACGCCTCCAGCATCTCGGCGGCCCTTGCAGGATCCCGTTTTACTCCGCTACCGTAGGCAAGCGCCATCCCCAGCTGGTACTGCGCCTCCTCATGGCCGTTGGCTGCGGCCATCTCAAGATAGTAAACGGCCTTTTTCTCGTCATGGTGTCTGGTCTTCTGCATCATATGCATGCCTGCGAGCCGGTACTGTGCATCTGCGTTTCCTGCGCCGGACGCCGCCTGATACCATTTTATCGCTTCTGTCGGATCAGGCGCGGTGTTGCATAGCCCGGCATCATACATCTCCGCCAGATGAAGCATGGCATCCGGGTTGCCTGCGACAGCGGCCTTCTTCAGCCAGTGTACCGCCGCGTCTCTGTCTTTTTTGACGCCCTTTCCCATGAGGTACATAAACCCGATGACGCTCTGTGCCGCCGCATCGTCTTCCTCTGCACACACGGTGTACCACCTAACGGCCTCGACGTGATTCTTGTTTGCAGGCGGCTCGCCTTTTTCGTATATGTCGAACAGCTTCCTGCACGCTTCCGTGTCCCCGCGCTCTCCTCTGAGCCTGAGCCCCATCAGTTCCAAAAGTCTTGAGCCTTCGGGGTCCTTGGCGATCTCTGAGCCTGCTACCGATGCGGGGGCATTGCCTGCGGCGGCGGACAGGCCGAGGAGCTCGGCAGCCGCCTTTCGGTCCTCCTGCACGCACGTCCCTGTGAAAAGAAGAAGCCCGTATAGATACTGTGCTTCCGAATCACCATCGGCGGACATGTTCTCAAGAGCATCGGCGGCCTTCTTCATGTCACAGTCGCGATTAGTGATGCGAATGAGCGAGCGAGCCTTTGAAACATCTTCGCTGAAGAGGGTGCCCGAGGTCATGGAATCCCCTATGTTTGACTTTATTTATCTTTTTACCGATAGGTCGGGCAGTGCGTGATTCCCAGGAGTTTCCGGGCGGGCACGGCCTGTGACGTTTCGCCGAAGTCCCCCTCGGCAAACAGCGATGCAAGACATCCAGAAATGGGTTTTCAAACCTCAAAAATACACAACCTTTATAAAGGGATTATAAATAGTCCCCTTCGGTGAAACGATGGCCAAAATGACAATAGAGAACGTGGTAGCATCCACTTCGCTCGGACAGGAGCTCGATTTGAATGCGATAGAGGCCGCGCTTGAGGGCGCAGAGTACAACCCTTCGCAGTTCCCTGGCC
Organism: Candidatus Methanoplasma porotermitis; assembly: GCA_031290095.1. Lineage (GTDB taxonomy): Archaea > Thermoplasmatota > Thermoplasmata > Methanomassiliicoccales > Methanomethylophilaceae > Methanoplasma > Methanoplasma porotermitis. The sequence goes on from JAITOF010000043.1 coordinate 23,714, forward strand.
TGGTTTACAGGCTCAAGGACCCCAAGACTGCAACCCTTCTGTTCAGAAGCGGCAAAGTCGTGTGCACGGGCGCAAAGTGCCTTGACTCCGTCATAGTAGCCATAAAGAAAGTCGCCAAGGACCTCGAGAAGGCTAACATAAAGATAACCATCGAGCCGAAGGTGGAAGTGCAGAACATCGTTGCATCCTCCGACCTCGAACAGGAGATCAACCTCAACACTGTCGCCATCACTCTGGGCCTGGAGAAGGTCGAGTACGAGCCCGAGCAGTTCCCCGGCCTCGTGTACAGGCTTGACGACCCCAAGGTGGTCGTCCTGCTGTTCGGCTCTGGAAAGATGGTCTGCACCGGCGCCAAGGTGCCTGAGGACGTCGTGCGTGCGGTCGACAAGATCGCCGCAGAGCTCAGGGCCGCAAGCCTGATGTCTTGATCAAACATATTCATGGCCGTGCATCGTCACGGCCTTCACATCTTCTTGAAGCCTCTGAAAATCCACTCTGTTATGGATTTCCATGCGTATTTCACAGAGTCGGACATGCGACGGTTCGTGCTGAACGTCTCGGCCTTCCCGTCCATCACGTTCCGAAGGGCATCCTGCCATGACGACGCATCAGGCATGTCGACGTATGCGTCCCCGATGTGGTCAGGGGTGTGCGCGTCGCTGCCTGCGCTCACAGGCCTTCCCAGCTCGTCGGCCAGACTATTTGCCTTCCGGTTGCCTTTGGCGTCAGAGCGGCCGTTGCCGGCCTCGGTTCCGTCGAAGGCGTGGCCGCGGACGTTCTTTTCGCCCAGCCCGGACCACCATCTGTACGGGTGCGCCGCGAACGCGACGCCTCCGGCTTCGTGTATGGCGTCTATCGTGTCTTTGACGGACATGCCCCTTCGTATGTCGCGGTCGACTCCGTAAGCGAGGACGTGCCCCTCGGCAGAAGACACCTCGATGCCCGGTATTACCAGCACCCTGCCGTTATCCCTTAGATCCGCATAAACAGAAAAACTGTTGTGATCGGTGACCGCTATACACCCCAAGCCCCGCCTGACGGCGGCTTCCAAAATCTCCTCAGGCTATGAAACGCCGTCGTTGGAATAGCACGAGTGTATATGGAGGTCCGCCCTCATCTCACGCCTGCCCCGTCGAGTATGTCGCCATCGACGATCCCGCGACAGCCTTTGCCGTCGCTCAACTCGATCGACGAATCCCCGTCATACACCGACGCAACCCTTTTCGTCACTTTCATCACAGCTTTGAGGAAGTCGGCGTACTCTATGCGGGACGGCGAGCTTCCGAGCCCGCAGTCCATTTTGGTTCCCGCAGGGACGTCCTCCGACGGCCCTAGCAAAAGCACGGCGTTTCCCCCGAGGCTCTCGTCGTCGGCGGCCAGGAGCATCCCCTCGGAACGGATTCCGCGAAGCTTCGCAGGTTTGAGGTTGGAGACCACGAACACTCCGCGCCCCGACATCTCCTCTTTGGAGTAATGCGCTTTGAGGCCCGCGACGATCTGCCTGGGCTGTTCCTCTCCGATATTCACTTTCAGGACGTAGAGCTTCTCGGCGTCGGGATGGTCGTCGACGCTGACGATCCTCCCCACCCGGAGGTCCAGCCTTTTGAACGCTTCGAACTGCCCGCCTGACACGGGTTCTGAGCCTGCCTTGTGGCTCCCTTTCTCGGACTCCTCCGCCTCTTGCGGAATCTCTATCTTCTTGTACACAGGAACAGGCTCCTCCAGCTTCTGGCCCGGTTCGATGGGGACGAGGGCGGCGTCGAGGCCTACGTCCTCCGGAGTGCCTTCGTATCCGATATGATGCCATATCTTCTCGGAAGACGACGGAAGGAACGGCCATGCCATGACTGCCAGCGCCTTGACTATCCTCATGCTGTCATAAAGCACGTTCTCGCATTCCTTCCTGTCTGTCTTGACGAGCGCCCACGGCTTGCCGGAGTCGAAGTGCCTGTTGCCAAAGCGTGCAAGCTCCATCACGGCCCTGATGCCCTTTTTGAAGTCGCACGCGTCGAGGTGGCCCTTGTATTCTTCGAGCGCGGAAGAAACGGCTTCTCGTACCTTCTCCGACCCCTCTCCCGAGGGAGCCGTGCCGAAGTTCTTCTGAGTGAAGCTGATGCACCGGTGATAGAAATTCCCTAGGGTGGCCACGAGCTCCGTGTTGACCTTGGCCTGGAAGTCCTCCCAGGTGAAGTCCGCGTCGTGCGTGTCCGGCATGTTGACCGATAGATAGTATCTTACGGCGTCCTTGTCGTAGTTCTGGAGTATCGACGGTATGTCTATCGCGCCGCCGCGGCTCTTCGACAGCTTTCCGCCCCTGAACATCAGGAACTCGTTGGCGGGGATGTCGTACGGGAGCTCGAGTCCTCCCACGCCCATCAGAATGGACGGCCATATGATCGAGTGGAAAGGTATGTTGTCCTTGCCGATGAAATAGTAATGCCTGCAACCAGGGTCTTTCCAAAACCTCTCCCAGTAGTCAGGCTTCCCTATCCTCTTGGAGTACTCGATGGAATCGCTCAGATATCCTATCACGGCATCGAACCACACATAGATCACTTTGTCGTCCCACCCCTCTATCGGGACGGGGACTCCCCATGACATGTCGCGGGTGACGGCACGGTCCAGAAGCTCCTGCTCCAGCCAGTTGTTGGTGAACGTCTTTACGTTGGGCCTCCAGTATTCCTTGTCCTCGAGGAAGTCCAGCAGCCTGTCTTTGAAAGCTGACAGCCTGAGGAAGTAGTGCTCCGTCCCCCTGATGTCCGGCTCGGAGCCGCAGTGGACGCAATGCGCGTTGAGAAGATCCCCCGTCTCGAACGTGGCCCCGCAGGCGTCGCACTGGTCGCTGCGGACGTTCTCCGCGCCGCATTTCGGACATATGCCTTCCACATATCTGTCTGGAAGGAAGCGGGCGCATTTCGAGCAGTAGTACTGGTCGGTTTCCTTCGCGTACAGATAACCGTTCTTGAGAAGCTCGGTGAACATCCACTGCGTCACCTCTATATGGGTGTCGCAGTGAGTCTTGCCGAAAAGGGAATATTGTATGTCCAAGTCTTCGATAGCTTTCTTGTTGATCTCGTGGTACCTGTCTGCCACGGCCTCCGGCGTGACGCCTTCCCGTTCTGCGGTGACGGTTATGGGCGTGCCGTGCTGGTCGGAGCCGCCCACTACGAGCACTTCGTTCCCCAGCAGGCGGTTGTACCTGCCGAATATGTCCGGGGGAAGAAGGGACCCTGCGACGTGACCGAGGTGTATGGGGCCGTTGGCATACGGCCATGCTATGTTTATGCATATCTTAGACATTCGTACCGACTGCGATTATCGCCTACGGCAATAATAACCTATCCTATGCGCGACACGCAGTTTCGGCGTCAAGCGAGTTCGAATCCTTGGTTTCACGCCTCTACAACGCGTCGTTGAAGTTGGCGGCTGGCCCGAATCGAATCAATATGCATCGAGTCGGGCGCACCGCCTCTCACGCTCGCGAGCCTGCGACTTCGCCCTGCAGGCGACCATGATGGTGAAAAATCGGTCAAGGAGGGAGTTGTAGCGGGAGTAGGCCGCCATGCCCGTCGGAAGTGTTCAGGATGCGATTCCGAAGAGCTCGGAAGATCGCTCAAAAAGTTGTTCGGAAAGAGTTTAGGAAAAGGTTTAGGCTCGCGTTAGACGGCTTGACGCTCACTCAGCTTCGATCGTGACCGTCGCCGTCACGTCCCCCCTCGGGATCTCGTAGCCGCCGCCGTCGGCGTGCAGGGGCGCCTTCCAGGCCCCGTCCTCGCCTATGCGGTATCTGACGTTCGCGTCGCCTTCCACGGAGAAGCGGTACGCCCTCTTGTAGCGGGTCTTGTCCTTGCCGACGATCGGCACCGAGGAGGTCACCTTGACCACCTCGAAGGACCTCCCCGGGCCAAAGACGAACCAGTAGACGGCGGCCGCTGCGGCGATCAAGGCCGCCGCTATCGCGAGGAGGACCGCGCCAGAGAGGCCGCTCCCGCCGTCTCCTCCGTCGTCGGACCCGTCATTCCCGCCCTTGCCTTCGCCGCTTCCGTCGCCCCCGTTGCCGGTGCCGTCGCCCGAGGCGGGGACGGCCAGCTTGGACGTCACGCTTATGACGTGGCTGGAGGCCACGCCGGAGAACGTGTACGACCCGGACGCGACGGCGGACGGGACGCTCGCCCCGTCCACCACGACGTCGGCTATGGCGTAGCCGCGGCTCGCGGAGAACTCGAAGGATATCGACCCTCCGCGGGCGACGAGGCTGCTCCCGCTCGGCGTGATCACGGACCCGCCGTCGGCGGCCCCGGTCACGGTGTAGAAGTCGGGGTGGCTGCTGAC
>JAITOF010000044.1 GCA_031290095.1 Candidatus Methanoplasma porotermitis
GACGCAAGCGGCGGCGAGGGCGGCGGCGTGTCCGTCGCATGGATCCTGGTCGTCATCGTCGTAGCCATAGCCCTCGGCTCCCTCGTCCTGTGGCTCGTGCTCGGGCGCAGGCGCCGCGAACCTGCCGACTGAAGCGGAATCGCCTCATAAACCTCTTCCAAACCTCTTTTGGAACACGCTCAAAGATTGTCTGCCGCACCCGCCTGAACAGCCGGGCGACCTTTATGGATGCTTTTGGATGTCATGCTATATCGGGACGCACGCCCCTTGGAAGTCGAAGTGAGATGCCCTCTCCCCTCAGCCTGCTGCTTCAGGAGACAGGCGGGCATTCTCCAACGCGCTTTGCACGATGGGCGACCCTTCGCCCTTTGAAACCTCCCATATGCCTGTGCAACCATGCAGAAAAAGAGGGTCGCTCAGACCGAAAAACGTGATTTCCCAGAAGGGGGTGCCGTCATTCCGTCTGGTCCGGAAGGTCTAGGTCGGTAGAGTATCTCCACATGCGAGGGTAATGCCCCCGGGCCATGAACACTCTCTCCACGTCCACCGCTTTTCCTATTTCCGAGGACATTATCTTCTGTGAGGACATCGCCGCCTTTCCTATGGCGACAAGCTCCCCCCTTGCCGTCATCAGGGCGACGAGCGCGTTCTTCCTTATCTCGTCGTCAAGCATATGCACTCCGCAGACGTTGAGGTCCGCGCCGTGGCATACGGCGTCCACCGCCGTGGCTTTGACGATGATCTTCGGCAATGGCTCCACGAGGACTTCCATCGGCCGTATTATGCTTCTGAGCCACGCGTCCCTGCCCATCTGCTGCCACAGTACGTATGAATCCTTCAGATCCTGCAACGTCGCCGAGCCTTCTTCCGTCATCTGGCCGGAACGGGTCCTCCTGAGCTCCGACATGCTCGCTCCGCAACCCAACGCCTCTCCTGTGTCGAAACATATAGACCGCACGTACGTGCCTGCGTCGCAGGAGACCCGAAACAGCACGTCGCGTTCTTTGATCTCGATGATCTCCAATTCCTTGACGGTCCGTATCCTCATCTGCCTTTTGACGGCGGACCTTACAGGCGGAGTTTGATAGATCTTGCCGCAGAACGTGGAGAGGACCTTTCGCACTTTAGGCTCCGGGATGTCCGCATGCAGCTTCATCAGACATACGTACTCCTTGTCCGAAGAGAGGACTATGTCCGTGAGACGGACTGCTTTCCCAAGGCATATGGGCAGGACGCCGCTGACGTGAGGGTCCAACGTGCCGCCGTGCCCTATCTTTTTGACGTTCAAGGCGTCCCTCGCCCATGCGGTCGCCTGATGCGACGTAGGGCCTGACGGCTTGTCAAGAGCTATGACGCCCGCGTCCAGAAGCTCGCCGAGAGAACGGTCCGACGGGCGCTTGCCCCACCTGTCAGCAATTGCCTTCGGGTCCTTTGTCAGCATGCGCCCTCCCTATCGCTTCGAGAATCGCTTCGACCACGCCGCCCGGAGCCAGGCCGCCGGTGTCCAGAACGAGGTCGTAGACGCTCTTGTCCTCGACGTCGATGCCATAATACATTTTGTAACGCCTCGCCTCTGACGCCTGGCGGGCCGTCGTCTCGGCGATGGCGTCTTCTAGGCTCTCTCCCTCTCTGGCGCCGACTCTGCCCATGCGTATGGCAGGGGAAGCGGTCAGACAGATCTTGAACGCAGGTATGTTGTTCCTGGACAACATATACGCCGAAAGACGGGATTCCAATATGATGCTCTCGTTGTCCTTGGCTATGTCGACGATGCATGCGTCTATGCTGCGGTCGATGTCGGGGTCTTTCTCGGCAAGAGCGCTCAACTCTGCAAGCGTCAATCCTCTTTCTTCCGCGAACCTGCGGAAAAGCTCCCCGAAGACCACGGCTTTGAGGCCGAGCCTTTTGGAGAGTTCGCGGCACGCCGTCGTCTTGCCGGAGCCAGGGGGGCCGCTTATCGTTATCCTCATGCCACTTACCGACTCGCACACTCGACCCGGTCGAGTTCTTTCAGGCGCTTCCTCAGCATGACGTACCTGACGAACCTGTTCTCAAGCTGGCCGATAGGCAGGCTGATCATAGTGTAGACAACGATCCACATGGGCATCACCCAAAGCGAGTTGAGGATGTACACCCCGTCCACCATCGGCACCCAAGGTATGTGTATCCACAACAGGTTGTCGGGGACGGTAGTCTCAAGGAAGTACCACACCCATGCGTATATCGGTATTATTATCACCATGGTGATGGGCATCGTCTTCATCATCTTCGTCTGAGTCTCCATGCTCTTGGCCATCATAGAGGGCTGCATCTCTTGAAGCTTCTTCAGCTTGAAGAGGTTGTTCTCCAGCCTCGCCTTGCGCATCTCCTTGTTGAAGCCGCTCTGAATCTGCTGGTTCCTCGTCTGGGCGATGAAGTCGGTCATGTAGCTTCTTATTACTGTGCTGAGCGTGATCATTATAAGGCCTGCGATCACGAGCGTGAGGACGGGGAACCTCCCCCCGAAGTCTATGCCTTTGAACACCACGTTCAGCGCGCCTCCTATCTCCATCCTGAACGACATGACCACCATCATGATCGCAAGCACGGCGAACATGCCTATCATGGTGCCTTTCGGCATCGGCATAGGATTGTTCTGTTGCGCCTGCGACATGCTCTTGGGGCTTCCAGGGTTAGGCATTTCATTCCTCTCCGCCGAAGAACCCTCTCATGACAGGGTTCATCTCCATCATCTGCTCGCGTCCGACCGCCTCATAGAAGTGGATCAGAATGCCCACCGCCAAGAGCAGGCCTGTGCCGCTGGCGTTCCCTGTGGTGCCGATCATGTCGGCGCCGGCGGCCAAGGCGCCGATCATGGCTCCTGACATTATCGTGACTGTCGGGATGTACCTTTCCAGCACTCTCTTCAACACGCGGGGGTCCCTGCGGAACCCTGGTATCTGCATGCCGCTCTTCTGAATCTGCTTCGCGACTGCCTCCGGCCCCAAGTTCGTGGTCTGAACCCAGAACTTGGCGAAGAGTATAGACCCCATGATCATCACCGTGCCGTATATCATCACGTGTCCCAGGTTTTGAAGCACGGAATGCCCGTTGGCATACCCTATCGGGTCCAATATGGGCATCAGCCAGCTCGTCACCCCCATGGGCGCCGAGAGATACCATGCAAGCCCTCCTTGGGCCTGCGTCCCGCTCGCAAAGTATCCTATTGAGGAGTTCCCCCCTATGAACGGTATGTCGCTGAGGAAGCTGTTGCTGTACAACAGCAGAGCGACCATGCTCACGTTCGCAAGCAACGCGCTCATCAGTATGACCGGTATGTTGCTGGCATACATCAGCTTGATCGGATAGCGCCCTCTTGCCCCCCTGGCATTGCCATGGGACAACGGCAGCTCTATCCTCGTGGATTCTATGTAGACCACCAACAGGAAGATCAACGCCGTCCCTATCAGCGCAATCATCGGATTGGGCTCGCCGAGGAATATCAGCTCGTACCCTCCGTTGGCCATCTCTCCGGACGATGTGTGCATGAGCACGTACAGCGCCTTCGGTATCGTCCCGGCAGGAGGGTTCTGTATGCCCATCGCGGCCGCCTCTGTCACCGGATACCAGTTCAACGCGCCGGTGAACACGGATTGAGCCACGCCTGCGGCGATGAACAGCGATATGCCGCTGCCTATCCCCCATTTGGACACCACCTCGTCGAACAGGAACACCAGATACGACCCGACGCACAGCTGCAGTATTATCAGCAGCCTCGCGCCGCCTGACCCCCAAGTGCTTACGAAGGAGTCCGAAGGCACGAGGTACCCGAACACCTGCGGCAGGGCCTCCACCACGATCATGACGATCACGAGGAGCTTGAGCACAGACTGATAGCAGGCTTTGTCGTTCTTGCTGGTAAGGTCCAGCTTTATTATCTTGGCCCCGACGAAGAGCTGCATTATGATGGACGCAGTGACTATCGGTCCGATGCCCAGCTGCATTATCGTTCCTGACGCGCCGGCCATTATGGTCCTGTACTGTGCGAACAAGTCCAGCGACTTGGTCTGGTCCAGTCCGTAGATGTACACGTTGGTCATCACGAAATACAGGACCAGTATGACTATCACCCACATCATCTTGGTCCTGAAGTGCACGTGCCCTTCAGGACGTTTGACGGCGGGGAGCTTGTCGCTGACCGGCTTGAATTTATACAACAGGCTGAGCTGCTCTTCCATCCGAATCTACCTCAGTATGTCACTCCACTATGCTTCCGCCGGCGGCAGCGATCTTTTCGCGCGCCTTCTCAGACGTCTGAGCGACGGTCACATTCACGGGAACGGCTATGTTCCCGTTGCCGAGCAACTTGTCTATGCCCGCATCAGTCAGGTTGATATTATAGGTATCCCCCGATTTGGATGCGAATCCGAGGGCGACGAACCTCTCGATGTTCTCCTCGAGCTCGCTCACGTTGATCGTGGAGTTGGCCTCCACGACGCTCTGCGGCCTCTTGAACCCATGTCTTCCGAAGTGGTCCCGGTCGTATTTCAGCATGTATATTTTTCCAGTCTTGCCCAGGCCCGCTTGTCCGCGGCCTCCGATTATGCCGGCGCCGCGGCCGGATTTCTTTCCGCGGCCGTGAGTCCTGGAGCCTCTCATCCTTTTAGTTCTGCTTGGCATTTTGACACCTCACAGCATCCTGTTGATGAGATCGTTGATCGCTTCGCCCCTGTACCCCAGCGCGCCCCCGACCTGATACGAGCGCTTGTTGCCCTCGTATCCCTTTATCGGCGGGTGCAGACGGAACACGGGTTTCGCTTCCTCCACGTCTCTCAACCTGTAGTTGTTCTCAAGTATCCCTTTGGCGAGGTCCTCTACCGTTGCGAACTCTGAATTCTCTTTCAGGTAGTCGTCGGTGACCTCTCTGTCTCCGGAGAGCCTGCCGCGGACCTTTATCATCGATGCAAGCGTCTCGGCGTCGATCTCTCCCCATGTGCAGTAGTCCTTGACCACCTGCAACATGCCTTTCGTGGATGGGTTCTCAGGAACGACCACGCAGTGGTTCACCCTCGTAAGGCCGAGGAGCCCCATCGTGTGCTCTATGTCCCTGTTGACCTCCGGCTGTCCGCGGACGCGGACGACGGCGTATGTCATGTTCAGTCCTCCTGTACGTCTGTCTCTGAAACAGACATCCCTATCGGCCCGGGAACGATGTTAAGCCTGTCGGCCTGCTCGTCCGTGACCCTCATGCGGGCGGTCTGCCTGAGCGCCTCGAAAGTCGCCATGGCGTAGTTGACCTTGGTCTTGGTGTTGCCTGTGGCGAACCCCCATGCGTCGCGCACTCCTGCAAGGGTGAGCAGGCTCTTGGCCACGTCGCCCACTGCAAGGGACACTCCGCGGGGCGCGGGCCTGATGTACACGGTGACGGAGCCCGTCCGCCCGATGACCTCGAAGGGCATCGTGTGGGGCTCTCCGCATCCGCACTCCCAGGAGCCGCATCCTCTTTTGATCTCGATGATGTTCAGCTTGGCGTTGTCGATGGCCTTCTTTATGGACGGCCCGACCTCTTTGCCCTTTGAGCGTCCGATGCCTATGAACCCGTCGCCGTTCCCGACGATGCTTGTGACTGCGAACCTGACCCTCCTTCCGGAGTCGGTCATCCTCTGCACCATGTTGAGGTCTATGACCTCGTCCTTAAGGTCCGGCAACAGTATGTCCACGATCTCCGCCTCGCGGAGCGGGAGCCTTGTGTCCAGCGCAGCGCCCATGGTTGTGATCTCGCCGTTGAGGACCATCTGCCCCAGTCTTGTCTTTGGGATCCAATCCATTTTACTCAGCCTCCGCTTTCTTCTTCGCACTGTTGAGTGCCGCCTCGATCTTGTCGTTCATATGCTTCCCCTTTATACGGTCCTCGGCAGGGAGCACTGCCTCGCTGTGAGGCACTTCCAGCCCTGCGTCGGCCATGCCCTTCACCGTTGCGAAGAGCACGCCTCCGTACTTCGGGACCTGCATCCCTATGTCGAGCACCGCATACTCGATGCCTGCCTTCAGCGCCCTCTTGCCTGCGAGGTACCCGACAAGGTACGCCGCAGGTATGGACGAGCAGGAGAACTCCCATCCGAGCTTGCCCAGCTCCTTGGTTGTGGCAGACGCCTCGACGGCATCCCCTTCCATGGTGAAGCTTACGAACTGGATGGAGACGTTCTTGTTGGATCTCCTGACCACGGCCCTTGCCTCATGGCTCGTGAGGAGCTTGCGGCGGGCGTAGTAGTCTGTGCGATTCTCTCTTCTTCTGCGGAACGCTACTCTGTATCTCGGTCCTGTTGCCATCAGATCTCCTCCTCTTTAAGGTGGCCTGCGGCGACCATGTGCTGCTTCAGGTTCCTGCGGGATTTGTAGACTCCTCCCTTGGACCTTCTGTAGTACAGCCTGTAGACCGACGGCGTTATCTTTCCGTCCGCCCTGAGCGTCTTGAGCTCGTCGCGTATCGGACGGATCGTCGCGATCCACCTTCTCTTGTCGGGGACGCGGGCGTTTGCCGTTCCCTTCCTGCTTCCGGGCCCTTTCCTCTTACCGCTGGCCTTCTGCCCGGCCGCATGCCTTATCCTTCCTTTCGATGTGCCGTTCTTGGGCTTCGCCTTTATGAGGTCGGAGCCGATGGCGTTGCGGATGTCGGAGCGAGTGATGCACTCTTCGACCTCTTCCATCTTGTCGGGGTTCATCCAGACCCTGTTCTGGCCGCATTTCATTATCTCGGCGGCCATCCTTCTCTGGTTTCTCAGATCGGACATGGTCACACCATCCTGTTGAGGACTCTTATTCCAAGCTCGGCGGCCTTTTTCTCGATTTCTACCCTCTTCTTGAATCCGACGGTCCTTCCGATGCGCACGGCCTGCACCTTGGAGTCTATCGCGTCAAGCGCGTCCGTGTTGTGCACCAGGACCTCCTGGAACCCGGAGGGGTGAAGCCCTCTGACGGCCGCCGGGCCGCCGTATCCGATGTCGACCATCGGGGGGCGCCTCTTCAGCTGCCTCTTCATCTTGGAGTGTATGCCCTTGGGCTTCCTCCATTTGTCCCCGAGCTTGGAGTATCTGAACCACTCCTGCCTCTTGAAAGCGGGCCTGTTGCCTGATATTATCGCCCTCTTGGCAAGCGCGTCTGCGGTCTCGTCGCTGATCTCGGGTTTGATCTTGACTTGGTAGCCGCCAGCATTCTCTACGACTTCCACCTCGTCCTCGATCTCGACCTTAGGCTCGGCTTTGGCCTTGGGCTCGGCCTCAGAAAGAGCGGCCTTCCAACCCTCGACGGTCTTCGGTCCGACGCCGGACAGGCCCTTTATCACTTCTTTGACCTTTGTCTGGTCGTTCAGAGCCTCCCTGAGCTCAGACACCGAGGTTATGCCTATCTGTTCCAACTCAGCGATGTTGCCTTCTTTCAGACCCTGGAGGTCCGTAAGCGTCTTGATGCTCATTCTCTCACCTTGTGTGATTTCTGGACGATATATATCCCGTCCTGGAAGGTCCTTTTGTCGAACCCTCCCCTGGATGTTGCCTTCTCAAGGTTGGCCGCTGTCTGCCCGCAGGCCTCTATGCTGTTGCCTTCGACGGTTACTTCCGTGCCGGCGACCTTCACCTTGCACGTCCCGACGATGTTCGAGTAACGGGGCGCGTGGCCTCCCATGTAGTTGTTGATCTCCACGCGGTTGTCCTTTACTGTCACCTTCATCGGGAAGTGAGAGAATACCACCTTAAGGTGATAGGTGAATCCCACTGTCACGCCTCTTATCATGTTGTTCACATGCGCGACGTAGGTCCCTACCATGGCCTTTTCTGATATTCTCGGGTATTCGCTGCTGACAGTGATCTCCCCTTCCGCGATGGCAATATTGACGCGAGGGTGCGCGAAGTTTCTGCTCAATTCACCCCTTGGTCCTTTGACCGTAACGGTGCCGTCCTTCATTGTGACGGTCACCCCACCGGGGATGGCGATGGTGCTTTCGATTTTCCCTGCTATTGTCATCTCTATTCCTCAATATATGTACGCTAACAGCTTGCCCCCGATGCCGAGCTCTTTGGCGGCATCTTGGGTCATCACGCCGGCGGTCGTGGTGAGTATGAGCACTCCGAAGTCCTGTGCGGGGAGGAACCTCGCTTCGAACTTCTCGATCTCATTCGCCTTCACCGAGTACCTTGGCTTGATCACGCCGCAGTTGTTTATGGCGCCTTTGAGGGCCACGCGGAACTGTCCCGCTTTTCCGTCCTCTACGTACTCGAACTGATATATGTAACCATGGTCCTGCATAACCTTCAGCACGCGGCCGATGAGTTTAGAGGACGGCTGGATGACGCACTCGCTCTTTCCGTTCGAGGCTGCATTTTTCATGACGCACATTGCGTCGTTGAGTGGATCGCTCTGCATTTCTTGTCACCTCACGAATACTTCTTGAACCCCAGCTCAGGGGCCATATCCCTGAAGCACTGGCGACAGAGATGCATGCCATACCTTCTGATTATGCCTCTCCTGCGTCCGCAGCGGGTGCATCCCACGGTCCTTCCGAACTGCTTCTTGGGCTTCACTCGACCACCTCTACTTCATAGTTGTCTTTCATGTACTGAATCGCCTCCCCGCGGTCTATGCGGTGGCTCTTGGGTATCTTCCTTTTCAGGAGGGCCCTCTGGGTGATCCTGTTGCCGGTCCTTCTGAGGACGACGCTTACGTCCATGCCGAATATCCCTATCGCGGGGTCAAACTTCATGCCCTCGAAATCGGTATAGTCGGAGATGCCGAACGACATGTTGCCTTCCTTGTCGAAGGAGTAGGCGTACACCTTCCTGTCCCTTATCGGCAAGGCCCTTCCGAGGAATCCCTCGGCGACGTCGCCCCTCAGGGTGACTTTGCATCCGAGCGGCATGCCGATCCTGATGCCCAGGTCCCTGTTGACCGTCTTGGATATGGTCTGCACGGACTTCTGCCCTGTGATCATCTCCAGAACCTTCTGCGCCTTGACGAGCCTGTCCCCAGCCTCGCCGACGCCGATGTTGACGGTGACTTTCTCTATGTGTATGTCCCTGGGGCCGCTCATTCAGACGCCTCCGGGAGTTTTATCTCGGGCTTGCCCGACCCGACGACGAACACGTTCCTCTGAACGGTCTCGGCGCCGTTGTCGAATTTGACCGTGTTGTCCGAGGAGCCGCTTCTCTGCACCTTCTCGGCGACCTTGAGGATCTTCCCCGCAAGGGCGCCGTGTATGATGAGCGCAGACGCGCCTTCTTTCAGGACGTAGCTGCCGAGGACCTTCTGGTCGAGGACTCCTATTTTGAGGGTGTCCCCGGACCTGTAGTCGTTCTTGTCCAGCAGGATGTTCCTTCCGCCTGACAGGTTGAGTTGCGTCTTTCCGCCCTTGACGACGGTCTTGCTCTCGATCCTGACAAGTTTCCAGGTCGCCTCGTCTCCGCTGATTCCGACGGTGGTAAGCTTGCCTTTGTCGGTGATGAGCATGCGGAAGTTCTGTCCGGTCTTGGGTATGGATATCGTGTCCATGACGCCTATGGGGGCTTTGGGGTTCTTCACGGGCTTGCCGTCGACGACGAGCTCGCGGTTCCCTATAATCCTCTTGGCCTCTTTCGCCGTGTCGCAGGCGCCGATGAGGTCCCTTAGCACGACGACAGCCGGAAGGCTGCTCTCGATAGAGTGCGCGCCAGGCGACTGCTTGGTCACCCATACTGCGAGTTTCCTCTTTATAGGCCAGGTCCTCGGAGCCTTCAGTCTCTTCATGTGGTCGCTCATTGTTTAGCCTCCTTGTTCTTGGAAAGCGAGTCAACCCTCCAGGTGTCCTCGGTGTTGACCTTCGTTATCACGAGGTTGGACGCGTGGACCGGGCGCACTACGGCGGTGCCGTCTGCCTGGTTGACCGTGACGCCTTCCACCGAGACCCTTCCGGTCTTGGTGAAGACCTCGAGGACCTTCCCCTCGGTGCCGCGTATGTCCTCGTCGCCGCGGAGGACCGCGACGGTGTCGCCCTTGCAGACCCTTGCCGTGCGAACTCCGTATTTTTCACGGAGGTCTTGGCTCAGGTGTGCGGACAATGCCTTTCTTTTAACATGGGAAGGGGCGTTCGCCTGTGCCTTCCTCTGTACCTTTGCTTTGCTGCTTGCCATCCGATTCACCTTACACTATGGATCCTGCGGTGGCCGCTATGCGAGGCCACCTTTCGGCGGCCTCTTTGGCGACCGGGCCTTTTATGTCCGTTCCTTTGGTCTCTCCCGTCTCCGTCATGATGACGGCGGCGTTGTCCTCGAAGTATACCATGGTCCCGTCCGGACGCCTTGTGGGGCGCCTCTGACGGACGACGACCGCCTGCACGATCTGCTTTCTCATGGCAGGGGTCCCTTTCTTCACCGATGCTATGACGACGTCCCCGATGCCTGCGCACGGGACTCTGCGGGCCACTCCGTGGTATCCTGGCACGGTGATGATCTCGATGACCTTCGCGCCCGTGTTGTCGATCACGTCGAGGCGAGAGCCGTTCTGAAGTCCTCTTATCTGCCTTCCGGCTATTCCCTTCATCCTGCTCACTCCTTCTTTTCGATGACGACGAAGGACACGGTCTTGGAGATGGGCCTGCACTCAGCGATCCTGACGCGGTCGCCCGTCTTCAGCCCGAGGCACGGCGACGCATGGGTCGGGTACCTGCTGGACCTTTTCTCGTACCTTTCGTACTTCTTGTGGTATTTCATATAGTTGCGCTCAACGATGACGGTCTTGTTCATCTTGACGGTGGCAACAACGCCGTCAATGACCTGTCCCCTGACCGAGAGACTGCCGTGGAACGGGCAGTTCGGGTCGTTGCACTCTGAAGTGGGAGGGGCCACGTCCAATCCAATGTTTCTAACTTTTGCTGTCATTTTTATTCACCTAACCTTCTTTATTCTGTCTTCTGGCCGGTGTTGAATCTCTTCGCCTCTGATGTCTATGCATCTGTCTTGATATGGGAATCTGAACTCATTGCCTGGTTTAGGTACCATTCTCTCAGTTCCGACAGATTCGATGGTGAACGTGTTCTTGGTCTCGTCTACCACTTTCCCGGAAATACCCGAGTACGGTGCTGACAGCACAACCACGTCCAGTCCAATCAGTTCAGATCTCATGAATTCACTTCTGTTCATCCTTTTACCTTACTTCGGTACGGAACCCCATCTCTTCCAACACGGCCTTTACCTTCTTTTTATGGTCTCCCTGAAGCTCTATGCGTCCGTCTTTGCATGTTCCGCCGGCGGCGCACTTGTTCTTCAGCTGTTTGGCCAGGTCGTTGATGTCGATGTCGTTCTCGTCTATGCCGTCAATCACGGTGACCATTTTTCCGTATCTGCGGCTGTCGACTGTTATACGTACGCTCTGTTGCTCACGTGCGATTTCCTCGCACATGCAGAGTTCCTTAGGCAGCCCGCATACCGGACAGATGTCAGCCATCAGAGTTCTTCCTCCTCCTTCTGGACTGTCAGAATGCGTGCGATGTTGGTTCTGAGCGCGCGAATCAGGCCGGGGTTGGAGGGGGCGCCGCCCATGGCGGATATGCCTCTCTCGTGCATCAGCTCGTTTCGAAGCTCTTTGAGCTTCTCGTTGCGCTCCTCGCTGCTCATTTTCCTTATGTCAGCGGTTCTGAGGGCGGCCATGTCACTGCACCTCCTCTTCAGTCGCAGGCGCTTTTGCCTCCCTGGCCTCTCCGAAGAGGTCCGGGAACTTCTCAGCGGCCTCGGTCCTGCCTATCACGACTGTGTCTGCCGGAAGCCTTGCGTCGGGCCTCATTATCTCGACGGTGACTCCGATCACGCCCATTTTCAGCTTCGCCACGGCGTACCCGTGGTCGATGAAGTCGATCTTAGGCTCGCCGCAGAACTTGATGTAGCCCTCCTTGAACTTCTCGGTCCTGTGCCTCTGCCCAGTAAGCTTTCCTGCCACGATGATGTGGCAGCCGCGGGCTCCGGCCTCCATGACCCTGCGCACGGTGGAGTGGCCTGCCCTGCGGAAGTGCCACCCTCTCTCCAAAGAGAAAGCAAGCTTCTCTGCCATTATCTGGGCGTTGAGGCTTGCGTTCTCGACCTCGAGGACCTCTATTTGAGGATTCTCGAAATGGAACCTCTCTTCGATCACCTGGGTCAGGTTCTTTATGGTCTGACCTCTCCTGCCGATGACTAGCCCGGGCCTTTCCGTGGTGAGCACCACGCGCGTGCCCATCGGGGTCCTCTGGACGTCGAGCCCGCCGAAGCCGGCGCGGCTGACCTCTTTCATGAGGTACTCCTTGAGGAGGACCCTGCGGACGTTCTCGGCAACGAATTTCCTTTCTGACGCCATTTTCACTCGACCTCCTCTATTATCACTTCGATATTGGCCGTCTCCTGGTTCCACTGGGTGGCGCGACCCTGCGCCCTCGGCATGTGGCCGGGGATGGTCTGGCCCCTCGCTATGGTTATCGTGGAGATCGCCATGTTGGACGAGTCGAATCCTTTGAACTCGGCGTTCGACACGGCAGACCTCACCACTCCGAGGATCGCCTTGGATGCCTTCACAGGGTATCTTCCAGGCCCGACGCCTTTCTTGTGGGAGACGCGCTTGTTGTACCTCTTCAGGGGAACAGGCCGCTCCAATGCGATCACTTCCTCCAAGGCGGCTATTGCGTTGTCTACCTTCATGCCGCGGATGAGCCCTGCGACCTCGCGGGCGAACTTCGGGGACACTGGTTGGTCCTTCGCGCGTGCTTTAGCAGACGTGTCTGGGTCCGATACAGTTGTGTAACCTTTGTTTATCATCACAGACACCTCACTTCAGCGGCATGAACTTCGAAGATCTGGTCGCACCCACACCGGGTCCGGAGTGTTGCGGCGCCTTTCTTGTGAGTATGAACTCCCCGATGAAGTGCCCTATCATCTCCGCCTTGATCTCGACGTCCTTGAATTCTTTTCCATTGTATACGCTTACGGTCTTTCCGACGAACTGCGGTATCACAGGCAGGTCTCTGCGGTGGGTCCTGACAGGGCCGTCCGCAGACTTCAGCTTGTCAAAGAGAAGCTGTTGTTCGTAGTTCAGGCCGCGGACGTACGTCCTCCTCGACCTGGAGGGCAGAAGTCCGAGCACCTCGTCGAAGGACATCTCCAGAAGCTCCGCCATCGTGAACCCGCGGTACAGGAACTCCTTCTTCCTCCTCGCCTGGATCGCCGACGCCTTCTTCCTGGACTTCCTCCTCGTGGCCTTCGCCGAGCCCATTATCTTAGTCTTTGCCATTCAGAATCACTTCCTCTTCTTCTTAGGGGGCAGGAAACCCACCTTCTGTCCCGGCGATGCGGTCCTCTTCTGGCAGTTCGGCCCTCCTACATGGGGGTGGCTTCCTCCTCCGTGGGGGTGATCTACTGCGTTCATCGCAACTCCTTTCACTTTCTTGTTGGCAGTGGACCTCGACCTGAGGGTCAGATAGTTCTTCCCTGCCTTCGCGAGGGGCTTGTCGCCCCTACCGCCTCCGGCCACCACGCCTATGGCGGCGCGGCAGCTGGGGGTGAACTCTTTCATGGCCCCGGAGGGCATCTGCACCATGACCTTGTCGCCTCTGCTCACGATCGTGGCAGACGATCCTGCGGTCTTGACGAACTTGCCTCCGTCGCCGGGTTTGGCCTCGATGTTGTGCACCGACGTACCCTCGGGGATGTTAGACAGCACGGTTATGTTGCCCGCGACGACCTGGGTTCCTCCGACGGTCAGCCTTTGGCCTACCTTGGTCCCTTCCACTGCAAGCTGATAGTCCGTCTTGCCGTCGAACTCTATGACGGCCAACGGGCTGGTTCTTCCAGGCGCCTGTATCAGGTCCTTGATCACGCCGGCCCCGGTGTCGAACCCGGGGAGCCTGACGTCGTCAACGTGCCTGTGGCTGGGAGAACGGTAGTGGGAGCCTCCGCGGCCCCTTCTCTGCGTTATAAGTCTCTTTCCCATACCATCACCTCAGAACACTCCGACTCTCGTGCCGACATCTTCTGCGGAGTAGCCCTCCGACAGCTTGATGACAGCGTGTTTGCCGTCTTTCTGTATCCTCGTCCATACGCGGTCGACCTTGACCTCGAAGCGCTCTTCGAAGACGTCCTTTATGTCGGACTTGCTGGCCTGCCTGTGCACTATGAACTCTATCTTGTTGCCGTCCCTGTACTTCTGCTTCGGAGTCCCGGACAGGAGGTTGAGGGTTTTCTCAGTCACATACGGCCTGATCAGTATATCGCTCTGCTTCAATGCGTCCACTCCCCTATCTGCGCTATGGCGGATTTGGTGTAAACTGCGAGCCTTCCTGCGTCTCCTCCTGGAGCCAAGAGGCCCGTGTTGAGTGTGTTCACCGTCTCAACTTCTACGCCCGGCAGGTTGGCCGCGCTCTTGAACACGGGCGCGTCCCTGTCGGACACCACTATGAGGACGGATACAGGCGTCCTGTACTTCCTGTTCCTCATCTTGCCGCGACCGGCGCGGATCTTACGGCCTTCTTTTGCCCTCTCGACATCGTATCCGATGCCGATGGCGTCGAAGATGGCGTTGATGTCTGCCGTCCTTCCGATGTTCTGGAAGTCGTCCTCCACCACGATCGGGAAGGACACGGAATCGTCGAACTGGTGCCCGCGCTTCCTGACGCACTCTGCGCATGCCGTCGCGGCGAGCGCCGACCTGCGAGCTATGCCAAGCTCCTTCTTGTTGACCTTCTGGTCCCATATCTTCTCGACCTTCGGGGGGTGCGCCCTCCTTCCGGTGACGTTGTTAGGGGACTGCGTGGCCCTCTTCCCGTCCTTGAACCTCTGGACGCGAGAAACGCCGCGCCCTTTGCCCCAAGTGCTGACGGAGTGCCTCATTCCAGCGCGGGGGGCGGACCCGTAGGGCTGCCTGCCGTTCGCGGCTGCCGCGTGGACCGCCTTCTTGATTATGTCGGGCCTGTACTGCGTCGAGAACGCCTCCGGGACGTCGACGGTGCCGGAAACTTCCCCTTTTACAGAATAAATGTTAGTTTGTGTCATTCAAATCACGCTCCCTGCTTGGACTCGGTGGAGACGTATGTTATCTCCGGGGCCGACATGTCAGCTTTCTTGGGCGCCCTTGTGGCGTCCCTGAACCTTATCAGCCTCTTGGTTGGCCCTGGAACGGAGCCGTGTATGAGGACGTAGTTGTTCCTGACCTCTCCGTAGTTCAGGAAGCCGCCCTTGGGGTTGACGTCCTGTCCGTCGTTGCCGACCTTAACGATCTTCTTGTTGAACTCGGTCCTCTGGTGATATCCGAGCTGTCCAGCCTGGGGGACGGTCCCCCTGACGTATCCGGGCCTCTTCGGACCTAGGTTGCCTATGCCGCGGCGGTGCTTGCTGTTCCTGTGGGACAGCAACTTGACTCCCCAGCGCTTGGTCACTCCCTGGAATCCTTTTCCCTTGGTGACTGCGATGACGTCTATGAACGTTCCCTCTGCGGCGAAGTCCTTCACGACGACCTCTTTGCCGAGTATGCCTTTCGCATACGCGACCCGGTCCTTGATCACTCCTCCGCCGATCCTGAGCTCCATCAGGTCAGGGACCTTCTTGGGGACTCCGGTTATTTTTCTGGGTTGTGTGTATGCCAAGACGCGGACGTCTTCGACGTCGAACTCGGCATATCTGTCGAACGACTCTGCGGTATGGCCGACAGGCACGTTCAGCCTCTTAGAAAGCAGGGGGTCGAGGTCCTGCGCCCAGACCTCTCCGGCCGTCTTGAGGCCTATGAGTGTGTTCTCGTAAAATCTAACCGCGGCTATCTTCATCGGGGGGACCTCTATGACCGTCACGGGCACCTGTACCTCCATTCCGGTGGTGGTGCTCTTGACTCTCTTGTCCACGACGAACGCATGGGTCATTCCCGCCTTATATCCTGCGAACCCCTGAATCTTAGGGGCTCCGCTGATATCAGGCCATGAATCCAGCCTTGGTGTCTGCGACTGTGCTCTTTTCCTCGGGCCGTAGCCTTTGGATCCTCTCTTTGGACGTCTTCTCTGTGGCATCTGCTCACATTCCTGCGAGGGTGTCTTCGCTAACCTCGCGCATTTTAGACGAACGCGTCTCATGCTCCCACCGTGACGCCGATCCTGCTCAAGAATTACTGAAGTGAGCGGATATGGGTTGCTCGAGGCATTGCCCGCTACGTCTGGTCGGACATTCAGCAGTCCAATCTTCAGCCGTGGTATACCTGAGGTGTATTTAATACCTTATACTTCGCGCCGCGTCGGCCCCAAAGGCGGCGTCCTCTCATAAGCATGAGGCCGATCGCAGAGGCGCCGAAGTCCTTGTCGGAAGTAAAGACGGAGGACGCGGCGTGCGGGAAGGGCAGATTCGCCTCTGCCAAGTAGACGGGTCCGGCGGCAGCCACGGCGTCAGGCCGTCGTTCGACGTTGAATGGCGAGTGTGCGGCTTCCCTAAGACCTCGAAGGTATATGCATAATAAATAAAATGTGCCGCGGAGGTTTTCCTCCGCGGCTTTTGCGTTTGTTCGTGCGTCCACGCTCAGTCCTCAGGCCTCCTGTCGAGCCTGGCGCTCACCGCGACGAGGGCCAGGACGACTGCGAGCAGGACGGCCGTCAGCGGGGTCCATTCGTCGAAGACGCCGATGTTCCGCGACAGGTCCTCCGTGAGGAAGAACACCGCTATGGACGCGACTGCCACCGCGAGCGCGACGACCCTCAACGCGAGGGCGGCCTTTGACCTCCTCTCGCCGTCCTTCTCCACGAATCCCTTTCTCGCATAGAGGACGAACGCCGCCGTCAACGTCGCCAGCACGGCGAGGATTATGTTGACCGCTGCCCAGTTACCGTCGCCCGCGCCGTCTCCTCCCCCTACAGGCTCTAGGACGGCTATGAGGTAGACGTCGCTCCGAACGTCAGAGATGCGCACTTCCGCGCCGCTCTGCTCCACGTCGCCCTTCCATCCGACGAGCCTGTACCCGTCGGCCACGTCTATCGACACTCCGAGGTCGGACCCTGGCGACAGCGCCACGCTCCTGTTGAGGCGGGAGTATGGCGCCGAGTCCACGCTGTACTTGGGGTATCCATCTCCTCCCGTCACGTCCACGGTCAGCCTCAGCGTCCCGGAGCCGTCGTCCGAGAACACGGCTATGACGTGGTTGCTCCCGACGTTCGAGAACACGTGCCTCCCAGACGAGAAGTCTATCGGGCTCCCGTCCACGAGCACTCTGGATATGACGTATCCGGGCTTGGCGGAGAACTCGAAGGATATCGACCCTCCGCGGGCGACGAGGCTGCTCCCGCTCGGCGTGATCACGGACCCGCCGTCGGCGGCCCCGGTCACGGTGTAGAAGTCGGGGTGGCTGCTGAC
>JAITOF010000055.1 GCA_031290095.1 Candidatus Methanoplasma porotermitis
GACGCCTTTCTTCTCGTGCCCGTCCACGAGGTCGAGCACGCCCGTCAAGCCGAGGCGGCGCCCCACGGCAAGCGCGAGGCCGCAGGGAGGCGACATGTCGTCGTTCGGCGTGGGAGGCCTGTCTGGAGCTTCGTCTGCTTCGTCCGCATGGACGGGGGTGTTCCGGGCGCTTTTCCGTCCTTTCGGCCGCGACGCCTCCCCGCGCCCCTCAAAACCAGGTTTTTAGCTCACCAACTGTCGAGGTCAAGTCTTGAGATGTTTGCTTATCGCTGGCGTTTGCACGCCAAAAAGCTCGCCCATTGATTTTTGGTTCAGCCAAATATTTTCGTCTTTTACAAATGCCTTGACTTTCACATCTTCTCAGGGCTTGTATAGAGTAGGAATTGCAACTCTTTTTTGATGTCCTTTTTACTTTTTTCTCCCATCGCTCGCACATCCGTCCGTCTCATGTCATGCATTCGCCAAAAATATAAGTGGGCCTGCCCGGATTCGAACCGGGGTCAATGGCTCCCAAAGCCACAAGTATACCAGGCTAGCCCACAGACCCTTGGCATCTTGTGATGTCCAACGCCGTAATAAGACTTTGCAATCATTGGGCGCGTAACGCCCTTCCGGCGAACAGCAAGCTCAGCGCCATCACGACAGCGGCGCCGATCGCGACGACCAATAGATCCTCGGCGATGCTGAGGTTCGGTACCGAAAGCAAAGAGAAGCCATGGGCAGGCGTCAGCCACTCCGGGTCCAGGCACGCCGCCCTGGCGGCGTCAGACGCGTATGTGAGCGGGTTCAGGTCTGCGGCGGCCTTGAGCCAAGCCGGGAACTTATATGTCGGGAACATCACCCCGGAGACGAACATCATAGGCATGCTCAGGAGCGAGTTGAGGGTCATGTACGTGTCGAAGGACTTGATTGCCGTCCCGAGGGCCACGAAGATCGACGAGAACGTCAGCCCGATGAGTATGACTGACGCCAGAAGGACGGATACGCCATGCATGGTCAGGCCGTCGACGTCCAGCCCCAGCGCCACGGCCACGGCGAACACCGCCATTGCCTGCACAGTGGCTTTCACGGTGGACGCCAACACCTTGGAGAGCGGTATGACTCCTCTGGGCACGGGGGATGCCCTCAGCTTGTCCAGGAACCCGAACCGCCTGTCCCACACCACGGACATGCCGCTAGTCAGAGACGTGGTCAGGGCCGTGGACAGAATGATGCCCACCGAGAGGAAGCTGAAGTAGTCCGTCGTCGCAAGGTCCAAGCCGCCTTTGGACTCGATCATGTTCACGAACACCTCTGCGGACAGGCCGAACAGGCCGAGCCACACCAGCGGCTGCACAATGGTCACGATAATCTGCATCCTGCTCCTGTACCAATGCTTCAACTCCCTCCCGGTAAGGGACAGGAGCTGCCTTGAATACTCGGATGCGGTCATTTCTGCCTCCGCCTGCTCTGGAGGTTCTGCCTCCTGACCTCCTCTTTGCTCGAGTCGCCCATTTGGTCTCGGACGTTTTTTCCTGTGTACTCGAGGAACACCTCGGTGAGGCTCGGGTGGTTGAGGCTCGCGTTGACCACATGCCAGTCGTTGTCAGCGGCGGCCGACAGCACGTCGCGTATCGTCCTGTCCCCGTCCTCTGTGTCGATTTTGTACGTGCGGCCGTCGCGGGATGCCGATCGCACCCCGGAAAGGCGGCTCAGGGCGTCGCAGATGTCGTCTACCCCTTCAGTTTCGATGTACACCTTGTCCCCTCCCAAGGACGTCTTGAGCTCGTCGGGGGTGCCGACTATCTTGATCCTCCCTCCGTCGATGATAGCAATCCTGTCGCACAGGAAGTCCGCCTCTTCCAGATAGTGGGTGGTTAGGAAGACGGTCATGCCATGTTCGCGCCTCATGTCGAGTATATGGTCCCAGATGATCTTCCTCGTCTGAACGTCGAGGCCCAAGGTGGGCTCGTCCAAGAAGAGGACCTTGGGCCTGTGGATCAGACCCTCTATGACTTCCAGCCTCTTCCTCATGCCCCCGGAGTACGTATCGACAAGACGGTCTGCCGCGTCGTGCAGCTGTATCATTTCTAGGAGTTCGTCGGCGCGTTCTTTGGCCTCCCGCCTGGGTACGCCGTACAGATCCGCCTGCAAGAGCATGTTCTCCCTCCCGGAAAGGTCGTCGTCCGACGTCAGGTCCTGAGGCACTAGGCCTATGACCTTGCGAACGGCGCCCGGGTCGCGGGCCACGTCTATGCCGTCGACGAAGACGGAGCCGCTCGTGGGAGTCGAAAGCGTCGTGATCATCGAGATGGTGGTGCTCTTGCCGGCCCCGTTCGGCCCCAAGAACCCGAATATCTCTCCTTCCGCGACGGAAAAGTCCACTCCGTCGACCGCGCGCACCCCGCCCGCGTATTCCTTGACAAGCCCCCTCGCCTCGATCATGCCGCTCATGAGAACGGCATCTGCTATACCGTGGGGGTTTAATTTTCTTTTCCCAGTTCCGCCAGCAGCAGGCGGAACGCGTCGCCCCTGTGGGAGACGCGGTTCTTGTCTTCCAGCGGGACCTCCGCAAAGGACCTTTCGCCGTCGTGGCTGAATATAGGGTCGAACCCGAACCCGTCGCTCCCACTCTCCTCTGAGGTTATGGCGCCTCGGCATTTCCCGGTGACGATTATCGTCCTGCCGCCGACGTCGCATCCGATGCAGCATCTGAACTCGGCGCCGCGGTCCTCGGCGCCTTCCATAAGCTTCAGGATCCCTTTGTTGCCGATCGTCTTCTGGGCATAGGCGGACCAGACGCCGGGAAAGCCGTTCAGGGCATCGACGAACAGCCCTGAGTCGTCGATTATGAAGCCTCGGACGCCTTTGCGGCGTATCTCCTCCATTCCTTTCGACACGACCTCCTCCAGGTCTGAGGACTGCACCTCGTCGTAAGCCAAGCGCAGATGCTCCGCCTCCAGCCCTGCAGACGCGAACGCTTCCTGGTACTCTCTCACTTTGCCGGGGTTGGACGTTATCACTTTGAATATCAAGTATAGCGCCCCCTGTTTTTTATCTCCTCCAGTTTCTTCATGATCTCTTCGGGGTGCTTCTTCTTTTTCATATATGCGCCGATGAGCGCGGCATACGCGTCCCCCAGCCCCGGATGCGCAGACGCGAACGCCTTCTCGAGCAACCTGACGTCCACGCCGAGGTCCTCCGTAGCGGCGGCGCTCTTGCCCATGGAGAAGTCGATCAGGCAGATCTCGCCGCCCTCGGTCAGTATCATGTTCGATGTCGTCAGGTCCCCATGGCATATCCCCGCGTCATGGAGCATGGCTATCGTCCTGCCTATCGACGCGCATATGCCGCAACAGTCGTCCGACAGATCAAGGGCGTCCTTCAGCTTCTGGCCTCTGACCCTCTCCATGATCACCGTGCACGCCTCGACGTCCACGTCGTACACTATCGGGGTCCTGACGCCCGCATAACGGGCATCGCGCATGAGCCGGACCTCGTTTCTGGTGCGTGCGGAGCGAATGGACGCATCCAATCGGGGATGTCTGTACCCTTTCGGCGAACGAACCTTCGCCACGGCGTCCCTTCCCAGGAACGACGTCTCGAATACCTCCGCTTCCGCTCCTGCGGCCAGCCTGATGTAGGCGTCCATGCGGACGTAACTGCGAGCATGTATAATACCTTGAAAGCCGGTGCTCAGGCATGAGGTACACGATAACAGGGGACAACCTTCAGTTCGTCAACGTACAATTGGACGAGGGCGAGGAGCTCCAGTCCGTAGCCGGCGGCATGGTCTACATGACCGGCAACGTGACGATGGAGGCGAAGCTGAAGGGCGGTCTCCTGAAGGGAATCGGAAGGTCGTTGTCCGGGGCGTCCATGTTCCTGGTCCGATACGGATCGCACGGCGGCTCTGGAATCGTCGGACTAGGGGGGTCGGCTCCGGGCAAGATAGTGGATCTGGACATCGGGAAGGGCAGGTGGATCGTCCAGAAGACCGGGTATCTCGGCTCGCAGACGACCGTGGAGCTCAGCGTGGTGTTCCAGAAGAAGCTGGGGAACGTCTTGTTCGGCGGAGAAGGGCTGATACTCCAGGAGCTCAGCGGGTCCGGCATGGCCTTCGTGGCTTCCTGCGGAGACTTCAACATCATAGACCTCAAGCCCGGCGAGGCCTACAAGGTGTCCACCGCGAACGCGGTGGCATGGCAGGACACAGTCAAATACGGCATCTCCTCCGTCGGCGGCATAAAGACCGCGCTGTTCGGGGGAGAGGGGCTGTTCGTCACGACGCTCGTCGGGCCGGGCAAGATAATAATCCAGTCCATGACTCTGCCGCAGCTTGCAGGCTCCCTGATTCCGTACATGCCTCACAGCGGGTGATGCAATGGAGACAAAAAGACGCAGCACGGCCGCCTCGGCGGCAGG
Source organism: Candidatus Methanoplasma porotermitis (assembly GCA_031290095.1). GTDB lineage: Archaea > Thermoplasmatota > Thermoplasmata > Methanomassiliicoccales > Methanomethylophilaceae > Methanoplasma > Methanoplasma porotermitis. The sequence continues at coordinate 4,405 of JAITOF010000055.1, forward strand.
GATTCTGTTTCTGGCGTTGCTGATAGCGGCGCTGGCCGTCACGGTCGTGATGAACGCGAGCATACTTGAAAGCCTAGTGGCGACAGCGATAGTGCTGGTCGTCGCAGCGGCGGCGGCGATAGGCATAGTCCTGTTGGCCGTCGCCGTCTTGGCGCTTCCATACTATGCGGCGAAGGGCGAACAGTACCAGACTGACGCGGACTACGACTTGGACGACGTCAAGCCAGTCAAGGAAAAAGATTCGGGAAGAGGGGGCGGCGAATGACTCGCAGGATCGCAGTGATCGTCGGAAGCCTCAGGAAGGGCGCATACTCCGCCGCCGTGGCGAGGCACATATCCAAGCGCATTCCCGGGTCCGAGACGAGGGTCGTCGCCATAGGGGGCCTGCCGTTGTACAATCCCGACCTCGAGGACGGAATCGACCCGCCCGAGCCATGGGCCGCCTTTCGTCGCGAGATAGAGATATCGGAAGGCGTCCTGTTCGTGACTCCGGAGTACAACCGCTCCATCCCGGCGGCGATGAAGAACGCGTTGGACGTGGGCTCGAGGCCTTCGGAGAGGAACGTGTGGGGCGGCAAGAGGGTTGCCGTCGTGAGCACCTCGCCGGGGAGGATAGGGGGATTCGGAGCCAATCATGCCCTGAGGCAGTGCTGCGTGAACCTCGACATGCGGGTCATGGGCCAGCCGGAGGCGTACTTCGGAGACATTGCGGGCGCCATGGACTCCGACGGAAACATAACCGACGAGAGGACGAGAGCGACCCTGGAGAGGTTCGCAACGGCGTTCGCCTCATGGATCGAAGAGGGTTGCCGGTCCCCGAACATGCAGAAACTTATCAACTAATTAGGCATTGACGTCATGTGAATCGGATACCCACCGGGTGCAGAGCGTTCGACGACCTCTTGGGAGGAGGCATAGAGAAAGGCAGCGTCACGCTGCTGTACGGAGAGGCCGGCACGGGTAAATCCAACATATGCCTCCAGACCGCGCTCAACGTCATCAAAGACGGGAAGAGGATAGCTTACATCGATGCCGAAGGACTCTCGTCGGAGAGGGTGTTCCAGATCTTCGGCGAGGACAAGGAGGTCATGAACGGGTTCCTGGTGTCCCAAGTACACAGCTTCGAGGAGCAGTCCACCCAGATCGACAAGGTCGTGAACCTCGCGGACAAAGGCGTCATAGAAATGGTCGTCGTCGATTCCATGACGATGTTCTACCGCCTCAACCATGACGACGTCAAATCCCGGAGCGACTTCACTAGGCAGATCGAGGTCCTTCTGGGGATCGCGAGGAAGAAGGACGTCGCGGTGCTTCTCACCTCGCAGGTGTACACCAACATCGGCACCGGCGCGGTCGAGTTTCTCGGTGGGCACCCGATGTATCACAACTCCAAGACGATAATAAGGCTGGATAAGAAGGGGAACGGCGTCAGGACCGCCGTGATAATAAAGCACCGCAGCCTGCCCGAGGGCCGTCATGCGAACTACCGCATAACGGCCACGGGGATAGGCGATGTTTAAACTTCCCTGTCTATGGCATATCTTGCCAGCGCGACCATGAAGTCCTTCTCTTCGCTCGGCGGCAGGACGTCGAGGAAGGATATGGCCTCCTTCACCTTCTTTTCTGCGAGTTTCCTTCCGTAAGCGATGCTGCCTGCGTCCTCCAAGATCCGCCTTACGCGGAAAACCTGTTCTTCCGACGCCTTCTGGTCGCCTAGTATCGATTTGAGCTCGGCGAGGACTTTCGGGTCTTTTATGCTGTTCACGGCGTGCGTCACCATCACGGTGCATTTGCCTTTGCGGATGTCGTTGCCGACGGACTTCCCGGTCTTGGACGGGTCTCCTGCCACGCCGAGGTAGTCGTCGTATATCTGGAAGCCGAGCCCCAGCGCCATGGCGTAGCTGTGAAGGGCTTTCACAGTGGCGTCGTCGGCGCCTCCGGCTATCGCTCCTCCGGCGGCGGCGGCCGCAAACAGGACGCTGGTCTTCAATCTTATGGTTTCTATGTACTCCTCCTCGGTGACGATCCGTCCCTCGTTGTTGACATCCATCTGCTGTCCGCGAGCGAGGTCCCAGACGGCTTGAGACACATATTGGAGCACGAGCCTCATCCGTTCGGCGGGGATGTCAAGGTCTGCGATGATCTGGAACGCCTTGGCGAAGAGGGCGTCCCCTGCGAGGATGGCGGTCGGGACGTTGTATGCTATGTGTATGGCGGTCATCCCCCTTCTCTTCTCGTCGCCGTCCATGAAGTCGTCGTGCACCAAGGTGAAATTATGAATGTATTCCACTGCCACTGCAAGCGGTACCGCTTTGCTCTTGTCGCCTCCGACGGCCCCTGCGGCCGCGACGGCCATGGCAGGCCTCATGCGTTTGCCTCCGGCGTAAGGATACTGCCTCGCGGCGGCTATCAGGTCCGACGGCAGTTCGTCTTTTATGTATCGTCTTACGGGTGCGTCCAGCTCTTTAGACGTCTTTGCAAGGTACTCTTTTGCGTCCATGATGTTCACTCCAGCCACTGCCGGGTCTCGCCCAGCACCACGTACCGGGCCTTGGAAAGCTGTTTGACGTCGGCGGAGCCTGTGAGCAGCATGGCCGCCTTGAACTCCTCTCTTATCAGCATGAGCTTGCTCTTCACCGCGTCGGCGGACTTGGCCGCCTCCCTGAGCACCGCGTTCGCCACTCCTGCGGACGACGCCCCCATCGCGACGGACGTCGCGACGTGTATTCCGTCTAGGATGCCGCCGGACGCTATCAGCGGAAGGCCGTTCCTCGCCTCCAGCAGAGACACGGGGGACGGGATCCCCCAGTCGAGGAAGGACTCGCCCATGTTCATGCGTATCTCGTCGCCGGCGGCCATCGCCCGGTAGAGCTCCACGCCTGCGAAGCTTGTGCCTCCCATACCGGCTATGTCCATTCCCACTATGCCGGTCCCCCTTAGCCTGGCGGCCACTTCTCGGGATATGCCGGCCCCGGTCTCCTTCACGATCGTGGGGTATGCTTTGGCCACGTCGCGGATGGCGTCGAAGCAGCCTTTGGTGTTGACGTCGCCCTCGGGCTGCACCACTTCCTGAAGGAAGTTGAGGTGTATCGCCATCACGTCGGCATCGACTAGCTCTTTCGCCCTTCCCACGTCTTCGACCGAGAAGCGGTCCTTGCTGCGCTGCTCGACGAGCTGCGGCGCACCCACGTTTCCGATGACCAGAGGCACGTCGTAGTCGCATATCACAGAATAGCTGTCAGGGTCTGCTCCTGCGATTCCTGCACGCTCGCTGCCGACGCCCATGCCTATGCCCAGCTCCGCGCAGGCCTCGGCGATGTTGGAGTTGATCTTCTTGGCTCCAGGGAACCCCCCGGTTATGGCGGTGACCACGAGCGGGAAGCTGAGCTTCTTTCCGAACAGGGCCGTCGACAGGTCTATGTCGTCCGCGTTCACTTCCGGCAGCGCGTTGTGCACGAGCCTAACGTCGTTCCAGTAACAATATCCGGGAGCCACGCGCTCGTTAAGGCATATGTCGATGTGGTCGGCTTTTCTTTCTCTTATGGGCGTCATCCGGTCCCTCCCGTCGCTGTGGTGGAGATAACCCGCTCGCCTTTTAATAATGAGCGCAGGCGGCCCGGGACGGCGCCGTTCACGAGCACGCACTCCCTTTCGGGCGTGCTGATCCTCAGCATGGCCTCCATCTTTCCGCGCACGCCTCCGGTCACGTCGTCCACGGACATCTTGGAATCCACGCGCTCCAAGCTTTCGGCAGTCACCTCTTCTATGAGCTTGGCGGCCGCGTGTTTCTTGGGGTCCATGTCGTAAAGGCCGTCTATGTCCGACACGAACACAACCTTCTCGGGGTCGAACACGTCACAGAGGGCCTCCATGATCTGGTCGCCGGAACATATGCCGAAGCCTTTGCGGCGGTCGAGCACGACGTCTCCGAAAAGCACGGGCGTCATGCCGAGTCTGAACGCCGAGGTCAGCACCTCGGCGTCTTTCACGTCGAGCACGCCGCCGTCCATCATGAAACATGACCCCGGCGGCACGGGGAATGCGAGGACCCCTGCCGACAGAAGCTCCTTCACGACCATGGAGTTCAGGTCGCGGACGTCGTGCTGCACCGTGGCGGCGGCGAACGCCTGCCCGGGCAGGCCTGAGAAGCCATCCTGAAGGGAGTGGGCTTTCGCGACCACATGCCCGAAGGACCCCACGCCGTGGACGATGACAGCCCTCTTCCCGGAATCCGCTAGCTCCCTGCAGAGCCTCGACGCGCATTCACGGTCGAACATCCTGTACTGGGTCTTGTCCGTGATCACGCTTCCGCCGAGCTTGATTAGAATCATCGGGGAATGATAGGCCAGTTCTGTATTAATCCTTGTCGTCATCGGAGTCTTCCGCTCGCTTGGACTCGCGTCTGCGGTTCTGTTCTTCGGCATTCCAGTCAGATCTCGCAAGAACGGCCCCTGCATTTTCTTCCTGCACGCGGCTGTCCCCTATTCAACTGCCCTGATTTAACGTGGCTGCTTTTATTAGGGTGCGTGCCACCCTTAAAGGCATGATGAACGATGCTCGCACCGATTTCAAGCGGGAATGGGACAACAAGCCCTGCGCAATGTTGCGGCTCTGGCGAACAGCGAAGGCGGCGTGATATACGTGGGTGCCGCTGACGACGGGACCGTTTACAGCCTAGAACCTAAAAGGTTCTCTGAAGCTTATGTAGTAAAAGTGTGACCCATGCCGCCGCATGTGGATATTGTTCAGACAGATGTTGGCGGTGATTGGTAGCGATTGGCGAGACCGCCCCTTCATTGAATTTTTTTTACGACGAGCCAGCAACCGTTTTTGTTGTTGCCTGTGCGTTTGAGGAATCCCTTGTACTCGAGCGAGGAAAGGACTCTATAGGCACTGCGCAGGCTGATGCCGGCGGCTTCGGCGATCTCGCCGTCCTTGGTCGCATTTCCCGCAAGTATCACGTCATAGACCTTTCTCTCAAAGTCGCTCAATGCGTAGTCAGAGGCCGTCTTGACGGAGGCCTCTTCTTTGACGCCGCTTCGCTCCTGGTCCGTCCAAGTCATGTTGTTGCGCGAAAGTAGAGCTTCGTCAGCTCCGAGCCTCTCATTTCCTGGACGGTGTCGCTGACCCTCTTGTAGAATTTTCCGCCGCAGTCCACGGGGACCTCGGAAGGGCGGATGGCTATGCGTATGACCGGTTTGCCGTCCGTTTCGATGCATTCTATGTCGGGGGATATGCCGAGCGTGTTGCGGACGGTGTCGGAAATGGACTTCATGAGCCCTTTGGGATTCCTGACGCCGACGTGCTCGCCGTCGTCCCTGACCCCAATAAGGTACGTTCCGCCGTCGAAAGTAGCGAACGCGCTGATGCCTTTGAGCCATTCCCTGTCTCAAACCTCCTTCCACTCGACGGAGCTGTTCTCGATCCCATGCATGCCATGCAGTATCCGATGCGATGTTACAATTCTTTCACGGGATTTCAAGCTTTGAAGCCGCCCCGTCGAGTCCAAGCGGTCGCAAGGACCAGTCGCAGGCAGGATAAAACCGCAGACTCCCGTCCCCCAAAGAATAAAGGAGAAGTGGTTGACAGCGTGCCTAAGTTCCCGTGCGCTCTCGCAACACAGTACAGACAGGTACGCGGGCGGACTTTACTGCCGGGTTCGAAATGGGACCGGGTGTTTCCCCGCCGCTATGGCCGTCAGACCAATACTTGCCATACAAACAAACTATATCAATCTATCGAAATTTTGGAAACGTAGCGACAACACTCGGAAGCGAGAAGGATGGCCCCCGTCTTACTGTCGGCGCGTTGGCTTTTCCGCTCCGCAGGCGTTTGTCTTGCTTGGAAGCGTGCATCCGCATGCGAGTTTTGGAGCGTGTCTGCGACGGGCTACGGTTACGGCAGATTAAGCGAAAGGAGGCGCAAGGCCGGAGTCTACGATAAAGTTCGCACCCGCGCCGACCGCGAGAAGAGGCAAGATCGGAGGAGCCGGCGGCGTTTTCAAAAAAATGCTTGGAAACAGTTTAGGGAAGATGTTTCGACGTGGCTTTCATTCCGACGGTCGGCTCAGCGACGCCCTATCACGAGCCACAGGACGGCGGACCCAGCGGCTATGGCTATGACGATAACGACCAGGATCACTGCGACAGACACGCCTTCGTCCTCGCCGCCCGATTCACGCGAGTCGCCTGCGTCGTCGTTATATCCGTTGCCCGACCCGTCGCTCTCGTCGCCGGGCTCAGAGCCGCTCCCGCTTCCTACGCCTCCCGGCGAGGAGAAGGACGGCGCGGACTTCACGCTTATAGTGTGGTCGGAGTCCGCTCCTGAGAACGTGTACGTCCCCGCCGCAACAGCGGTCGGGACGCTGGCCCCGTCCACGACTACGTCGGATATGGCGTAGCCGGCGTTGGCGGAGAACGTGAACGTCTCGCTCCCTCCCGCGTCCAAGCTAACAAGGCCTTCCGGCGAGATGGACGAGTTGGCGTCGGCCGTGGCGGTCACGACGAACGTCAAGCGAGTCGTCGTCACTGATATGGTGTTGCCGTCGCTCGTCACGTCATGGAACGTGTACGCCCCCGACGCGGCGGCGGCCGGGTCGTCCTCGCCGTTAATCATGACGCTCTCTATGGCGTACCCCGCGTTCGCAGAGAACGTGAACGTCAGGTCCCCTCCAAGCGCGGCTATGGGGAGGCCCGACTGCGTGGACGGGCTTATTGTCCCGTTGTCGATGGACGCGGACACGGTGCGATACTGGCCCGAGGACGCGTACGCGGTCCTGCCTACGAGGGTCGACGTAGCGAAAGATTCGCCGCTGAGGACCGTCTTGACGTCGCCGGCCCCTGCCGTCGTGCCTACCTTCACGGCGTAGTCGAAGCCGTGGAGCGTCACGTCTCCCCGCAGGGACTGCGTTGCGTAGACGTTGCCGTCGACGCTGTCGTCATAGTAGATCACGACAACGCGGGCGCTCGCATAATAGGACATGGTGTATCGGGTAGGTGTGTCCGACCCGTTGTCGTAGATGGATACGGCGATGAGCGAGAAGTCGGCATAGAACACGGCATACAGGTCGTCTAGACCGGGCGCCTGTATGGCCGCCGAGGTGAGGGAGGTGCAGTATGCGAACGCATAGTCCCCTACGGACTCCACGCTCTGGGGGATGGAGACGGAGGAGAGCGATGTGCAGTAGGCGAACGCCCATTCGCCTATGGACCCCACGCTTTGGGGGATGGAGACGGAGGAGAGCGATGTGCATAAGTAGAACGCCCATTCGCCTATGGACGTCACGCCGTCTGGGATGGAGAAGGAGGAGAGCGATGTGCATAAGTAGAACGCCCCGTCGCCTATCTCAATATTGCTGTCCTCTGCTATGATTACTGCCTGCACATATGGTCTGATCTCGTTCCAAGTAGACGTGATGTATTCAATTACGCCCGTCCCCGAGAATGTCAGCGTTCCCACGGATTCGTCGTACACCCAATGGACGCCTGAGTCTGTGCCATATGGGGTGTGTGGCACGTTGGGGTATGCCAGGTCATCCGCTGTCCCCCCGTAGAGGATTGTGGTGTCGCCTGTCTCCCTGTCTGTGAAGGCGTTACTGATGGCATCTTGCGAAGTCCATATCGATGACCATACGTATGCCTCTGACATTAAAAAATCATCTAACTCGAATGAATGGGCATCGAGCCTTGGGGGTATGGAGCCCTTGAACACTATGTTGCGTAACGAGACACATTCGTAGAACGCGTATTCGCCTATGAAATCCACGCCGCTTGGAATCACGATCGAGGTCAGGGCGTAGCAGTTGCGGAACGCAGACTCGCCTATGGAAGTCACATCGCCGTTGAATGTGACGGAGGCGAGGGCGTAGCATTGTTGGAACGCAGACTCGCCTATGGAAGTAGCGTCGACATTGAATGTGACGGAGGCGAGGGCGTAGCATTGGAAGAACGCTCGCTCGCCTATGGACCCCACGCTTCCCTGTATGTCGACGGAGGCGAGGGCGTAGCATTGGATGAACGCGCATTTGCCTATGGAAGTCGCGTCGCCATTGAATGTGACGGAGGCGAGGGCGGCACATCCGTAGAACGCGTATTCGCCTATGGGCCCCACGCTTCCCTGTATGTCGACGGAGGCGAGGGCGGCGCAGAAGGAGAACGCCCCGTAGCCTATGGACCCCACGCTTCCCTGTATGTCGACGGAGGCGAGGAAGCTGCAGTTCTCGAACGCGTGGCC
>JAITOF010000069.1 GCA_031290095.1 Candidatus Methanoplasma porotermitis
CGCCGGCGAAGTATTTATTTCCACATAGAAGTCGTCAGCGGACCCTTTGACGAAGGATATGGTTCCATGGCTTGTTACCATGTGACTGTATGCCCCGTTGGAATAAGCCATGTTCTCGCTCGATGTCCCCGCCATGAACACTGCGCCGGTGATGCCTATGCCAGTCGGTTTCACTTTGATCGTGTCCCCGTCCGCGACGGTCACGGACGCCGCAGAGTGCTTGGCGAACATCCCGTTGTTGACGCTGATATCGAGGCTACTGGTGTTTGTGTAGCTTATTTGGACAATATAGGTCGATGCAGCGGGAGGCACTGTGAACGTCAGCCTAGGCGTGTGGCCGGCGGGCGAGAACTCGTCGACATATCTGTCGTCGATCTCGAAGCTGAGGCTAGATCCGCCGATGTATGAACGGAATTTTTCCTTGTATTGGTTCGCGGATTGGTCCCATATCATCATCGAGGCATACGCCACATATTCATTGGAATGACCTGCCTTAGCGGAAAAATTCATGATGTGGCCTACGGGGAAGATGATGTTTGAGACACTAGGTGGTTTGAGATCAACATAACCACCCGAGTCAATAGCGTATGAGGCAGTGGTGGACAGGTTAGTTGCATCCACCTCGATCTCCACGGCCTCGGCGTACCATTTTCCATCGAACGCAGTGTACGTATGTCCCGCCTTGTCTGCATTGAAGACCTGCACCCATCCAGCATTGTAGGCGAAGAAGCCTGAGCCAACCGTGCGTTTCACCTGGTCTGTGAGCACAAGCTTTTTGTCGGACACGGCCACTATATCTGCAACAGCCAACGTGTCCACCGTGTCGACGTCGATAGTCAACTTTGTTATGCTGCAACCAGCGGAGTTCAAGCTCCAGGTTGGAGCGTTCCTGAATGCCGTGGAAAGAAGACTGCGGCCCACCGAATCATTGACGCGGTCTGCCGTGACCTCGCTGACCGCCGAGCCGTTGAACGCCTCAGCCTCGATGAGCGTGTTCAAGGATAGCACGATTTTCTGTAGAAGGGACGTGTTGCTGAACGCGTACGCGTCAATCTGCACGGCGACCGATGCATCACTTGGCATGGTGTACGTCGACCCGGGCTTTGCCTGAGGATATTTTATGAGATGTGTTTTGGTTTTGTCGAACAGCACGCCCTCGGAGGCGGAGTATGTGGGGTTGGAAGGATCCACGTTTATTGCTTCTAGGCTTGTCGCCCCCGTGAACGGCACTGCAGGGTTCGTCGCCGATCCTAAAACCGAATAAAAGCCAGACACCGCCGCCGACAGGTTGACCGTCTTGACGTTGGAGCCGGCATATGCGTAGCTGTCTATCTTTGTGGTTATGGCTGTCGGGGTATGGTTCTCCACTCCACTTATGACCGTATGGAGGTAGTCGAATACAGGGGGAGCTTCAGTATGGTTTGCCGCTGGCGCAAGGAATGAATTGTAAACTCCCGGGGTCGTGACGTATATGCCATTCCCTTCCACTTTGATGGTATCGTAGCCCCACGTATTTCCGCTTGTGTTCACAGGGACCACAGAGACGTTTGTGAGATTGACGCAATCCTTGAACTCTCCAGACGGAACCAGATAGATCGAACCCGGCAGGATGAGCGAGATCAGGCTTGTCTTGCCTGCGAAAGCCCCGTCTATGATTTTGACATGGTACGTATCGCTGCCTACGAGGAACGTCTCGTCAACCGTCACGCTTTCGGGGTCTCCCTCTATGTGAACTAGAGTGGCCATCTTGAAATAGATAGCATCAGTCACCCTGTAGCCATTACCGTGACTGTCATACACGTCCACGTCTGCCGACGTGTCTTGGTCCTGCGACACGATCGCCGCAGACACCGCGACGACCGCTAGCACCGCGACGATCGCGATTAACGAGTTCTTCCTGCCGGACTTCCGGCCTTTCACGGAGGCCGAGGAGCTTAGCCTGTTCTCAGCTCCACTCCCTCCCCCCCCATTCAATATTTTTTTGCCCATGTAATCATCCCCAGTTTTGGCTGTCATCAAACCTGGCGTATGCCGATCAACAACATACCAGTTTTATGGTTTAGAAAGCGGTTTTTGTGTTTAACACTACTGTATAGATACGCGCATTTACTTAATACTTGGCTTTAACAAATATAGTTGTAGTAATACAGTTATTTACGTATGTCTTAGGAAATGCGTGAAAATATGTATAAAATATCGATAAAAATACAAATTTGAGGAACAAAAATTGATTAAACCACCCATCATACTTATATTCGGGTATAATCCGTCGAGAACGGACGGCATTTTGATAGAAAAATCACGCTTTAACTTGGCCCATATGTGCCTGATGCGCAAAACGCGTCCTCGTGTTATAAATTGCCCCGGCACACATGCCTGCCGATCCCGAATGCAAGGCATCGTCTCGAGAGTCCGCACAGAGCGAGGGGGGTCGGCCCGGTTCAAAACAAGCCGAACCCTCCCCTGTCCAGCATCGCCCGTCGTCTCCTGGCGGCGCCGACGGATTTGTGAAAGTTATTTAGTTACACGCATCGCCCACATCCCTCCAACAGGTGCGGACATGGTTGTCGAGCCGCCTTTTTGAAAGTCAAGCAAGGCAACCTTCTCTAAACGCGGAGATCCCGCCTTGGTCGAGGCGTGCGCATTTTACCGCGCCGATTGGCGCGAGGGCGAGCGTTCGAGGGGCGGCAACGACGATAAATCCTACTGATTCATTAAAAGTCGTCAAAACAGCAACAACAAGAGCATTTTATGAATTCTACTGATTTCAATAAAATCATAAAGACTCGATCTATCGATCTGCATTTGCAAGTATGAAGATCGGAGGCTCGCCAGACATCAGGGCCGACGTCGTGTCGAGGCTAGAAGGAGACGATAAAGCATACGGGCTGGCTTCGAAGTTCAACTCGGCATGTCTGCACTGGTCCGAGCGCAGAGAAGGGACGCTGAGTGGATGGACCCTGACGACTTGCGGTCGCTCATGGTCGTCCTGAGAAGAGGCCGCATGAGCGTGACAGACATAGGCGGCATCGCAGTCAGATACTCCGACATCGACGAATTCAACAGGATAGCACACGAGATCGACATGAATGCAACCGGGGGCTTCCCGTCCGGCGGCGGCGCAGGCGCCAAAGAGGCCGAGCGTTTTTCGACGAGCGCGCTCATGGAGGAAGCGATAGCCTCTAGCATCGCGAACCTCCTCCCCGATAGCGTGGGCTATGGAGGGCGGGCCCTGTCGTACGTCGATGGAGGTTCCGGACGCGACGCGCCCGAGGCGCACAAACCCGACCAAGAACCGAACGTGGCGCGCATGATCGCCGGCGGCACGGGCCATGGAGGGTTCGACCCCCTCGCCGACGTAGAGGACGCCTCTATAATAACACACCATAACACACAAATCCCATGTGGCAGCGTCCGCCGGGCCTCCGAAGGGTGGCTGCTGGACGAGCTTTCGGGACGGGCCTGCGTCGTTCGCACCGCCCCCCGTTTGCTCGCTCCCCGACCTTCTGACGGGCAGGAACCGACGGACGCGCTTAGCGAGGACTCTGTCGGGGCAGTCAGGGAGCGGAGTGGACGGGCTGGCCCCGATACAAAACAGGGGTTTGTGTGCTATTGTGCGTTATGAAAAGGAAGGGATATCATGAGATCGAGCAAAATGACGCCGCCGAACATATTAAGCACATTGAACAAGCACATGGGATGGACCATGTCGACCAGCGATCGGGGGCTGCTGACCTACGCCGCGTACAAACGGGTCCTCATGGACTTGGAGGAGCCGACCGCGCAGGAGAGGATGTGCAGGGAGAAGTGGAAGAAGCTCCAGGAGTTCGGCTACTTCCGGCAGGTGAACAAGACCTCCGTCACCGTCGACGTGTGCGCAGTCGGGAAGAAGCTCGAGAATCACGTGCCGCCTCGCGGGGCATAGAGCGGGAGGCCACCGCATGAACGCCCGCAAAAGGACGAGGTCGTACGAGCTCTCGATCGAGGCCGTCAAAGCCCTGGACGACGTGAGCGTCGAGGACGCAGGCCACACCAAGTCGGAGCTGGTCTCCATCGCGATCCTGGCCAAGTACGGCCCCGCGAGGCACCTCCAAGGCCGAAGGTGATACAATGGATTCAGCACGGCATTGGGGCCGCTGACGGCCCTTCGGAAGCGGGATGCCCCCGCACGCTTAAAACAGCCTGACCATCCTGTACAGGCCGTCTTCCGTAGGCTTGCTGACGACTCTGAACCCATTTTTGTTGTAGAAGCCCAGA
>JAITOF010000096.1 GCA_031290095.1 Candidatus Methanoplasma porotermitis
GCGTACTTCGAGGTCCTTCACGAGGTCAAGCTCATCACCGACCTGATCAACAAAGGCGGCTTCGAGCTCATGTGGCACGTCGTCTCCAACACTGCGGAGTACGGCGGCCTCACCAGAAGAGACAAGGTCATCACATCCGAGTCCGAGAAGGGCATGAAAGTAATCCTCAACGACATCGAGTCCGGGAAGTTCAAGGACGACTGGCGCGCCGAGTGGAAGGCGGGCCTGGTCAACCTCAAGAAGATGGAGGCCGACGAGAAGCAGCTCCCGCTCGAGGTCGTCGGAAGGGACATCAGGCGGCTCTTCGAGAGAAAATAAGCCGACACGGTGGCGTTCGTGAACAACATACGGATTCGTGCGAGGAGCGGCGAGTACATCGCAGAGCTCGACGAGTCCGACGTCTCCAACGCCGTCTGGCTCTCCCTGCCTTTCACAGCCCGGCTCAACATGCTGGGCTGCCAGATTTATTTCGAGACGCCGACGGATGTCGGCTCGGGAGGCGGGACCGAGACGGTGTTCGAGGCGGGCGACATAGCATACTGGCCGGGCGCAAAGGCGCTGTGCGTGTTCTTCGGCCCCACGCCGCTCAGCGGCGAGGACGGGAAGCCGGTGTCCCGCTACCCCATGGTCTAGATCGGGCGCGTTGTCGGCGAGTGCTCGTCGATGGAGGACGCGGGCGACCGTCAGCCGATAACGGTCGAGCGTTCTTTCTGAACGACGATACATTCCGTATTGCGTCAGGCTTGGTTCGCATGATGTGCGACCGTCGCCAATGTCACGTTATATTTTGCTGTTGTTTCCTTCTGTACAAGGAAACTATGGTCACAATTGTTTCTTCAATTGCGCCGAATCGCCTAAAGAGGCGGGGCTGGTCCACAGGGCCAACGTCTATGACATAAGGGGCAAGTCCATATTGTCGTCTAAATGCAAGTATTTCTTGGCAGACATGGGGCTGAAACATGCGGTTCGTAGCCACAGGGAATCAGACATGTCGGCCACATGGAGAACATCGTCTTTCTGGAGATGAGGAGCAGAGGATACAACGTATGGGTGGGCGACAACAACGGAAAGGAGATCGACATCGTGGCGGAGAAGTTCGGCAAGATGGCGTACGTTCAGGCGGTGTACAGGTTCACGTCCGAAGAAGTTGTCGACAGGGAGTTCGGCAATCTTGAGAAGATAGACGACTACTTTCCGAAGTATGTGGTGACCATGGACGACCTGACCCCGTTGGGCCACAGGGGAATCGAGTGCGTCAAATTGAAGGATTTCTTGCTGTCAGACAAGTTCTGACTCGCATGACGCCGGACAATCTCGAAATGAGAATCCGCAATGAGCGACGGCAATGTCGCAACGCATGCCGGATGATGCCCTCTTCCAGTCAGACGACGGTCAGCGAACGGTCGAAAGAGGTCAGCCTTTCCGCCCCGTTCTTCGTTATGAGGCAGGTGTCCTCTATCCTTATGCCTCCGATGCCCGGGAGATATATCCCCGGCTCGGCGGAGACGATGTTCCCCTCCTTCAGGACATGCTCGGATTTTGAGGAGACGTATATGCCTTGGTGCACGTCCATGCCTATGCCGTGGCCGAAAGAATGGATGAACCTCCCCTTGAACTCCGAGTCGTCTATGACCTTCCGGGCGGCTAGGTCGGCGGCCTTGGCCGCCGCGCCGTCCCTGTATTCCAGAAAGCCCGCCTCTTGGGCTTCGAGAACCACCGCATAAGCCCTTTCCAACACTTCCGGCGGCTTGCCGAGGAACACCGTGCGCGTCATGTCGGAGCAATACCTGTCGTATTTCGTGCCGAAGTCGAACAGCGCCGCGTCGCCGCGCCGGATCCGGTAGTCCCCGGGCATGTAATGTGGCTGCGAGGAATGAGCGCCGAACGCGGATATGGTGTCGAACGCGTTCCCTGTGCCGCCCAGCTCCCTCATGCGGTTGTCCATCGCCGCCGCGACCGCCTTCTCCGAGACGCCTTCCACAATGAGGCCAGGTATCTCCCTGGCGACCTGAGAGGATATCTCGCATGCCTTCTTCGTGGCCTCTATCTCGCTCTTGTCTTTCACGGTGACTGTGGCCATGACGGCTTTGGACGCGTCCGCCACTTCGACCTCGGCGGTCTTGCGCACGTGCTCCACGGCGGAGTATGCCGTGCCGTGGACGTTGAACCCCACTTTCTTCGCGCCTTTGAGGGCGTCCTTTATGAACCCGTCCCTTTCGGCGCGGGTGACATAGACGTGCACGTTGCCTTTCCCCGCTCGGGCGGACTCCTCCTCCAAGACGCTCGTTATGACTTCCAGCGTCCCGTCCGCCCTCACGATTGCGAGAGAGTCCTCAAAGGACCCTGACGCTTGCTCGGTGAGGTACCAGAAGGTGGAGTCGAGGAACGGCTCCCCCCCGTTGGCGATCACGACGGCATCCAGTCCGTCTGCGTTGGCGGCCAGCCTCTCGGCGCGGGATTTTTGCATGACGCCGTATCGCAGGCTTCGGGAAAAAACTTTCGCGACATCAGGACAGTGTTGTTTAATCGCTGACAGGTCGTGGCCGGACCCGTTGGCAGAGGTCCCTTGCCGAGACGGGGGGACAGACGCAGAACTCGAAAGATTCAGCTGCAGCCGCAGGGCGCCAGCGGAGGCCGCGGCGAATCAACAACGCCGTCACGGCAACTGGGAAGCGGCCCCGTCGCCGCCTCAATACCCCCTGTGGTCAGTCTTTCGCTCGATCATCAGGCGCAAGTCGCGGACGCCGAGGCGGCGAGACGCGACTTCTTGGACGTAATAGTCACGCGCTTCAGGATTTTTCAACGGCAAGATCTCACGAATGTGCGACCAGCTCAATTGGTGCCACGGCGTGGCACTAATCGAGGCCTCATCGACGATGTCGGCGAATTTGCGCATCCTCTTCAGCCCGTGAGGTTGAACGTGGCGTCGAACTGCTCTACCAACCGTTGCGAAAGCAGGGCGACGGCTTGTTTTCCGTATTCCGCACGCTTGTTGTCTAGCAGGGCGACGTTAACATGCCTCCCCACCTCCCACAGCATTTGAACGGTCTCTGCATTGGCGGCATTGTAGATGCGGCTTTTATGCGATTCTATTATTTCCACGACGTCCGACAACAATATGTCACCGTCACTCTGCGAACCTGTGTTTGCAAGTCCGACGGTCTCCTTGTTTTTCATCGCGTTCCCTCCGATTCCACGCATGGCCGCTCCAGCCCTGCGTTCAGCCCGACCTGCCTGTTAAACTGTTTTTCACGTTGAACATCGTTCCCGAGCACGCCGATCCGCTTTTGGAGCCTATGCTTTTGTTCATCACGGTCGATGGCATCCCCAACGTCACACGTGTCTGGCGCAAGGCGGTCGACATCGAGGCCGTTGTATCCGCAGGGGGGTACATATCATGTCGGGTCGGAGGCCGTTTTTCGATTATTCCGATAAGAATCCACACAAAGTGCGAAGGAGCCAACCATATCACGCCCCGAAGAAACGGCCCAGCCCGAGCTTGTCCACGCGTTACAAGTTGGTGCGATGACCCTGCATGCGATCTCCGCCCTAACTGCCTCGACGAGCCTGCAGAGGGCGGCATCTTCGAAGAGCAACTCCATAACGAGATTGAACACTTGATGATCGCCCACGTGAGGCAGGCGATCGCAAACTTCGAAATCGCCAGCATCCGTCTCGCCCGGCGTCAAATCCCAAACCATTCGTTCCTGACGATCCTCTTGAGCGCGGATATCGCCGAGAGGGTGGCAAGGTGGGACGTCTTCGGGTTGTCCGGCTCCGGATGGTTGTACGTGTGGCA
>JAITOF010000031.1 GCA_031290095.1 Candidatus Methanoplasma porotermitis
AGTATTCTTGCGTCGCATGAACCCCGTGCGGCAAGTCGTTGTAGTTCGCCCGCACCAAAGCATTGCGGAAATACCACGCGTTCGCGGCGAAGACGTCGTTTTCCACGTCAAACCCGAACGAGCGAAGATATTTGATTGCGAACACCGCAGTGGTTCTGGTGTTGCCCTCGCCGAACGCATGGATCTGCCACAGGCCGGATATGAATTTTGCAACGTGTTCCGCCGTCGCAGGCACGCCCAACCCCAGATAGCTGAACGCTTTTTCTTGCGCGAAGTCGTAGTCGAGCATCTCTTTTATGCTCTGAGCGCTGGCATAATACACCGTCGCCCCATGAAGCACCCACTCGCTTTTGGTGATGTTATAGTCGCGTATCTTGCCCGCGAAACCGTATATCCCATGGAACAGCCTGCGATGGACGGCGATGTACTCCGCCGGAGAGAACGTGAAAGTCTTTTATGCCAGGATCGCCACAGTTCGGGCGGATACCTTGTCCGCCTCCTCCGTGCGGCCCCCTTCGGGCGTGGCGGGGCGTGCTTTGTAATAGCTCTCTATCCTGCGTTGCGCCTCGTCGAGCGTGATGCTGCCGTCGATGTTCTCGTTCGCCGTGGCGATCAGATACTCCGACGGCTTGATCCCGTCGACTGCCTGCAGGCCGATAGCGGTCTTCCAGCAGTAGCTTCGAGCCCTTCGTCCCGGCTCCCCCTGCACGGCATACTCTTCAAGCTCTTTCGCAGAAGAGGCCAGAATGATCTCGCCAGCATGCTTCTTCTTGCCCGTACGTCTGTCGTCCTCTTGCGTCATAGGCTTTCGTCTCCTGGCTTGCACAAGGTCATGCACGCGCCGTCTGGCTCGTTCTTGACTTCTTTCGCGGGCTCGCATGGGCGTGGCTCTCCGCGCCGGGCCTGCTTCTCAGGCTTGTAACGCACGCATAGTACAAAATGCGCTCGCCGTCATCCCCACGTCAAGGCTTTTTCAAGCGGTCGCGTCCGCTTTACGCTCCGCACGCGCCCTAGGCGCGTCACGCTTCCTTGTCGGCGGCGCTTAGGATGACATCCGCCGCGTCCGCCAGCGAACGTCCCGGACCCACCTTCAACGTCCTCATCCCCAGTCTCTCTCCGAACTCGATGTCGCGGTCCATGTCCCCTATCATGAAGGACCGCGTGGGATCGATGTTGTGCTTGCGGACGGCATCCGCCCCCATCCCTATCTCCGGCTTCCTGCATCTGCAGTTCTCGTCGGGATGGTGGGGGCAGTAGAATATCTCGTCCACCTTGCCGCCTTCAGCCTCTATCAGCGACACCATCTTCTCATGCGCCTTGGCCAGGGCGTCCTCTCCGAACGCCCCTCTTCCGATGCCTGACTGGTTCGTGACTACTAGGACCAGATATCCTGCCTTGTTGAGCCTGGCTATCGCCTTCCCCGCCCCGGGAAGCAGCTCTATCTTGTCGGGGTCTGCGGTGTAAGGGTAGTCCTTCACGATCGTGTCGTCGCGGTCCAGCAGGACGGCCTTCCTTCCGAAGGTCTCCCTTTCCACTATGCCGCATATCGTGTGGCACGCGACGAGGTACCCTTCCTGTATGCGGGGGGTCTCTATGGACGGTATGACGAACGGCAGGTCCACGATGTTCATCATATCCCCTTGGTCCCCTGTGAACGCCATGGTGTAGGCGCCGAGGGCCTTGGCCGCCTCGAACGCCCGGACGACGTTCGGAGATTTGCCAGACGTGCTGAACCCGACGACCACGTCGCCTTTGTGGCAGAACGCCTCCACCTGCCTCTTGAACACGTCTTCGTAGCCGTAGTCGTTTCCTATCGCGGTCACTGGCGCGATGTTCGAAAGGCACACTCCGGCCATGGCCGGCCTGTCGAACGCGTATCTTCCAGAGAATTCGGCGGCGATGTGCTGCGCGTCGGCGGACGACCCGCCGTTGCCCATGAACACCACCTGCCCTCCGCGGGCCACGCACTCCTTGATCACGTCCGCGGCCGCCCTCACCTTGGCAGGGTCGATCCTGGATATCGTGTCCGCGCTCCTGTCGAGCTCCGACCTTATCATGTCATCCATGCCTCTCCCTCCATGCTGTGGCCCCTTTCGGTTCGAACGTAAAGTCCACGATTTTTGCTTTGGCTTTCTTCAACGCCTCTGCCACCGCATGCTTCTTGTCGTATTCGCATAGATAGTACATGAACCCGCCGCCCCCCGCCCCAGACACCTTTCCCCCTATGGCGCCGCTCCGCTTGGCTACGCTGTACAGATGATCTATCTTGGCGTTGGAGACGCTCGTGGAGAACTGCTTCTTGAACTTCCACGACTCGTCCAAGAGCCGCCCCGCAAAATCTATGTCCCCCCTGCCCATCGCGTCGCTGATCTCCAACGCGAGACGCTTGGACTCGTCGAGGGCCTTTTCGTTCTCCCCCTTTTTGAACCGTGCGACCTGGTTGTCAATTATTTTCGCCGACTTCCTGGACGTTCCGGTGTAGCAGAGGATCGACCGGTACTGCAACTCGTTCACCACGTCCGGGTCCATCTTCACAGGCCTCACCCTCGCATCGTCCCCGGCACCGAACTCCATGATGTTGAACCCGCCGTATGCGGCGGCATACTGGTCCTGCCTTCCTCCGCTGAGCCCGAGCTCTTCTCTCTCCAACGTGTACGCCAGGCGGGCGATGTCTTTGGGGCTCATGTCCCTGTCGACCCATTTCGACATGGCGGCTATCATCGCGACCATCATGGTCGACGACCCCCCTAGCCCTGAGCCCGCAGGGACGTCCGAATGGATGTTCATCTCAAACCCTACAGGCGAGCCGAAGTGATTGGCGACCACCACTTCAAGGTCGTTTTTACCGTTGAACTCCAGAACGCTGCCCACAGGTTTCTCGTACGTGCCGAAATAGTTGGACACGATCCGCACGGTCTCGGCGGGTTTTATCGTGCAGAACGCATATTTGTTGATGGTTGTGTTGAAAACACACCCCCCTTTCTGGGACGCATACGGGTCCACGTCTGTCCCGCCCCCGGCTATGCCTATCCGGAGGGGGGCCCTTGCTCTCACGTATTCAGTCATTTGAACACCTGGCTGTCTGTTATCTCCTTGCCCTCTTCTACCACTGTGCCGTCCGCAAGGACGGCGTTCGTTATGCGGGCTCCGGGCTTTATGATGCATCCTTCCCCTATTATGCTGCTTTCTATTTTGGCAGAGGTCACGTTGCAGCCGTTCATTATCAGCGACTTGACGACCCTGCTGTCGTTCACCGTGCAATCGTCCAGCACCACTGCCGCAGTGATGTCGGATCTTACGACGAAAGACTCGTTCCCCAGATAGAACGGCCTTACCACCGTGGTCGACTCGGTCCTTTTGCCGCCCCAGCTGAAATCGTCGTAAAGCTCCGTCGCCATCGCGAGGTTCACGCCCAGCAGGTCGGAGGGGCGTCCCACGTCCCTCCATACTCCTTTCAGAACGTACCCTTGGATCTTGTCTCCTTTGCTCATGACCATGGGGAAGAGGTCCTTGGAAAAATCGAAGAACTCTCCCTCGGGAACCTCTGACATGACGCTCTTGTCTATCACGTACACGCCTGCGTTGACGAGGTTGGAGAACGCCTCCTCGGGCTTCGGCTTCTCTTTGTACTCGGTGATGCGCCCGCTGTCGTCCAGCCTGGCGATTCCGAACTCGCATGGGTTCTTCACAGAAGTCAGAGCCATCGTGATCTTCGCGCCCGACGAGAAGTGGGCGTCTATCTCCTCCCGCACGTCGATGTCTGCGAAGACGTCCCCGTTGGCCGCGACGAACACGTCGTCCAGACGGTCCTCCACGAGCTTGATCGCCCCTCCCGTGCCCAACGGCTCCTTTTCGTACGAGTATTCTATCTTTATCCCAAGGTCCGAGCCGTCGCCGATAGCGTTGGAAAGCTTCTCGGACCGGTATCCGCAGGCCAGTATGACTTCCACTACCCCTGCCTCGGCCAATGACTCGACAAGGTATCTCAGGCAGGGCTTGTTCAGCACGGGCAGTATTGGTTTGGGCCGGTTCTCCGTCAACGGCAGAAGCCGAGTCCCCTTGCCTCCCACCATTATGACGGCCTGCCTTACTTGTTGCACCATCTTATCCGTGGCCATATTGAACACACTACTTAAAACCCTGTGCGAGCTTGGGCCGCGCATCGGGGGGATCGTGCGGTCTGGCCCCGCATTAGTCCGCGCCAACAACGACGCCTCGCCGACGACTGGGCCGGGGGATGCCTCGCGGTTGTGGCGCAACATCGCCGTAGGAGTAATTACATATAAAAATGCAAAATAAATCGCAATATATGGTGGTATTTTTGCAAAACAAATCACATTATATATACGTAATTCATTCAATGCTCATATGAATCGCCTGATTTACAGCCGGCTCCTCGAATGGAAGGAATCGCGGCACCGCTGTCCTCTGGTCATCCGGGGCGTGCGTCAGTGCGGAAAGACGTACATAATGGAGAGGTTCGGGAGGGAGAACTACGAGGACATGGCGTACTTCTCCTTCGAAGGCAACGACAGGCTGCAGAGCGTGTTCGAAGGCGATTTGGACCCAAAGAGGATCATCAGGGACATCAACTTGAAGTTCGGGACGTCCATAACAGAAAAGACGCTAATAATATTCGACGAGATCCAGTTCAGCAACCGCGCGCTCACATCGCTCAAGTATTTCTGCGAGACGGCACCCGAATACCATGTTATGTGCGCCGGGTCTTTGTTGGGCCTTATGCTATCGAGACCGTTGTCGTTCCCAGTGGGCAAAGTAGACATGTTGACCCTCAGGCCCATGAATTTCCGCGAGTTCCTGATGGCCGCCGGCAACGACGCTCTAACGGCATACCTTGACACCTCGGATTCGAACGAGCCCGTGTCTGATGCGGCCGCTGAGGCGTTTGACGGCATCTACCGTCAATACATGTGTGTCGGTGGGATGCCGGAGGCCGTTCGGGAGTGGATGGAGACCGGGGACATGAAGAAGGTGGGAGCTGTCCATGCCAAGATCCTGGACTCGTATGTTTTGGACTTCGCTAAACACGCCCCTCCAAAGGACGTCCAAAGACTCAATTTCATATGGAGGTCCATTCCAGGGCAGCTGTCAAAGGAGAACAGGCGGTTCATGTTCGGACATGCAGTGGAGGGCTCCAGGTCCAAGGATCTAGAGGAGGATTTGCAATGGCTGTTGGACGCGGGCATGGTGTACAAGGTCAGAAAAATATCAAGGCCGTCCGTTCCGGTGTCCGCTTACGCTTCGGAGAAGCTGTTCAAGCTGTACGGGTGCGACGTCGGGCTGATGAGGACTATGGCAGGAGTCCCTGCAGGCGCGATACTGCTGAAGGACGAAGGCTATCGGGAGTTCAAGGGAGGGATGACTGAGAATTTCGTCCTGACCGAGCTGGTCGCAGCCGGGTACGGGGACATCGTATATTGGGGGTCCGACAACCGCGCAGAGGTTGATTTTGTCGTTATGACCGACATCGGGGCGGTTCCGATAGAGGTCAAGTCGGAGACGCGGGTGCGGGCGGCCAGCCTTGCCGAGTACATCAAAACGTATGACCCGCGCGCAGCCCTGCTGATATCCAAGAAGAACTTGCGCCGCGGAGAGATAACGTATCTGCCGCTCTGGCTCGCGGGAAGCTTGGAAAAGTACGTGACACCGAACGATGGCAAATCGTTCGAGGGCGACGGCTCCGACCGTTCGCATGGCATTTCAAAGCCTCCCTAAGGGCTGCTTGTCCCGAAAGCCTCGTGAAGCAATCTCTACTTGAAGTCTGTTCGTACCCGGACAGCCTGCGTTCTCATGGTTGCGACGACCGGAATCGCACGATTGCGTTTTTGACCTGGACTAGTTTTTATAAAAAGTTACGTTATAATTTTATAATAATTATTTCCAATATATGGTAAATAGTTACGTTACAATGTTATAATAAATACGAGATGTCATAAAACAGCAACGTTCATGGCTTTCCGAGCCATGCGTGGAGACGGCGGGGACTCTCCGTAAGCCGAGCATGCCCCCGTTCATTCGGACCGCAATGTGCTTCCCGCGTGCTGGATCCGCACGACGTTGGTCCCTTTTTTAACGCCCAACGCATCGGCCACCGGAGTGCATTTCGCCCTCAGGAGGTATGCGAGCGGAATGTCGAGCCGCTCGTCGGAAAGGGCTTCGAGGTTCGCCATCCCTTTGGCGATGGCCACTGCTCCGCCGGACATCTCCTTCCTGAGCTCCGGCCCGATCATCCTCATGTCGATCCCTATTGCGAACCCTCCGGTGTCCAGAATGCCGTCTAGCTCCCTGTCCAAACCTATGCGCACAGCGTCCTCCCGCGTCACGTCGTTTAGAATCGGCTCCCCTTTGACCACCCCTATGACGCGCTTTCCCATGCCGCGAAGCTCTCTGATCAGCAGCCTGTCGAACTGCGACTCGCCGCAGTTGTCAAAAAGATACAGCACCGTGCCTGTGGAGTCCACAAGCTCCCTCAGTTCGGACGTCTGGTCGTACCCGACGCCTTGATCCAGCAACTCGTCGAACCATGAGTCGAAGTCGTCAGGGTCGTCTATGGCTATCCCCGAGCCGAAGTCCATGACGTTGCCTATGATGGACACCCTGACCGCCGCCGCGAACCTGTCGCCGGACCTGTCCACGAACTCCTGCGCCCGGCCGACGTGCCTGGCCGCCGCTTCGTCCGCCCTCTCTTTGAGGCTGGCGTACGGGTCTCTAGCCCCCAGCGCGCCATAGGCCATCCTGTGGACCTGCGTCGCGCACTCCGCCGAGTTCATGCCAAAAGAGAATACCCTCGCGTACTCCCTGAGCCCGGCCTCGACCGACTCTGCATCCCTTCCGTTAGCGGGAAGACGCGACTGGAAAAGGACGCGCCTCATGAGGCATGGGACGCATTCCGGGCTGACTTTCATGCGTTCGACCATGCGCTGTCGCTTAAAGACTGTTTCGCCGCCGAGCAAGATGCCGTCGTTCGCACGGCGGGCACATGCGTCGCAACTACCCTTGCCTTTTATATAGAGGAAATATTATCGCTCACGCATGGTAGCAGACAAGATGTGCTCCTCGTGCGGCAAGAGGCTCGTCGGGCGCGGCAATACGTTCTTCAAGTGTCCCAAATGCGGCGCCGTCGAGATTGGAAGGTGCGACCAATGTCGCGATCAGAGCGTCCCGTACGAGTGCGAAAAGTGCGGTTTCGTCGGACCTTGAGGTGTTTATATGGGACGAATCATCGCCGCATACGACCTCATGCCTGAAAGCATTGACGTGGACCTTGAGAAAGTCGTGGAGGCGCTCAGAAACGTGATTCCTGCAGGCGTCAAGGTCATAGAGACCAAGATCCTGCCCGTGGCGTTCGGGCTGATGAAGGTCAACGTCGGGTTCGACATCGAGGACACCAGCGAGAGCATCGGCGGAGACCTCGAGACGGCCCTGTCGTCGATACCCGGGATCGAGAACATAGAGTGCGTGTCAAGCACTGTCCTCTGAGAGGCCATACAGGTTGTTCTGCGGCCTGTCATGACGCTTTTCCCCAAATTTTTTTACTATGAAAAGGATGCGTCCTGCGTGCCAGCAAACGGGCGCCTGCATGGCATATATGCAAGAAGTAATTACAAACGACCGTTGCCAGCGTTTGTGCATATTTTTGTCGAACGCCCTGCGTACTGCAAACAGTTATCATCAACATACGCAATCACATGCATGTGTCCAAGTCCGGGGACGGCATAGAGACGCACGGTTTCGGCGTGAAGGATCTGAGGAAGTTGCTGGCAGACGCCCG
>JAITOF010000048.1 GCA_031290095.1 Candidatus Methanoplasma porotermitis
ATAAGAACAGACACCGACAGAGGCATGGCCGTCATCCTGGATTCCAGGGCCGCGAAATACCAGAGGCAGCTCGACGCCGCCCTGTCGCGGGATCCTGTGGCTGACGCCGTGAGGTTCTTTGAAGGCAGATGACGATATTCCTGAATACGTGTATGGGAACCTGTAAATATCCGACGGCGGTTGAAATGCCATGGCCCTTTTGAACGTCCTGACCAACGTCCGCATATGGGTTGCTCTGGGTATCGTATGCGCGTTGGCCATAGGCCCTCTCGGCCCCTTGACGCCGACTTTGGTGATCGCGGTCCTGATGGTGCAGATGACTTTCTCTATGGAGGGGTGTTCGTTCAGGAGGGCTGACTTCTCGGACAACAAGCGGGCCATTGTGCTCACCACTGCCGTTTGCCTTGTCGTGGGCGGAGGCTCCTGCATATTGTTCGGCCTGCTGTTCAAGGCGTCGAACCCGGAGGTGTGGCAGGGATGGGCCCTTCTCGCCGCGATGCCGTGTGCCGTTTCTTCGGTGGCGATATCGCTCTTTTGCAGAGGCGATAACAAATCTAGCATAATCTGCCTGACTGTCATCTATCTGTTGGCTCTTGTCACGACCCCCGTGTTGTCGTTCCTTTTTCTGGGCGACGCCGTGAGCCCGCTTCAGGTGTTCAAATATCTTGTGCTGTTCATCGCCATCCCCTTGCTCGTGAACATACCCCTCGGCAAGATGAATATAGACAGGAAGTTCAGAGTGTCCGTAATCAATGTGATGATATTCCTTCTCATCCTGCTGTCGCTGGGGTACAACCGCGGCTATGTCTTCGGGGACCCGTGGATGGTAGCGTTGATACTTGCATGCAACGCAGTCCGCATATTCGGGATAAGCTTTGCGATATTGTTCGTGTCCAAGCGGTACGGGCTCGACAGGTCGAAGACTCTGATATGCCTCCCTCTGTCCATATGGCGCAACTCCGGGCTGGCGATGTCGTTGGCGATGGTGCTGCTGCTGGACGCTCCCGAGGCCGTGTTGCCAGCTGTGACGGCCATCGTCGTCGAGATGGTGTGGTTCGCAGTCATCATCGACCATATCAACAAGCGCTGGCCTGCCGAAGGCGCGGCCGACGCGTCTGTCGGTTGAGTTATATACGGCGACAATATTGACGACAAACGGGCGGAGGTAGCTAAGCCCGGCCCACGGCGCCGGTCTTGAAAACCGGTGGCGTCCTCGCCTCGGGGGTTCGAATCCCCTCCTCCGCGCCATATCCGCTTTTGACGGCCTGGCCTGTGTTTTTTAAATCCGCCTCGAGCGCGTTCTTAGCCGAGGACTGCTCGTATATCCTCCGGACCTCGCGGCCCGCGTTGACGTGGGAGACCCGCGCGTAGTACTTCCTCGTGGTGCACTCGGACATGTGCCCGTAGCACTCCGACAGGTAGTCCGAGCGGAGCCCCGAGTCCAGCAGCCTCTGGCCCCACGTGGCGCGGCAGACCGTGGCGCTCAGAGGGACGCCGCAGCCTTCCGACGCCCTGCGGAACAGGAGGCGGTAGGCGTTCGGGGACAGCGGCCCGCCCGAGGGGCCTGGGAACAGGAGGGGCGGGGCGGCGGCCGAGAGGAGCCTCTCGAAGAGGCCCCTGAAGGCGGGGTCGAGCGGGACCGTGCGGCTCATGCCGTAGGACGCCGAGCCTTTGACGCGGCGGACGAAGACCTCCATCCGCGCGAGGTCGACGTCCCCTGCGAGCATGAGCCTCCCCTCCTGGGCGCGGCACGCCGCGCCGAGGGAGAGGGCCACGGCCCCGGAGGACCGGAGCTCGCGCAAGGACTGCCCTTCGCGCGTCACGTAGAGGGCGGCGCGGGCGTAGTCCTCGGGGGAGAGGACCGGGATCCTCCTCTCCTGCTTCCGCGGGAAGAGGGCGGGGTAGGCGTGCTTGGCCGTCTCGAAGACGGCGTTCCCTCGGAACTTGCAGAGCTTGTTCAACGCGCCTAGCGCGTGCCCGACGGAGTTGACGCCCAGGCCGCGGTTCGAGCAGACGGCCGCCGCGATCCTCTTGGCGTCCTCCAGGGCGAAGCCGGGGCAGGACGGGCAGGAGAGGAGGCCGTCCTCGAAGAGCCCGGTCACGAGCCTGTCGAGGCGGGCGAGCATGCGCCTGCGCTCCTTCACGGTCTCTTCGGCGTAGACGCCGGAGTAGGCCTCGAAAAAGGCGTCTATGTCCGGAGAGAGCACGCCCATCAGACGGCCTCCGGCGGCGGCGCGGGGTACGCGCCGCGGGCGGCGAGGGACAGAAGGACGTGGCCCGCCAGCCTGGCGTCGGGGAGGGCGCGGTGGGCCTGGCGGCCGGCGGGGTCGCCGGGGTCGCCGGGGCAGAGCATAGCGTAGGCCTCGCCCAGGGGGGGGGGGCCACGTGAAGCCCCTCCCGCTCTTGGAGGGGAGCCTGCAGGCGCCGTCCAGCCCCAGGGGGGGGCGGAGGAGGAACTTGCCGAAGTCGAAGGCGACGTTGAACGAGGTGACTCCCTTCCCGGACAAGACCTCGCGGACTTCGTCGCGGACCTCCTTCTGAGGAGGCGCGGAGGCGACGTCGACGAGCGTGAGGTCCGTGTTTTCGAAGACCCACGCCTTGCGCCTGTCGTCGAGCCAATGGCGCACGTCGTAGCCTACGACGGACGAGTACACGTCGCAGACGGACTTCTCGTCGAAGTCGACGGAGACTACGCCGACGTCCACGACGAGGTCGCCGGGGCCGCCAAGGACTCGTGCTACAGATGCTGGACGCGGATTTTTCATGAAGAATTAATCAATTTAGTTTGGTAAATTACTATAAGCAATACTATCTGTAAACGGTTCTGGGGAAAACAAATGACAACCCCAAAACCCGAGCCTGCCATTATTTATGTTCAAACCGTGATTCCTGATTATGAACGAGGTACTAAACGCCATATACAGGAGAGCGTCCGTCAGGAGCTTCAAGCCGGAACAGGTTCCGGACGACATCGTGAAAGAGCTGCTCAACGCAGGGTTCCATGCGGCAAACGGAGTCAACATGCAGGCGCTGAGGTTCGTCGTGGTTCAGGACAAAGAGAAGATAGCCGAGCTGGACGGCGCCGCGAAGAAAATCTACCTCGAGGATGCAGAGGAGACCGGGGAGAGCAACCCGTTCTTGCTGTCCGCTTACAAAAAGGATGACAGCATATTCCATTACGCGCCGACTGTCATATTCATACTCGCCACGCCCGATGCCGTCACGCCGACGGAGGATGCGTCCTTGGCGGCCGGGAACATCTTGCTTGCCGCGCATTCGCTCGGGTACGGCACGTGCATCATCGGCTTGGCCGACCCGCTTGAGAGCTATGACGAGTTCTGGGAGGAGAACAAGGTTCCAGAAGACTACATCTACCTGACCGCCATCGTCGTAGGGAAGCCTGCGGGCGATATCGTGCCGCACCCTAGGTCCGAGGTCAAGGTCCTGAGCTGGATCAGGTGACCGTTTGCGTTACTCGAATGTGCGGACGGGCACATTCCTGGAACGACCGAACAGGTTCGTCGCGTATGTCGACATCGACGGCAAGACAGAGAAGTGCCATGTGAAGAACACTGGCAGATGCAAAGAGATACTCGTGCCAGGCGCAGTGCTGGTGTTGGAGGGTCCTTTCGCCGAAAGAGGCACTCGGTACGACGTCGTCGCGGCGTACAAGGACGATGTTCTCGTCAACATAGACTCTCAAATGCCAAACCGCGTGGCCTTTGAATCCGTCGACGAGATACTTGGGCCTGTCGACAGCGTGAGAAGAGAATTCTCGTACGGAAACTCCAGGATCGACCTGTTCGCAACAAAGGGCGGCCGGAATATCCTGATGGAGGTCAAGGGCGTGACGCTAGAGCGCGACGGGGTCGCGATGTTCCCGGACGCGCCCACGGAAAGGGGGCTGAAGCATGTTCGCGAACTCATGTCGTCAATAGACGACGGCTTTGAGCCGTACGTCCTGTTTCTGATACAGATGTCTGGCGCGATATGCTTCGCGCCGAACTACGAAACGCATTGCGAGTTCGGGAAGGCTTTGGAGAAAGCGAGCGACGCAGGGGTGAGGATAATCGCCTACGATTGCGACGTCTCCGAGGACTCCATGACCCTCGGAAGGCCTGTGGACGTCCGTTTGGGTCACTCGTAATCCGTGTCTTTGAACTTCGACCTGTCTTTCGGCTCCTCGCTTATGATCTCGTTGACGAGGCGGAGGTAGTCGGCAATGGCTTTCTCTTGCTCGTCGACGGTGTCGTACAGGAGGTATATGTTCTTCATCATGGGGGTGGCGGCGACGAAGTTCCTTTCGTCTGGCGAGTCTCTGAGGGCGTTGAGGACTATCGATTTCATCGACCTCGTGCCAGTCATGGCGTCCTTGTACCCCATCACGGCCTCTACGGCAGACTCCCCGTACGCGGTGGTGTTGATGTATCTCATCGCGGCGTTGCACAAATCGTCATAATACTGGAACTCGACGTCCTCCACGAGGCTCGTGAGCTTGTTCTTCAGCTCCTTTTGGTAGAACGCGTACATCTCTATCTTGGACTTGCCTGTGTCGGACACCAGCTCTGACGGGTCGAACATGTCTTTGAGGTCCTTCACAGTGAACGTCGCGTCGATCTTGAACTTGCTCACGCTGCGCTCTCTGGGGGTGATCATCATGTTCTTCCTCACAAGATACATGTCTAAGATTGGCTGGATGATCTTGTTGCGCCTGATAATCGCCTTCTTCTCGTCAGACTTCCGCTTGGCCTCGTTGCTGTATGCGACGATGCTGTCCATTATAACGACACCGAACAGGAGCGCCAAGACGCACACCATGACCCCTTCCAACACATTTCCCAGGTCCAGCCTGTGCCCAGTGGCGATTATCATTGCGGTAAGCGCCGCCGACACGAGGAATATTGCCCCGACTGATATGCCGAGGACCCTTGACATCCTCTCTCTGAAGAATTTTATTGGTTTTCCAGCAGCCCTGTCCGTTCCGCCGTTCCTTACAATGGCGTTTATTTTCAAAGCGGCCTTGCGCCTGCCGGCGGGAGCCTGCGTTTTTGGCGCGGGAACAGGAGATGGGGCCGGCCCCTTGGGCCGGTCATACGGGTTGGCCGATCTTGCCGGGACGCACTCCGGTTCTTTGTCCGTCCTGCCCTGGCTTGTCTGGGGATTGTCGGTCTGGGGTTTTTTCTTGCCTTGAGCGGCGCCTTCGGCCTGTTTGAACGGATTTTTCACTGCCGGGACCTTCGGTTTGGCCTTTAGCGGCTTTTCCTTCTCCGAAGGCCGGTCCTGTTTTTCGAGCCCTGGCTGAGATTGGCTCATCCCCTTGAACGAACTGCTCCTGGGCATCGCATCACCTCCGGCCGCAAGCTTCTACTATCCCCTTGATGGTCTCCTGCGTCTCCTTAGGGGATTTGACCGTGTTTATCATATACGTGTCGCACACAGAGAAGTACTTCTCGAAGAACTCCCGGCGTATCCTGCGCTTGTGGTCGTCCCTTACAATCTGATGCGGGTTGCACAGGTCGTTGTCGATCATGTACTTCGTTGCCTCCTCGGCAGTCAGAGACCTTACTGTGGAGTGGTCGGAGTGGTCGCGTTTGAGCAGAAACACGTAACGTATCTTGGTCATGGGAATGACGGCAGACTCGCCTGCCACCCACCTCACGTTCGCTATCCCTCTTCCCTTGTTGTCAAACCTGACGCTCTTCACGAGCGCCTTGTACTCCTCCCAAATGTCGCCGATGTCCGCGTCTATATAGCAGTTCTTCTCCGACCCGGAGGCTATGGGCCTTCCGCTCTTCCCTATCCTGACAAAGTACCAGTCGTCTGTTATCAGATGAGCGTTGCTCATCCTCAACATCCCCCACGACTGAGTGGTCTTGCCCGTTTTGGACGGCGCGATGAGTGTGACGCCGATGCCGTCTATGTCGAGCGCCGCGCCATGCACGGAGAATATGCCGTGCCCCTCCTCCAGGATGTTGCCTGAGATTCCAAGGGCTATGCTCTTGATCCATCCGTAGTAGTCGAAATTGAAAAGGAACGCCGTTCCTGTGGAAGGGTCGTACAGGACCTTCATCTCCACTTCCGGGTCGGACACGGAGTAGACTTTTGCATGAGCGCGCACATGGTCCGATATGGAGTAGAAGTTATCCTCCCACATCTCCAGATGCTCCCTGTCCGACGTCAGGAGCTCCACGCAGAGCCCTGATATGTCCACCTTGGAGGAGAACAGCATCTTGTCGCCATACGCCTCGCGCAACTCCCCCGATCGCTCAGTGTCGACGATTTCCACTGTATATCCTGAAACCATGTGCTATAGTAGCACATTTGTGATATTAACCTTAACTCCGTAAAGCGAGGGCATGCTCTTTGACCCTGCTTTCGATACAGAGGTGCGTAGAGAAAGAGGACTTACAGAAAAGAATGAGGATGCGACAAGGAGCAAGCACGCCGTTTCCACAAACGATGCAGAGTGCGGCCCTCTCATTGGCATGAAGCTCTGGCCAGACGCATCCTCTGTTTTGTTAAGTTAGGGTCGTTAAATTTGATTGGATCACACCTCATGCACGCCGACCGAAACGGTTGAGTTTGCAGGGCAGACTCCGTGGCGGAGCCGATGAACACAGCTCGCAGACACAATGCCACCGGCCGCGACGGCATCCTAAAATACTCCCTCCTCGTTGCAATCGCAGAGGCGCCGCATGCATTCAAACGGCGCCCGTTGCGATGGAGGGATGGGAAACGGTATCAAAAGCAGTGATTTACGCATCCACTTTCGGAAAGACCCGGAAGACTGCCAAGTATTTGGCCGATCAGCTCGGTGCGGACACGTTCGACCTGAAGAAGCAGATGCTCATCAACATGGCCGAGTACGACCATATAGTGCTTGGAAGCGGCATACACGCCGGGAAGCCTTACAAAAGACTGGTCGAATTCATAGGAAACAACAAGGGCGAGCTGTCCAAGAAAAGGGTGTCGCTGTTCCTGTGTTGCAAGTTCAATGACGAGAAAGGCGCAGCACAGTGCAGAAATATTGCCGACGAGTTCGGGATATCGGATGCTACGTTCTTCTCCGGAAGGGGAGACAAGAACCCTGACGGGTTCGAGGTCGCTTTGGACGAGTACGTAAGCAGGCTACGCTGAACATGCTGGCTACTTATGTCGCCGTCGCATATCTGTTGCTGAACGCGATGTCGTTCATGGCATTCGGAACTGATAAGCACAGAGCGCGTAGAGGGGAGTGGAGGGTCAGAGAGTCTACGCTTCTCGTTCTTGCGTTCTTCGGTCCGTTCGGGGCCGTTGCAGGGATGCGCACGTTCAGGCATAAGACGCATAAGCTGAAGTTCAAGGCGGCATACCTGTTCGTCGTTCTGCACGCGGCTGTTCTTATCGCACTTGCTTGGGAAGACGCCCTGCACATGCCGTTCTGATGTCGGTCTCCGTGCCGCCTCTCCCAAGGAGCAGCACGCGGCTGTCCGGCCTTTCCTTGAGTATTTCCATCCCCACGAGTCCGCCAAGCTTGGAGGAGAACTCCCTGATCTCGTCGAACGAAGGCATGGACTCCAAGGACAGCCTCTGTCTGGACGCCCCTACGAACACATATCCTTTCGGCTCAATCATGTCGGGGTCGGCGATCCTGTCCAATCGGGCGTAGTCTTCCTCCCACCCCAGGTTCAGATCCTTCACCAGCGTGTGTCTTATGACCGTCCTGGTGTCTAGGGACGGCATCAGTTCCAACGTCCTCGTTATCCGCTTCCATCCGTCGTCCACCTTGGGACGGCATATGCTCCTGTACACCTCTGCATTGGGCGCAGCCACCGTCACATATGTCTGCATCGGGAGTTCGTCCAGGTTCTCCAGACGTTCCGGGTATGTGCCGTTGGTGACCAGGAACGTCGTCATGCCTCGACCGTGGCACTCTTTGATGAAATCCGAGAGATATGGGTACGTTATAGGTTCGCCAGCCAGCGATATGGCGACTTGATTAGGGTTTGACGCTTCCTCGAACATCCGTCCGGAGCATCTCGGATCCCCTTTGAAACCGGAGATCAGCATCCTCTGATGCGCTATGAGCGCGTCCAGCATCTCCTTCGGCTCCGCCCATTCCTCAACATCGAAGTCGCTGTCCTGCACGCGCCAGCAGAATGTGCACCTATGGCTGCACTCGTTTATTGCCGGAGTCATCTGCAGGCACCTGTGGCTCTCTATGCCGTAGAACTCTTGTTTGTAGCAGTGCCTTCCGTGGACTAGGCTCTCTTTGAGCCAATGGCACAGTTTCACGGCAGCATGATCCTTGTACAGACGGTATTGCTGTCGGATCAGAAGGTCACGGTACCGTTCGTCCATTCGTTCAGCCTCAAAAGTCAAAAAGGTTCTTCTGCCCGCATCTCGGTTCCGGCGCCAAGGCTTTCGCCTCTTTGACGCCAGTCGAGTCTGGCTTGGACTCAGCGGCTGCCTGTATGCGAGTCGCCTTGACAGGCGGCGAGACGGCTGCGTTCTTCACTTCAGCAGAGTCGATCCTGCATCCGAGGACGAATTCCAATTCGTCCTGCTCCAACCCCACGTTGCGTTGGAGCATGTCCCTTATCCCCGGCTCGTTGCGTGCCATCGTTTTTATCGGGTTCAACATGTCAAGCCCTATACGTTTCGTGGACGTGTGAAGGAACACCGCCAGTTTAAGACATACAGCCGATCTCGTGGAGCGAATCGCCCGCGAACGGGACATCTTCGAAAGGTATGTCGGGAACCTGATGCGGTCGCGCGTGCGAGAGCGGCCGAACCTTGCGGTCGCCACTCCTGCCGTCATCATGTCTCCCGCATACGCCCAGAAACGATAATGCTGGCGCCTGTGCACCCTTCCTAGGAATATGTCCGCTCTGGAGAGCTTCTCATACCCCCGGACCAGGTCCCCGGGGTCGGCGTACTCGTAGGGAAGGTTCTCGTCGATCCACAGTATCGCAGTCTCGGGGTCGGTGTCGGCCTCGGTGAGCGCCCTTCGGGATCCCATCGGGTCGTCCCTCCTGAACATCCTGTCAAGCACGCCGTACATGTCCTGTCTCGATTCTCTCCCTGACAACCTCTCTGCGGCCTCCAAGGTCACCGATACGCTTCCAAGCGACAAAGACTCCAAATCCCTTACGGCGGCCCTCATGTCGCCGCAGGCGCCCTCTGCTATCCTTCCCAGCACCTCGGGGGTCACGGACACGCCCTCTGCCACGGCTATTGCGGCAAGCGCCTTGGCCACGGCCGACGAGGACGGCTTCTTGATTGTCATCTGAATGGTATCCGTCTTGACCGTAGAGCTCTTCTTCGAGAGCGCGTAGAAATCGTTGACTATCAGCATCACCGGCTGGAGGCTTGTCTTTATGAGCTCGTTTATGGCGGGGAGCGCCCCTCTGTCGGCATTGCCGAACAGGTTGTCTGCTTCATCCAAGATGATGAGTTTGCGCCTTCCTCCGCCTTTGACGTACTCCCCGTCCTCGCTGAATCCGTTGGAGAACGCTCCGCGGAGCGCCGTGTTCTTTATGGCGTCCCCGGTGCGCTGGTCGGAGGCGTTCATCTCCACCACGTCCCAGCCCATGTCGTTCGCGAGCGCGAAGGCTGAAGAGGTCTTGCCGACGCCCGGCGACCCGATGAGCACGACCGCCCTCTTCGCCGGTATCCCCGACTCCCAAGACGCGCCCCATGCCAGAAGATCCTTCGCCGGCCCGGGGTTTCCTACAATGCCGGCCAAAGAACGAGGCCTGTATTTTTCGGTCCAGTCTTCCGACATCCATACCTCACTGGGGCTTGCGCCCGAACACGGCTATCGCCGCCACTTCCATGAACTGCATGAAGAACAGGACGATTGTGGCCAGAACGACCAGGATCTGCGTTCCGCCGTCGTCGATGTACATCTTGGATATCCCCAATAGCACGGATGCCGTCAGGAACATCGCCGCCCTGGTCCATCTCCTGTACATGAGGTGCCCCAGCCCGAACACGCTTATCAGGCCCGGCACGACCGCCAGGGCCCCGGGGACAAGGGCCATGAGTATGGCTATGGCCCCGTATCTGTCCAATCCGACGGACAACACCACTCTCTTGACGCGCGGCGCGCCGCATTTGCCGCACACGGCCTCCCCGGGTTGCATGTCGCCGCCGCACGCGTGACACAGGTTGAGCGACCCCATTATTTCTTGGGCATCGTGTATCTCGACGGCCTTCGTCCTGAGACAACCGCAACCGTAACAGAACTCAGACCCGCCCGGTATCTCCATGCCGCACTCGGAACAAATATACTTCATGTCTATCACACGCCCGTAACATGCATACGGTAGACCCCTTTATCGCTATCGACCTTAATAGGTTCTCCGTAGAGCTCTGTCATCGTCTTCGACGTCAACAGGGCGCCTTTGCGCCCGTCGGCAAAGATCTTGCCGTCGTTCATCATGATTATGCGGTCCACCTTCTTAGGTATGTCTGCGAGGTCGTGCGTCGTCATCACGATGCTGACGCCGCTTTCTATGAGCATGTCGAACATCTGTCTGAATTTCGACGCCATCACAATGTCCAAGCCGGTCATCGGCTCGTCGAGAACCAGCGTTCTCGGGTCTGTCACCAGCGCGCGGGCGATGAGCGCCCGCCTCATCTCACCCAGCGACAGGCTTTCCGTCTTCCTTTCCAAAAGGCCGTCTATGCCCATTGCATACGCCGCCGCCGAGGTCTTCCTCTCCATGGCTTCGGTGACGCTCATGCCCCTGAACACGTCCAAGCTGCCGAAGAACCCGGATGCTATCATCTCATGTACCGAGATGTCGTTGCGAAAAAGAAGCTGGAGGTCCATCGACACTATGCCTATCCTGTTCCTGAGGTCGAATATGTTCCAGTTGTCTTCCCCGAATATGCGCATCACCGTCGGGCTGTCCTCGTCATAATACGGGGACACGTCCCCTCTGACGAGCTTCATTAGCGTCGTCTTTCCCGATCCGTTGCGTCCGAGCACGACTGCGCTCTCGCCCTCTTCGATGTCGAGATCGACAGAGTCGAGGATGCGGGAGCCGTCGCGCACGACGGACACGCTCCTCATTTCCAGAGCCTTCATGCGGCTCCATAGGCGATTCCTGCTAAATAATTTGGGCAGGCCGGTTTGCGTCGTGCCGTCGCGCGGCGCGATTTATGATAAAAAGGGGGTCCCGCCTCCCGGCGGGGAATAGGTTTTGCTTAAAGCCCGTAGAATTCTTTGACCTTGGGACGGAAAATGTAGTAGACCAGCACGATTGCGATGATCGCGGGGATCAACGCTGCCACGGCTATGTATTCCCCGGTTGCGAGCGACACTGCCACAGAGTAGAGGGCCAGGATGAGCGTTATGAAATATATCAAAGCCGCAACATACCATGCGAACTTCCATCCCAGGAGCAGCCCCAGGCCCACTACCAGTATTATGATGCCCACTATGATGAGGGATGCCCCTAGCCAAGAGGATACCTCGTTGATCAAATATTCTAGACTGATTGCAGAGAAAACGTCCTGAACGAAACCATTGGACGACGAGAACGAGACGAGCGCTCCAGACACTACCGTCAGTATTCCCTCCAGAATCGTTATCAAAGCAATTATTGTTATTAAGATAGGTCTTCCGGCCATGACGGATAATCAACGTATGTATTTAAAATGTTGACTGAATACCCCCGGAACCTTTCGTTCGATAAGGACAATTTCTCCGGACGGTTTGGACACGCATATCTGCGGGTCGTGTCGCAGAAAAGCACATCTGTCATCTGACGTCTTCGGAGAACTTCCGCAGGCCCGCCTCGAAGTTCACTCCGAACCGGACGTCTGTCCCTGCCTCCCTCGTCCGTTCAATGCTCCCCGAGGTATAGTCCACGGCTATTTCCGTCGCCCTCTGGAGGGTCTTGCCGTTCGCGAAGGATGCGACAAGCGCCGATCCGAACACGTCCCCCGTGCCATGATAGAACCCTGGGATGAGAGGGTGGAAAGCGTACGAGATCTTCTTCTTCGCGTCGCGTGCCGCTGCGCCGAGGTAGCTGTCGGCATCGGAGTCCGCTGCGACATACACGCTGCCCCTGCCGGACCCTGACGCGGCTGATCGAATCGTGCCTCTGTCGAAGTTCACGCCTGTGAGGACCACCTCGCCAGGGCATACGCTCCCAAGCCTCTCCAGTGCGTCTTCTACGAACTCGACGCTGTGGCGGCCTGCGGAATACTCCGTTCCTGCCAGGAGAGACGCCTCGGTAATGTTCGGAAGGATGAGGTCCGCCTTTCTGCAGAGCTTCCTCATGCCTTTGGGGAAGTCCGGCGGGAACACCCCATAAAGCTCGCCGTTGTCCGCCATGACCGGGTCCACAACCACCTTGGTGTCCCTGCCGCGCAACGCGTCGATGATGTCGATCACGATGTCGATCTGTTCGAACGAGCCGAGGAACCCTGTGTAGATGTAGTCGAACTTCAGTCCAAGCGTCTTCCAGTGGTCCACGATAGGTTTTAAATCGTCCGTGAGGTCCCTATAGGTGAACCCCGTGAACCCGCCGGTATGGGTTGAAAGGACTGCGGTAGGAAGGACTGCGCATTCGACGCCCGCAGCCGAGATGATTGGGAGTGCGACCGTGAGCGAGCATCTTCCGATACAGGAGATGTCATGGATCGCCAAGACACGTTTCTGCGCCATATTCATCAGAACGATGAGCGGATATAATATCGTGATTGGAAGAATTATTCATATCTTACTTGTTTTTTTTTCGGCCTCGCCGCCAACATAAGTTGCGATGCCATGCTTCAGGGAAGATGGGGCAATGACAGCTGATTTATATCGCAGCCGTCTATTGTTAACGGATGCCGTCCTCGGAAGAGCATTTGGAGTCAGCGTTGGAAGAATACAACGACAGGGTGAACTCTCTCGAGGGGGCCGGGGCGACCGAGGACCTTTTGGACGCCCTCATCAACCGCGGGTGCGTCCTTTCCATGATGGGGCACTATGTCTCCGCGCTTTCGGACTT
>JAITOF010000088.1 GCA_031290095.1 Candidatus Methanoplasma porotermitis
CTAAAAACGTAGCTCAACTGTCGAGGTCAAGTTGAATCAGATCGAGCGTATCGTTTTCAGATTTGGCAGATAACGTCTGCCGAATCGACGGCGCGTAAATCTGGTAAAATTTTCTTGCGTTTTTTAGCGTTACCTTTGAACACCCCCTGCCAAAACGGGTGTTTAGATGCGCTGAAAGCTTGGCGTCGTCGAACACGACTTCATTTCAGACACCCCTCGTCATCAGGCCTCGAGTCGCCACAGTGCGTAGGCCTGTTACGCTGAAGACGTGCACGCACCAAGCAGCCCATATGCGCCCCCCATAATCAGGGACGCCGGATATTCCTTTAAGGATATGCACGAAGTGAGAAGGAGTCGTGTACGATCCATGGCCGGCATGTCTTCACACGTAGGCGTCTCAGCACAGTATCAGTGATTTCGACATCCCCAGACGCCTAGCACGGCCCACAGAACCATTTTGACGGATGTCAGATGTCCGGGTTCATAGAATCATATATGGCGCAGAATGATTTTTTAGCCCGTTTGACGGCAACGACGAACATGACTGTCGAGAGCAAGGCGATCGAAAGCGACAACAACAGCAGTTCCAACCCGTACAAACCCAGTTCAAGGTCCCCATAGAATACGGGCGTCAATATCGCCATAACGGAGCCCACCAGTACAAGGGTGACAAGTATGGCCGTGTTGTGGTCGCATGCGTATGTCGTGTACGTTGTGGCCCCAGTCAGCAACAGAAACGGGAACGAAGACAGCATGACGAGGGACAGCGTGTCCAACCCTTCCAATCCGACGGATGGCATGTCCGCGTCGAGCGACGCAAGTGCAGGTGACAGCATGTACGCGAAGACCCCGTATGCGATCCCCAGAATCCAGAACATGCATATCGTCTTGATTTTCCCTGAGAATATGCAGTCGGCGGCGAGACGTCCTGCGTGCGTCTCCTTTCCCGCCAGATAAATCATGTTGGCGACCAGGTGTGACATGACTGCAAACAGAAAAGAAGACACGATAAAGACGGAATGGGGAGACGTGGCCAATATTCCAGGAGTAATCAGGAGTAGAAAAACTGTGAACACGCTGTACCACCATCTGGGGGGGCGCCCCAGCGTCTCCTTGATCGTCCCAGTCATTTGGTCACATCCGATGGTCGCGAGGACGGCTTGCGTTTTCTGTACAGCCTCTCGATGTTGATCGCCACCAGGCAGAACGACGCGACCCCTGCGTACTTCGTCGTGCTGGCTATCTCTTGGGCGGATTCCAAGTCTCCGGCGTCGACGTAGATCAGCAGTCTGATAAGATAGGACGCAAAGAAGATCAATTCTAAGACGGCGCCGCAAAGCAGCACAACCTCCCACTTGTTCATTTTCGTACTCTTGAACTTCATCGAGTGCCTATTCTGTTTACGTGTATTTTTACCCTCGTCTCACCGCAGAGCGACCTCTTGATAACCGACCACAGGGACCATAGGGATTTGCATCGGTAGGTGCATTATCGCATGCTTT
Organism: Candidatus Methanoplasma porotermitis; assembly: GCA_031290095.1. Taxonomy (GTDB): domain Archaea; phylum Thermoplasmatota; class Thermoplasmata; order Methanomassiliicoccales; family Methanomethylophilaceae; genus Methanoplasma; species Methanoplasma porotermitis. Next base: position 1,503 of record JAITOF010000088.1, read on the forward strand.
CAGCCATGTTCCATTCTGAGATCATCTGCCGTTTGGCTTTTATCGTGCATACTATGAACAATGCTATGGAAACTACAGAAACGACGATGCAAGCTATCACCAGCGGTCCGGTGCCGGAAGGCAGTTGGAGGTCCCTGTATAGCGTCATAACTTTTACCGCCACAGCGAACATCAGAAAGGTCAGCGCGACCGAGACGCCTTTCATCACCCACTTGACACGCGAATGGGAAGCCATGGTGCACACTGCGAATGCAGACAGCATCGACAACGACGACGCCGAGGCGATCGCGACCGTCGTGGCCGCGTCGAAGGTGCTGTACGTTATCGTGGGGTCGGTTTCGGCCAGCGCCGGGGTAAGGAGGAACAGACAGGATTCTACAGCCAATCCCAGCGCCCAAAGCGTCATCCCGACCTTCATCGTTTGTCTGAACGCGCTGTCCTCCGATTCGAATTGCGTGTAGTCGGCACGGTCGGCGATGAACAGCGCGTTGGTCGCTATGTGGGCAAGGATGAACGCCCACAGCGAACCGACGAGAAAGATATAGTGGCGGGCCACTACGGAGGTTGTAAGAGTCACCAATAGAAACAATACAATGAATGTTATGTTCCAAACTTTGTTGGACCTTCCGAATGGGCCCGCCGTTGAAAGACTCAGAGCATTCCCACCTTACTTCTTGAGTTCATTTTTGTTGCGCCAACACATCCATGCTCAGGGACGTTCTTCTCCGTACAACTCTGACGGTCTGGACGATTGCGTTGGTGCATAGAGAGGCAGACATGGCAAGCAGAACCGTCACTGCAATCCGCATGTTGCCGCTTCCGACCCCGTCGATGCCGTCGACTAATACGATCGAGACGGGCGCGAGTATGAGAACCAACGTCAACGTCCAGAGGCACTTGACATAACTCTTGAACTTCATTGATTCACTCACTATTGAACAAAGGTGTCTGTATACGCCCTTGTCGGCTGTTTCGACTGCCATGGCGAACATATTCACGAGATATTAGATAAATTAAATGGTTTTTGTCTCGGCCGGTCCACGGTCACAATTGCTATGACTAGTTATCGCAACTTTTCATGATCGTTGGTACTACGTTTTGGTTTGGATGCCGTCCATCGTAGATACAGGAGCACAAATACTAGCGACAGTATGCACGAGCCTGCGCCCGTAATCATGCCGAGAATGTATTCACTCATTTCCAAAACTCGCTTATTATCCCGCCCACTGCCCCGGATAGTGCTCCCCCTATTGCCCCGACAGCAAGTGAACCCCCAATGGTGCTACCCGATAATGCCAAGGCACCAGCGAAAACCAATGTAGGCACAGTCAGTGGTGCAGCTACGATGATGACTACGGCGACTGCGGCGACAATGGCTCCGGCCACTGCCCCGATGACCACAGATTTCAGGACATTGCCCCAACTAAATCCGCCGTCATACTCCATCTCCTCCGAGGAGAGGTCCACGTATCCCGTGGGCAGCCTCATCTCGTATTTGTTTACGTTTGCGTACATTTTCTCACAACTCCCCCGAGAGACGTTTTTCTAAGAACGGCATCCTCGGTTGTTTGCCTTTGCACCATGTGCTTCGACGATAATATACATCGGTTTTTTTTTTATATAAGCTTTGCTATTGTCAACAGCCATATGTCTACTATTCGACGCAGGAGGGTCCGATGAAGGTCCAGGTGGTGGAGCAGCATGATTCGTCAGACTGCGGAGCCGCATGCGTGGCCAGCGTGTGCGCGTTCTACGGGAAGGAGCTGACGATCGTCAAGTTGCGCGAGCTCCTCGGCACGGACATTTCCGGGACTACAGTGAAAGGCGTCGCAGACGCCTTGTCCCGTCTCGGGTTCAAGGCGCACGCCGTGCGCGCGGACAGGAAGGCGTTCGGAAGCGGGTTCACGGTCCCCGCCGTGGCGCACACGGTCAGGAAGGACGGCACGTCGCACTACGTCGCGGTGTACCGCGTCAAAAAAGGCGTCGTGAGGTACATGGACCCCGCCGAGAGCAAAGTCCAGAAGAAGACGGTCGACGAGTTCTTCGAGGACTTCGACGGCATAATGGTCATCGCCGTGCCGGACGAGGGCTTCGTCCGCAACAAGGAAGGCGCCAAGAGCATGACGTCGAGCTTCATGACGCTGATCAAGCCGCATTGGAGGCTGTTCGCGGTCGCCATCGCGATATCCGTGGTCCTGACGCTGTTCGGCATAATTCTTTCAATATTCAACAAGGTCCTGATCGACGAGATAATACCGTACAACTTGGACAGGCAGCTGACTCTTTTCGCCATTGCCCTCGTCCTGGTGGTGGCGACGCAGGCCGTCCTCGGCGCGATCAGGCAGCATGCGGTCCTGTACCTCTCGCAGAAGATAGACATCCCGATGATGCTCGGGTACTTCGACCACATCTTCCGGCTTCCGATGGGCTTCTTCGCGTCTCGCAAGACGGGGGACATCGTCACGAGGTTCCAAGACGCGGGCGTGGTGAAGAACATACTCACGAACGTCGCGCTGACGGTCATAATCGACGTGTCCATGGTCGCGATAGTCGGGGCAGTTCTGTTCTCGATGAACTTGATGCTGTTCGCGATAATCGTCCTGCTGACGATAGTCAGCGCGACGCTCATATTCCTGTTCAAGGGGCCGTACAGGAGGCTGAACAAGAGGTCCATGGAGCAGGGGGCCCGCCTCAACTCACAGGTGATAGAGAGCATAAACGGCGTCGAGACCGTCAAGACCAACTCCTCCGAGGACAGGATAATGGAGAAGATCGAGACGGAATACGTCAAGGCGCTCAAGATAGCCTTCGAAGGCGGAGTCCTGTCCAACATACAAGGCTCCCTCTCGTCCTTCGCGGGAGGGATCGGCAACCTCTCCCTCATGGTCTTCGGCGGGCTCATGGTCATGAGCGGGGAGTCCACCCTCGGGACGCTGGTCGCGTTCCTGTCGCTTTCAGGGTTCTTCATAGACCCGATCAACAGGCTGGTGAACCTGCAGCTGAGCATCCAGGAGGCGGACATCTCGTTGAAGCGCCTCTCGGAGATATACGACGTCGAGGAGGAGGAAGACTCCGAGGCGGGGAAGGACTCCTCCGTCCTGTCGGAAGGGCTGGGGGACGTGTCGATCGACGGCGTCTCGTTCAGGTATGGCGCGAGGCCGCTCACCCTGAAGAACGTGTCCATAAGCATACCCAAGGGGAAGAAGGTCGCCGTGGTGGGACGGTCCGGGTGCGGCAAGACGACGCTTTCCAAGATGCTTCTGAAGTTCTACGTCCCCGAAGAAGGCAAGGTCGCTTTCAACGGAACCGACCTGAAGAACATAGACGCGTTCGCCGTGAGGGAGAAGATAGGGTGCGTCCCGCAGAACGTGCAGATGTTCAGCGGCTCGATCCGAGACAACATACTGATCGGGAAGTCTGACGCCTCCGCTGGGGAGATAGCCGCCGCGTGCAGGAACGCGGGCTGCGACGAGTTCATAAACAAGCTCCCGGCGGGATACGACACGTTCTTGGACGAGAACGGGGGCGGCCTGTCAGGAGGCGAGAAGCAACGCATCGCGCTGGCACGCGCCCTGGTCAAAAACCCGGAGTTCCTGATACTCGACGAGGCCACGTCCAACATGGACTTCCTGACCGAGCGACATATCTACGACACGATTTTCAACAAGCTTGAAGACACAACGATGATGATCGTCGCGCACCGGCTCAGCACGATACGGAGATGCGACATGATATACGTCATGGAAGAGGGGAAGGTCGTCGAGTCGGGGACGCACGACGACCTAATCGAAAGGGAGGGCCCGTACCGCGAGATGTGGACGAGCCAAGTTGGGGACCTGCCGCAACGGAAAGGCAGGCGTCCCGCCAAGCCCCCCGCGACAGGCAAGATCGAAAAGAAAGACAAAACGGAGAAGAACGACGGTGATGTGATTGAGTACGGCTAAAGAGATAGAGATCGTAGACGGGAAGACCCTGAAGCTCAACAACGTCCTCTCAAAAGAGACCGGGACGCTGGACGGCGACGAGCTTGCGAAGGCCCTCCACATGTTCGACGCGTATACCAAGTCGAAGAAGCTCACGCCGTACGGGCCGATGGTGATGTTCTCGAAGACTGCGTTCGACGGTGCGAAGATGTCCCAGCGCAGCAAGCTGATGGCACAGCTGCGCGAGGCGCACGAGAACCCGGACCCGCCCTACTCCTTCGACAGGGTTGTGAAAGTGGACGGCTGCGTCCTCGCCAGGTACAGAGGCTCCGCCGTCGGCCTCCAGGTGGCGTACAGCAAGCTCCAAGTGTACGCGTTCGAGCACGACATACAGCTCAAAGGCGAGACGTACACGGTGATAATCGAGCAAAAAGACGGGGACATCCTCGCGGACGTCTTCACGGAGAAGGCGAGATGAGGAAGCTCGGGGAGTACGACCTCGGCAGGCTGAGCGACAGCCGCCTGCTGTACCTGCGCAACCCTCCTAAGTTCGCGTATATTTTCACGGTCGTCGTGGTCGCCATACTCGTGGGCGTGGCGGCATGGGGCTCCATGGCGGTCAGGGCGGAGGAGGTGCAGGCGTCCGGCATGGTCTTCACGGAGGACAGGGGAGTCCTGGTGGCGGAGGTCGGCGGGACCGTGAAGGAGGTGCTTTTCCGCGAAGGCGACTCAGTGTCGGAAGGAGACGTAGTCCTAATGCTCGACACCACGGACATATCGATAGAGATAGCCAACTTGGAAAGGCAGCGCGACAGGCTATCAGAGAGGATATCCGACATCGACCTTTTCTTGGAACAGACGTACTCCTCGTCCCCAAGGCAGCCGTTCAAGAACGTCGGAAGCCAAGCGGAGTTCTTCGTCATGTTCGCGCAGTACGTGTCGGACAAGAGCGTGCCGGGGATGACCGCCGAGGACGTCGGCCGCCTGAACTCTCAGATCAGAGGCTCTCTGCTCTCCGAGAAGGGCTCGGCGGCCGACAGCCTAGGCGCGATGGACTACGAGCTCTCAAGATACGCCGTCGCCCTCGCAAGGCACAACATCACCTCTCTGACGTCTGGCACGTTGCACTTCGACTCCGTCATGTCGCCGGGGATGGCATTGCAGGCAGGAACGCAGATCGGCAGCGTCAGCGGCGACGGGAAGAAGGCCATAGAGGCGTACGTCTCGTCGGCAGACAGGCCCAAGATGGACATCGGCCAAGAATGCAGGTTCACCGTGGACGGCCTGGCGCAGACGGAGTACGGCTCGCTCCGGGGGACGGTGGGCAGCATATCCAGCGACGCGATAGTCCAGAACGGCAACGTGTACTTCCGCACGGTCATCTATTTCGACTCTGACGTGATGCACGACTCGAAAGGGAGTCCTGTCGCCGTTTCAAACGGCATGACCGTCCGCACATGGGTGACATATGAGAAGGTCACATACCTCAAATATTGGATGGAGCAGGTCGGCCTCGACGACTTCTTCTGAGGGCGCGGGGGATCGCGGTCCCCGTCCGGGCGGCCGCCTCTACGCGATGGCACAGGCGGCTCGCGTCGATGGAGTATTGCTAGATGTATGGTTTGCATATTGACGCATATTATGGTAGATACATATATTTCCACCGTAAATGTAAGATTACGCCTTCTCAGTGGCATCGGCCACGGAATACTGTGGAAAATGACACATTTGAGCCTTTGACATCACATTTTTGGCGGTATAACGGCAGATAACAGGGCTTTTAATCTGGACTGGGGGGCGCAGTTTTCGACCGTCGTTGCTTGAATGCCGACTGCAAGGACTCCAAACTTCGAACTCGCTTTACACTTAAAATAGAGTAGATACGGCAAATGTATATAAAATCCAACACAACGGAATGTCCATGTACCATAATGTACGTTATACGGGTAGTTCGACTGCAACGGCCTGTTCGGGGGATGGCGTGCTTTTCCGCCTGTCGCCCTTCGACAGCCCTGAACACACGCTCCGTTCGCGCGAGGACGGGGCCTGCGGGAGCGTGCGTGCATGAAGCCATACGCTTACGTGGCCGTCATAGCCATGGTCGCGGTCCTCTCCACAGGCGCGTTCATCGCCTCCGACCAAGGCACGCCGTATGTCGACGCGTCCGGCACCGACGGCAACATAGAATGGGACCTGGCCGGAAGCGTCCTGAATCTGACCTTGGCCAGCGGCCACGCCGGCACAGGCATGAATGACTACTCGCCCACCAACATGCCATGGCATGACTTTTGCATCTACATAACAAAAGTCGTCATCGACGACGGGATAACGTCAATAGGCGACAATGCGTTCAACGACTGCTGGTCCCTTACCTCCGTCTCCATCCCCGGCAGCGTGAAGTCCATAGGCGACTCTGCGTTCACAGCCTGCTACTCCCTGTCCTCCGTCTCCATCCCCGTCGGCGTGGAGTCCATAGGCGAATGGGCATTCTACACATGCATCTCCCTCTCCTCCATAATAATCCCTGACGGCGTGGCGACCATAGGCGGAGGCATGTTCTACGGGTGCAACGCCCTGTCCTCAGTCTCCATCCCCGGCAGCGTGAAGTCCATAGGCGACCAAGCGTTCTTCGAGTGCAACGCCCTGTCCTCCGTCACGATCCCCGTCGGCGTGGCGACCATAGGCGACGAGGCGTTCCAATACTGCTCCTCCCTCTCCTCCATCATAATTCCCGACGGCGTGGCCTCCATAGGCGACGAGGCGTTCCAATACTGCTACGCCCTGTCCTCAGTCTCCATCCCCGGCAGCGTGAAGTCCATAGGCGACTCTGCGTTCTCCTTCTGCCACGCCCTGTCCTCCGTCACGATCCCCGTCGGCGTGGAGTCCATAGGGGGCCATGCGTTCTATAACTGCTACTCCCTCTCCTCCATCGTCATCCCCGGCAGCGTGAAGTCCATAGGCGACTCTGCGTTCTCCGAATGCCGCTCCCTCGCCTCGGTCGCGATTCCCAGCGGGACGACGTCTATAAGCAACTCTACGTTCTCCTTCTGCCACGCCCTCTCCTCCGTCTCCATCCCTGTCGGAGTGACCTCCATAGAAAAATCTGCATTCTATAACTGCTCCTCCCTCTCCTCCATCGTCATCCCCGGCAGCGTGAAGTCCATAGGCGACTCTGCGTTCCAAGGCTGCGCCGGCCTGTACAACATCAGATTCGAAGGCTCCACTCCGACGTTCGGCAGCAATTCGTTCAACCTGTCGGCCAACTCGGCGACTGCTTACGTATGGGCGCAATCGAACATCACAGGCTCCTTCACTTATGCGGAAATCGGCTCCAAAACCACGATTAAATACGGCGGGACCTTGTCCGATTCGGGTTATCCCAAAACCCCCCCGACCAATTCCGGCTCGTCAGTAAACGTCAGCTGGACGTTCGACACGTCTTCAAATAAGTTGACGTTCGCCGGTACAGGGACCCTTCCAAGCTCGGACAGCTGGGCCGAGGTCAGGCCGTATGTGCAGCACGTGTCCATAGGGAGCGGCATCGAATCCATAGGCGACAGGGCGTTCTATAACTGCTCCTCCCTCTCCTCCATCGTCATCCTCGGCAACGTGAAATCCATAGGCGAATTGGCGTTCTACAGTTGTTACTCCCTCACATCCGTCTCGATCCCCGGCAGCGTGACGTCCATAGGAGACTATGCGTTCTACAGTTGCTACTCCCTCTCCTCCGTCTCGATCCCCGGTAGCGTGACGTCCATAGGAGACTATGCGTTCCAATACTGCGAATCCCTCTCCACCGCCTCCATGTCTAACGGCGTGACGTCCATAGCAGACTACATGTTCTCGGGCTGCACCTCCCTCACATCCGTCTCGATCCCCGGCAGCGTGAAGTCCGTAGGCAACTGGGCATTCCACAGCTGCTCCTCCCTCACATCCGTCTCGATCCCTGTCGGAGTGACCTCCATAGGCAACGAGGCGTTCTACAGTTGCACAGCCCTCTCGTCAATCGTCATCCCCTACAGCGTGGCGACCATAGGCGGCTCTGCGTTCGCAGACTGCCGCGCTCTTGCCTCCATAACCGTCCCCGGCAGCGTGACGTCCATAGGCAGCAGCGCGTTTTACAGATGCTATTCCATCTCCTCCGTCTCGATCCCCGGCAGCATGACGACTATAAGCGACCGTGCTTTCTACGACTGCACCTCCCTCTCCTCCGTCTACATCCCCGGCAGCGTGAAGTCCATAGGCAACTGGGCATTCTATAACTGCTCCTCCCTCTCCTCCGTCGTCATTCCCAGTAGCGTGACGTCCATAGGCGACGGGGCATTCTACGACTGCGCCGCCCTATCCTCCGTCGTCATTCCCAGTAGCGTGACGTCCATAGGCGACGAGGCGTTCTCCTTCTGCTGGTCCCTCTCCTCCGTGACTATTATGAGTCCGAATCTCGCTCTGCCCGCCAACGTCTTCAGATACGACTTCGTGCTGTCCGCCGTGTACATATACAACCCCCAAATCGGGTCGGGCGCAGGCGCGAAATATATCGCCACTGCCGACCATCCCAGCGCGGTCGTGCTGTATTCCGACGTCGTCGGGCTGGTTCGCGCGACGCAGTCCCCTGCTGGAATTGTGACCCTTTCTGGCTTTGCTGGCGCGGTGCAGATAGGGACGACTGCGTGGGGCGACGACGTCGTGACGATGATGAGCGGAGGGTCGTTCGCAAGGCCTGCATCCGGAGTTGCATATGCGTCCAAAGGCGTCTCGCACACCGTGACCCCATCGACGGACTCCGGCGGAATCATATCTCCTGACGCCGTCGTCGACGTGTTGCATGGAGGCGACGCCTCCTTCGCGTTCTCCGCCAAGCCCGGCTACGCCATATCCGCCGTCCTCGTCGACGGCGCGGGCGACGCCCAGGCGGCCGCCTCGGGGACGTACACGTTCTCGGGCGTGG
>JAITOF010000053.1 GCA_031290095.1 Candidatus Methanoplasma porotermitis
ACGCTGGAGTCCTTCCTGTTGACTATCGTGTCCCCAAGCTTCTTGATCAGGTCGTTGTTGACCTTTATCAGGTCCCATCCGACCTCTTTCGAGGTGATCGTCCACCCGTTGATGAAGAATTTCGCTGACAGGCTGTACTTCTTGCGGTCTCCTTCCTCGTTGTACCTCGACACGTGTATGGTGAGGGACTCCGGCTTGTAGATCTTCGAGATCTTGGACACCTCGGCCTCTATGTCCGCGTACATGGAGTCGGCATACGGCTTGTCCTCCTCGTCCAGCCCGCTTATCTGCACGAACAGCGCGTCCCTCTCCCTGCATGCGGATATCAGCTGGACTATGTCGTACTCCGTTATCACGCCGACGAGCTCCTTCCCGTCAAGGACGGGGAGCGTGGACACGCGCTTGTCGTTCATCAGATGTGCGGCGTCTTCGAGGCTGTCCTCCCAGTCCAAGGTGATGACGGACCCGGCGCAGACGCTTTCCACGGTGATGTGCGCCTTGGACGCCTTGCTCAGGTCGCCCAAGCCCTTGGCGTCGTTCTTCCAGTTGTTCTCTATTATCTCCTTCATGCCCACGATGCCCACGGGGACGTTGGCGTCGTTGACTACAGGCACCGTCCTTATGTCCAGGCCCCGCATGATCTCCAGCGCGTCGTCTAGCATCGCATTGACGTTGACAGCCTCGACAGGGGACGTCATGATCTCCCAGACCTTGATGTCCTTCAGGGCCTTCGTGCCCGCCGCTATCGTCGTGAGCCCGCGCCTTGACACGACGCCTGCCACCTTTCTGCCGTTCAGGACGGCCAGCTGCCTGCAGTTGTTAGCCACCAGGTGTTCTGCGATCTTGGTTATGTCCGTGTCCTTCGTCAGGGTCGGAAGGTTCCTCACCAGGTTCTTGACCTTCGTGTCGGGAGTCACGCTCTTCTTTCTGAGAATCGAGCCATAGCTTACCATCCCCGCATAATTCCCCCCGTCCACTATCGGTATCTCCTGAAAGCCGGAGCTGCGCATAAGCGCCAGGGCGTCTGCGACGCGATCTTCCGGCCCCACGGTCGGGAATTCGGTAATCAGAATCTGATCGACACCGGTCCCGTCGATCTGAGATCTGAGTATCGAAAGCTTCTTGCCGTTCTCCAAGTCCTTTATTCCCAAAATTTCACCGTGCAACCACCGACATCGGAGATAATAAACCTTTTTGAAAATCAGGAGCGATCTGCTATACCCTGGCTGGACACCTCCTTTCGGTAGACGAAAGGATGAAGGTTAAGGTGTTTTCTTTTATTCACACAAAAGTATTATATATCTTAGAGCTCGAAGAAACTCTTTCCCCCAAGAAGGGCGTCTATGACTGTTGAAACCGAGTCCGCCGCGACCCTCTTCTGCGTGCCGGAGTCTCTGTCGCGTATCGTGACCGTGCCTTTTTGAGGCCCTTCGAGGGAGTCGTAATCGACGGTTATGCACCAGGGGGTGCCGACCTCGTCCATGCGTGCATACCTCTTCCCGATCGTGCCCGCCCCGTCGTAGTATGCCTCCACCCTGTGCGAGTGCACGTCGTGATGGATCCTCTGCGCAAGGACGTCGAGGCCGTCCTTCTCCATCAGGGGAAACACGCCGACCTTTATCGGCGCGACCTCCGGCCGGAGACGGAGGACGGTATAGTCCTCTTTGCTGTCGTAGCTGTACGCATGCTCCAAAACAGAGTAGAATATCCTGTCGAGGCCGTGGGACGGCTCTATGACGTGCGGCACCACGCGCTCCCCGGACAGCTTCTCCTTCGCGCGGGCGACCTCGAAGAACTCGCTTCCGAGGACTATGTCCTCGCCGTCGACGCTCACCGTGACCTTGCCGTCGCGCACGTCCGAGGGATTCTTGGCCTCGAGAGCGTCCGCGATCGCTTTCGCTTTGCCTTTGTACGCAGGGCCAAGAGCTTTGTGCCTCGCCTTGACCTTGTCGCACTCTACCTCTTTAGGCTCGTCGAACTTCTTGAAGTGCGTCAAATCCGTGCCGGAGAACTGTGCGTGGCGGGACAGGTCCCAACATCCCCTGTCGGCGATGCCAGTCACCTCTATCCAGCCGTAGGAGAGCAGTATCTCTGCGTCCCAGCAGTCCGCGGCGTAGTGCGCCATCTCGTCCGAGAGGTGCTGCCTGAACCGCAGCCTGCTCTCGTCTATTCCCAAGCGGGTCAGGAACTTCTTCGTCACATATATGAAGTAAGCGAGGACGCGGTTTGCGATTATGCCTTTCTCGACCGCTTCTTCCAAGGTGACCGTTATCGCCTCTTCGCCGGTGTTCGGCACGAGGTCTAGCTTCTGGTCCGCCACCTCGGGGAACCTCGCCCAGTCCTTGTCTTCCGGGTCGACGAAGAGCTCGACTTCCATCATGTTGAACTCCCGCATCCTTATCATCCCTTGACGCGGTGCGATCTCGTTCCTGTACCCCCTTCCGGTCTGTATGACCCCTAGAGGGAGCTTCTCCCTGTTGTATCTGTAGAGGTTCAGGAAATTGACGAATATCCCCTGGGCAGTCTCAGGCCGGAGGTACCCCACGCGCGAGGAGCCGGGGCCGATCGACGTCTTGAACATCAGGTTGAACTCTTCCACGGGGCCGAGCCTGCCCTTGCATTCCGGGCAGGATATCCCGTGCTTCGCGAAGGAGTCGTCAAGCTCCTTCGGGGTCAGGACGTCGGGGTTGTTGTAAAATTCTTTGACAAGATGGTCCGCCCTGAACGGCAGGTTGCACTTGGTGCAGTACGTTATGAGGTCGGCGAACTCGTCCACGTGCCCTGACGCCTTGAAGACCTCTCTAGGATTGACGGTCTCGGAGTCGATCTCCACGAAACCCTCTCCGCCTTTGTAGACGTCTCTCCATGTATCGACGATGTTGTTCCTCAGGCTGAATCCCAAGGGGCCGTAGTCGAACATGCCCGCCACTCCCCCGTAGAGCTCGAAAGAGGGCCATATGAACCCCCTGCGCTTGCATACGGAGAGCAGGTCGTTGTTTATCTCAGTCATTCGTATTACCTGTGAGTGCGCGCAGGACGTCCAAATCGTATAGCATCCCTACTATCTCGTCCTTCGTTCCATGAACGGGCAGCTGGCCGAAGTCGTTCTGTATCATGAGGCGGGCGACGTCGTTCAGCGGGGTCTTCTTGAAAACAGTCATGGGGTTCCTGACCATGTAGTCCTTGACCTTTCTGTCATCGGAGATGTACTTGTTGGTTGCCGCATAGAAAAGCGGGAGGACGTTCCTGTAGCCGGCGAGGTTGGAGTTCTCTATGCCGAGACGGTGCATTGCCTCTTCGTCGCCGATCTGGTCGCTGAACAGGTCGCGGTCCGTCAAAATCCCGACGAGCTTTCCCCGCGCATCAAGCACAGGCACCGCCGAGACGTCGCTGATCCTCATGGCCGACACGGTATAAGCCAACGGCTCGTCCTCGTATGCGGTGACGCATGTCGTGCGGACGGCCTCCTCGGAAGTCATGGCCGTCTTCATGTCCTTTATCTCCTTAAGCAGGTCCGTGGGTGTTATGATTCCCACGAGCCTCCCGTCCTCTATGACAGGGAGCCGGTGTATCCTTTTGTCGGAGAGTATCTTCGCGGCTTCCACGATCGTCGCGTCAGGGTTGATCACTATGCAGCTTTTCTTCATGATGAGCGACAGCTGGTCCTCGTCGAACTTTCTGAAGATGTCCCTTCTGGACACTATTCCCATAAGCTTGCCGTCCGACGCGCGGACGACAGGGAGTCCGGTGAGCCTATGCCTCACCATTACGTTTATCGCATCGCTGCGGCTCCCGGGGACCTCGACGACTATCGGGGCCGGGGTCATCACATCGGCTACTGTTTTCATCGTGAACGACCTCTGGACCGCAAAGACGCAACCGTCAGAGCGGCCCCTTTCGAGAGGTTAATGTGTTATCGTAGATAAGCCCATTGTCCTGCGGGGGATTTTCAACTTGCAGGGAGAGGCTCTCTGCGCATGCGACCGCCGTTGGTCGCGTGCGTCGCAACAAAGGCGCCCAGCCGGCTGCCCTGCTCCGCTGAGGCCGTCGTCACCTCGACGACACTGACCTTACGACCATCACGGGGCACATGGATTCCTTTATGACCTTCTCGGCCACGCTGCCCATGAGCAGCTTCGATATGCCTGCCCTTCCAAGGGTGCCCATGACGATCACATCGTAATTGGATGATTCATGAGCGATCGTTTTCGCAGGCGTACCCTCGACGATCTTCTCCTCCACTTCGACGCCGAGGTCCCTCCCCCGTTCCAGCACGTAGCCTGTGGCGAACCTCCCCTCTTTCTCGAGCGTGTCATAGATGTTGACGACCGCAGAGTCCAAATGGGACCCGGAATACACGGACTGGTCCAAAACATACAGCGCAGTCGCCTTGCCCCCTGACAGCTTTGCCAAGAGCAAACCGCTCTCGACGGCCGCTTTGGTGAACTCGCTCCCGTCGGTGGGGATGAGCACTCTTTTGAATTCGGGCATTTCATCTTCTCCTTAGTCTTAGTATCCTGTCGGTGCTTTCCAACACGGAGCGGACGCTCATGCTCCCGCTGTACGGGAACACTGTGACGTCCGCCTCGGCTCCTTTCCTTATATGAATGTCCTTTGCGGGATATAATATGTTACGCCCGGCCTCCAACATCGGCCGCCAAACGGCCTCGGGATCCCCTCCCTGCGCCGTAAGCACTTTCAGGAACGCCGACGCCTCTTTGCGGACGTCAGGCTCGCAGAGCATCGCATTGTCGGTGCCTATTGCAACGTCCACTCCGGCGTCGATCATCCTCTTTATCGGAGGGACGCTTCCGAAGAAGGCGTTAGACCTTGCGCACACCACGACAGGCACCTCTGCCTCGGCACATTTCAACAGGTCGCGGTCTGCGGACTCGACCATGTGCACCACGAACGCAGGATCGAGCGACAGCACGGCGTCTATGTCCTCCCGCACCCTCTCGCTGACGTGTATCCCCAACATCTTCCTTGCCCTTCGAACGTCGTCTGCGATCGACTCGGCATAGCATGCGTCGATGTCGGAGATGCTGGGAAGCCCGATGCCGTCCGACGCCTCCAGTATGGATTCGGCCTCGTCGGGGTCGTACTTTTTTGACGTGGGGCGGCCCAGGATCACCGCGTCAGGCACCGACTCCCTTAGGATGCGGCATCCCCTTTCTCCGCCTTCCCGGAAGTCTATGAACGCGCCGTACCCTCCGTTGAGCGACAGCTCGGAGAAACGGCGCATGGACTGCCCGAGCTCGAAGTCGGGCACGGAGTCCAAGTACCTGTGCTTCAGGCCGTCCGGCGGGGCTACCAGCTCTTCCAATGACATGCCCGGCGGGACTTTCAGCCCGCCGTCGGCACAGTGCGAGTGCGAGTTGACCGGCGCAGCGGTTATGAGCCCTTCGGCAACAGGCGTGCCAGGGCATCTTCCTTCCGAGACCTCGACGATGACGCCGCCGTCGATGACCACATAGCCGTCGATGAACCCATCTCGGGTCAACACCGTTCCGCTCAGAAGCTCCATGCGGAGTCATCCTCATGCCTGTATAAATTCCGCATCGTCCGTCTGTCGGCGCGGGGTTTAGACGTTCACGTCTTGATTTTTCAAAATGTTAGGCACGCCTGAAAACTAATATATATACTTTTTTGTGGAAACGTTCATATATGACCAATCAGTAACAGCATTCGGTGAAAACCATGGTAAAGGTAATAGCAGAAGAATGTGTAGCATGTGGCATATGCGTAGACGCCTGCCCCCAGGACGCAATAAAAGTTGAAGACATAGCAGTGATCGATGACTCTAAATGCGTTGACTGCGGAGCATGCGTGGACGAGTGCCCCTCCGCCGCGATAAGGGCGTGAAACCAATTAGGCGGCTCTGCCGCCTTCTAACTTTCTAATTTTCTGCAAGCGTCAAAACAACTGTCATGCCCAGTAGGGCTTTTTTACGAACTTGTAAGCAGACTGAGAGGCAGTGGCGGCCTCTCCGCAAGCAGTTATGATGAGCTTGTTCTTCCCGTCGTAGTCGACGACATCTCCGCACGCGAAAATCCCGTTGCGGCTCGTGCTCATGTCCAAATCCACCACGACGCGCCCGTCTTCAGTGAGCTTCAAATCCCATTTCTTCAGGACTTCCAGGTCTGCGTCTATCCCTATGTTGACGACCGCCAGGTCGGCAGGGACGTCGTATGTCTCTCCGTTGCGGTTCAACGTCACGCTCTCCAGCTTGCCGCTTCCGTTGAACGACACGGCCGCAGTGTTCATTACTGTCCTGACGTTGCTGTGCTTTAAGGCGTCGACGTTGCACTCGTCGGCCCTGAACTCCGGCTTCCGGTGGACGATCGCAGTGTCTGTCACCGTGTCTGATATCAGCGCCATCTCGATGGCGCTGTTCCCTCCTCCGAACAATACGACCTTTCTGCCCACCAGGCCTTCTTTGACAGGGAGGATGTACGTCACGCCCTTGTCTGTCAGCTCGGCTTCTCCGGGGATGCACATCTTCTTCGGGTTGAAATTGCCCATGCCGATCGCCACTATCACGGACTTTGCGTGATATTGCGACTTGCTCGTGTTGACTATCAGCTCCTCGTCGCCGTCGAGGACCTCGTTGACCTTCTCGTTGTCATGTATGTCGCAGCCCAAGGACTCGGCCTGCGCATACAGGCGGTCGGAGAGCTTCCTTGCCTGGACGGATTCGAAACCGGGATAGTTGTGTATGCCCTTCTCGGGGTAAAGGCTGATAAGCTGCCCTCCGACGCGCCCCGCCTCGATGATCAGGGTCTTCATCATCCTAGACCTTGCGTAGATGCCCGCAGTGAGCCCGCCCGGTCCGGCCCCGATGATGATGATGTCGTAGCACATTTTAAGCTCGTATATTCTATCCATATAAAATAATGTCTTTTACAGAATGCCGAAAACTACTTTTATTGACATTTTTTTGGGTGAAATTTCAGTAACTCTTTGAAAGGATTGCGAAATCTGATATAAATATTACGAATTTCGTTTGAATCGTTCACGCCATGACGGATCGGCCCTGCGTCTGACAGACAGGTTTATTGCCTTGCCTGCCGATTATGCCGGCATGTCGAACGATGACGTCTCCGCTGAGAACCTGCTCAATCTGATATTGGACGAGGTGGACGACATGATCGTCCTTGCAGACGGCGACCGCACCGTCGTGTGGATGAACGCGTCGGCCCGTAAGAACCTCGACATGTCCATTGACGAGGTCGTCGGACAGAAATGCTACAGGATTTTGGGGAGCACGTGCTGTTGCGACGACTGTATCGCAGAGAATATGATAGGCGGGCCGAGGCATTGCGGTTGCGAGTTCACAATGCAGGTCGGAGGCTCCAAGTTCGAGTGCTGCCCTGTGCCTTACCGAAAGGACGGGAAGCTGAAGATCGTGGTGCAACACATCCGCGCCGTAAGCGACGCGCCATGATTCTGCGACTGCTCGTCTGCCGTTCTGTCCCGCAGGCCGCGCGTGACGGTCCCGCTTCACTGGTTTTAGCACGCATGGGTCGTGCAAACGGGACCCCTCCCGGACTCCAGAGGCGCCATGTCCGAAAAACCTAAGTCCATGGTCCACAGTGTTGCATGGAGGGAAAGGGCCATGAGCAAGTACGACGCATTGTGGAATCATGTTCAAAAGAACGGCCCGCGGTCATTCAAGATGTCGTTTGACGAAATCGGGGATATCACGGGAATCGAGATCGACCGTTCTTTTCTGAAGTGCAAGAAGGAGCTGACCGCATACGGCTATCCGGTCGGAAAGATCTCTCTCAGAGAAAAGACGGTGATTTTCAACAAGGACGGGGAATGACATGTCTGGGACCGTCCGCTGCCCGTGGGGCGATACGAACGACGCGCTCATGCGGAGATACCATGACACGCAGTGGGGAAGACCCTGCAACGACGAACGGGAGCTGTTCGAAATGCTCACGCTCGAGGGCGCGCAGGCGGGGCTGTCGTGGTCGACTGTCCTGCACAAGCGCGAGGCGTACCGTGCGGCTTTTGACGACTACGACATCGTCAAGATCGCGGAATACAGCGAAGAAAAGATTGCTGAGCTTCTTCAAAATCCCGGCATAATCCGTAACAGGCTGAAGATTCGCTCTGTCGTCACGAACGCGCAAGCGACGTTGAACGTCGGGTCGTTGTCTGAGTTCATCTGGCGCTATGTGGACGGCATCCCTGTCGTCAACCGCTGGGAGCTTCAAGAAGAGATGCCGGCAAGGACCGACCTGTCTGACAGGATCAGCAAGGACATGAAGGGGCTCGGCTTCAAGTTCGTGGGCAGCACGATAATATACTCGTTCCTGCAGGCAATCGGGGCGGTGAACGACCACGTCGCCGCCTGTGAGTTCAAAGGGATCGGCGAACGGCCCCGATTGCCATGGGCGGACATCTCATGGCGCAACGACGGACGTTCAGAAAAAAGATAAATATCGACATCGGATTGCCGAGGCATGTTCCAATACGAAGAACTGTTTATCTTCGCCGTAGTCGTCGTCGCATACACGGTAGCTCTTGCAGCGGTCAACTTGAAGCGCCCGAAAGAGGAATGACCCGGCCATGAGGGACGTCCTGATCATCGGCGTCAGCAGCAATGTGGGTTTCGACGGCATCGTCGAGCATTTCACAGGTCTTGGCGGCGAGGTCGTGTTGCTTGACCCAAGCATGGTATGCGGGCGCGACCACATCGTCTCTGCCGTCGCGCATGCAGACCGTGCGTTCGCCAGAGGCGCCAACCGTTCCAAGACGATTCTGACGGAGGTCATCCTCTATGCCGCCGGGGACAGGCAGATCGGCCGGGCCACGGAGAGGATGCGGCCAAAGGGGAACGACGTGGTCGCAGTGCTGTTCGGAATATCCGACCCTAAGCTTGATGCAATATGCGCGGAAAGGCGTGACGATCTTTTCGAGCCGTCTGCCGATAAAGCGCTGGCGCTCGGCGTGAGTCTTGTGGACGGCATACCGCCCGAGGACCTCGTCCTCGAGCATGTCGCAATGGTAGACCTTATGAAACAGTGACCGGGGCTTACGCCCCGGATTAAAAAAAAGACGCGCCTGCCGAGGCAGGCCCGGTTTCAGACGTCCGGGACGAATTTGAACCCGTAGTGTATCACGCCAGACGCGCCGTCCGAGTCCAGTTTGCGCAACACCGCACGCACAGGCATCCCTATCTGGATCTTGTCCAAGTCGGCGTCCACTAGCTGGCCGGCGATGAGCACGTCGTCCTTCGTCTTGACGAACACCACTGCGTACGGCTTCAGGAAGTCGTTGCATTCGGGAGCCTCGTGTATGATCGAGAACGAGAATATGTCGCCTTTCCTGTCTATCTTGTGCTTCGACACCTTGCCGAGGCTCTCTCTGCGGCACTTGGGGCAGAAGTCACGCTTCGGGAAATACACTTTCCCGCAGCATTCGCACTTCGACCCCTCGAGGTTGTATCTTCCAGGTATCTCTCTCCACTCTCTTGCCACCGACGACATCAGACCGCCTCCAATATGCTCACGGTGACAGCGGAGCCCGTGCCTCCGACGCTCTGCGCCAAGCCGTATTTGGCATCCTTGACCTGCCTCTTGTCGGCCGTCCCTCTGAGCTGCTCTGCAACCTCCACGATCTGCGCCACGCCCGCGGCGCCGATGGGATAGCCTCTTGCTTTCAGACCGCCGGAGGTGTTAACTGCGACCTTGCCGGATCCGACCTTGGTATCCCCGTTGAGGAACGCCTTGCCCGCCTCGCCCTTCTTGTACAGGCCGAGGTCCTGCAACGCCAATATCCCTGCCACGGAGAAGTCGTCGTGCACCTCTGCGACGTTGACGTCCTTGGCGGTTATGCCGGCCAGGGAATATGCCTTCTGTGCCGCCGCGACGGTGGCGCCGAAGGTCGTGATGTCTGGCCTTTGGAAAAGAGCGAGCGTGTCGCTCGCCTGTGCCACGGCGGAGACCTTCACGTACTTGTCAGTGTATTTCTTCGCATCCTCCAGAGGGCAAAGCACCACGGCTGCCGCGCCGTCTGTGATGGGCGCGCAGTCGAACATTCCCAGGGGCGACGCCACGGGGCCCGCTCTGAGCACGGTCTCTATAGGAACCGCCTTCTTGAACTGCGCTCCGGGGTTGAGCTCCCCGTGGAAGTGGCTGTTGACCGCCACTGAGGCTATCTCCTCGCGGGTCGCCGTGCCTTCGTGCATGAGCCTCCTTGCTATCATCGCATAGAGGGATGCGAGCGTGAGCCCCATCCCTGCCTCCCATTCCGCGTCTGCGGTGGAGTCCATGATGTGGTTGATAGACGCGTCGTCCAGGTCCGTCATCTTCTCTGCTCCTCCGACGAGGACCGTGTTATGAAGCCCTGACGCGACCGCCATGACCCCTTGCCTGAATGCCACGCCTCCGGATGCCCCTCCTGCCTCGACTCTAGTGGCAGGTATGTGATGGGTCGCCATTCCTGAATAATCTGCGACGAGCGCGTCTATGTGCTGCTGGTCGATGAACCTGCCCGCGGAGAGGTTGCCGATGAACACGCCGTCGATCTCCTCTCCTGACAGCTTGGCGTCCTCGAGCGCCTTCATCCCTGCTTCGAGCCCGAGGCTCCTGAACGATTTGTCCCAAAGCTCGCCGAACTTGGTCGCCCCTACGCCTATTATAGCTACGTCCCTCATGTTATCACTCCGACATGATGATCTTGCCCTTATGCTTCGCATAGAGCCCGTAGTCAAGGTACACCGGGTTGGCGAGGACCTTCTCCAGGGTGGGGGCGTTCTCTCTCTTGTAACTCTTTATCGCGTCAGTGACTGTTATGTCGAATGCGTCGCTGCCCGCGCCGGACCCGTACGACGTCACGAATATCCTGTCTCCTGGCTGCGCCTTGTCCAAAACGGCGGCGAGCCCCAAGGGGACGGAGCCGCTGTACGTGTTGCCTATGCTCGGGGTGAGCAGCCCGGTCTCGATCTGCTCCGGCAAGAAGCCAAGCATTCCAGCGACCCTTGTGGGGAATTTGCCGTTAGGCTGGTGGAACACTGCGTATTTGTAATCGCTCGGAACTGCGCCTGCTGCGGCGAGAAGCTTCTTCGCCGCCGAAGTTATGTGTTTGAAGTATGCGGGCTCGCCGGTGAACCTACCGCCGTGGAGCGGGTAAGGCTGTCCTTCCCTCCTCCAGAAGTCGGGAGTGTCTGTGGTGAAGCTAAGCGTCCTGTTGATCTTGGCGATCACGTTCTCGCTGCCGATGAGGTAAGAAGCCCCTCCCGCCGACGCGGAGTATTCCAAGGCGTCGCCGGGCGCTCCCTGCGAGGTGTCGGCGCCTATCGCGACGCCGTATCGGACCATGCCGGCCCCGACGAGCCCCATGCATGCCTGTATTCCTGCGGTCCCTGCCTTGCATGCGAACTCCATGTCCACTGCCGTCATGTCCGGAGTGGCTTCGATGGCCTCCGCGACTATGGACGCAGTGGGTTTGACGGCGTACGGATGCGACTCCGATCCGACGTACACCGCGCCTATGTCCTTCGGGTCTACGCCCGGGACGCGCGCCATCATGTTCCTAGCCGCCTCTGTCGCTATCGTCACCACGTCCTCGTCGCATCCGGGGACGGATTTCTGATTTATCATCAGGCCTTTTCCCATGCCTTTGCCGTCCACTCCCCAGATCCTTCCGATCTCCTCAGGCCTTATCCTGAAACGGGGAACGTACGCGCCATAGCTTACAATGCCTACATCCATTTTATTTCCCTTCTTTAAGCTCGTTCATCTTTTTGACGATGTCTTCCACTGTCAGCTTGGTGGTCACGAGCGGTATGCCCTCCAGCTTTGCCAGCTTCACGGCCAGCGGGTCGGTCTGTTCCGGTTGCTGGTATACCACCATGGCCGGGGTGAGCGGATGCGCCCTGATGGCCACCATCGGGGAGCGGCCGAAATGCACGTTGGTGAATATCAGCGCCCTCTCGATGCTCCATCCGTATATCTTCAGGTAGTCCTCGGAGCTCAGGCTCAGAATGGCCTTGACTGAATCCACGATCGTGTACCCGTAGATGCGCTTGGCCGGCATCCGCTCTGTGTTGAGGTTCTTGCCAGACAGGGCCTCTATGAACCTCTTCTCATCGACTCCCTCTGTGAACTCGTCCATGGCTATGATGCATTCAAGCCTCATGCTGGGCATGTATCTCGACATGACCTGGGATCCGTTGTCCGTGTCAAGTTTGATGAAAGCATCCACCATTCTGCGGACCACGTTCACTCCGGGGGACTTCCTCCTTCCCGCCTCGTAGTCGCTGATGACGGAATGCGAGATGCCCATGGCGTCTGCCAGCTGATGCTGGGACAGCCTGAACTCCTCTCTCCATTTTCTTATCGTTTTCCCCGGTTCTGCAGAAAGAGCAATCTCCCCTGCGATCTTCTCTTTGAACTCGTCAGCCATTACCCGCTAAATCAAACAGCATTATTTAATTATGTCGAATGTATAAATCGGCTATTGACGTATGATATTCAATGCAGCTCTTTTCTCAATATGTCGGCTACAGTGTGGAGGACCTTCAGCCTCGCATATTTCTTGTCGTTCGACTCCACGACCGTCCACGGCGCGTGCGCGGTGTCTGTGGCCTCCAAGACTGCGTCTATGCATTCGCTGTACGTGTCCCACTTCGAACGGTTGCGCCAGTCGTCGTCGGTTATCTTCCACTGCTTCATGGGGTCCTTCATCCTCTTCTTGAACCGCTTCATCTGTTCGTCCTGCGTTATCTCCATCCAGAACTTGACGACGATCGCGCCGTTATCTGCGAGCACTCTCTCAAAATCGTTGATCTCCTTGGGCGAACGCAGATATTCGCCTTCAGTGCACAGCCCCTCGGCACGCTCGACGAGCATCCTTCCATACCAGGTCCTGTCGTATATCGTGGCGCGACCCGCCGGCGGCAGGGTGTTCGAAAACCTCCATAGGTACGTGTGGTCCATCTCGTCCTGCGTGGGAGCCTTTATCGGAACCACTCTGTACCCGCGAGGGTTCAAAGCGTGACACAGGTGCTTTATCGCCGATCCCTTCCCTGCGGCGTCCCATCCTTCGAACCCTACCACCAGGGATCGCTCGCTGCCAGCAAGCCTCTCCTGGAGGCAGGCAAGCTCGTCGGATGCTTCGTTTATCGCTGGCTCGTAGTCGCATTCGCATCTCTTGGAGAGGTCGATGCCCGCACGTGCGTTCGGAAAAGGCCTTTCGAACGGCACGGGGACGGATTCCGGCTTATGGTCGAGCCTCTTCTCCACTATCCTGATTATCTCGGCGGCGGCCCTTCTGACTGTGTCCTTCACCTCTCCTGCGTTTATAGCCACCCACGGGCAATGGGCGGTGTCCGTCTTTTCGTTGATGTGATCCACAGCTATCTCGCGGTATTCCGTGAGGTCTATGTGATCCAGGCACAGGAACGAACAGCTGTCCTGGTTATGTCCGTAGGACTCGCCGTGTTCCTTGATGACAGACTCCGAGGCCCGCAGAAGTATCTTGATGACCAATGTGCCGTTGTTCGCGAGGTACGCCTCGAAGTTGTTTGCCATGTCCAACATTCCGTCGAGGTCCTCTCTCTGCCCGGAGCCGTGCCTCTCTATTATAACTGAATACCAAGAGCGGTCGTAGAGCGATATCCTGGCGTTTGCCGGAGTGTCTCTCAGAAATCCTGCGACGAGCCACGGGTCGCGTGGCATGCCCGGGTCGAAGCGGTGATACTCCACGCCTCTGGGCTCCAGACAGCGCATGAGCTCGTTGATCACCTTGCCTATTACCCTTCCGCTGTTCCCCTCGAAGAGTATCAGTATCGGTATGCCTCTCTCGTATGCCTTCTGCTGGACACGGTTCAGTTTCTCGTTCAGATCCTTGTCTATCAGGGCGTCCATGCCGCCTGTATGGGGATGAGGATATTAATAACGGGTCATGTCATCGCTTCGGGGGGATAGAACGTGTAAGCCCCGTTGTCGTCGTTTCCTTCCCGCAGATAGTACGAATACGGGTGGCCGTCGTGCGCGTTCCTCGGAGACAGCCCCAGGTCCAAGAAGGCTTCGACCGTGGTCTCGCCTGCGACGTACGTCAGGCCGTCCTTCTCGCCCTTGAGCACTTCGTAAGCCATGCCTGTGCTCGGCATGTAGTCCGCGTCCACGACGACTGCGGCCATGGCATGCCCTGGAAGAATGAGTATCGCCGACTCGTAGCCGGCCGCGGCGTATATGGCGGCGGCCAGAATAGCCGTGTCCTCGCAGTCTCCGGCGCCGTTGTAAATCGTTTCTATAGGATATTGGAAGTACTCTTCCGTCCCGAACAGGAACTTGTCGGGGCCTACGCTTGACGAATACGGCGGATAGGCGAAGCATATCTGGTCGAACGCCAGCACGAAGTTCGCAAACCCGGGGTCGCTGTCGCTGTGCGGCCCGTACAAGGCAGACAGCTTCTCGGCGATATCGACCACCACGAGGTCATAATACTCTATGAACTGCGAATACTCGCTCGGAGAAGGCCACCTCCCGTCTTTGTTCTTGTTGCGGGCGTTGTCGAAGTCCTGGTATCTGAAGCTCACGTCCAGGCTGTAGTCCTTGCCCTCGTAGGTCCACGAGTAGCTCCTCTCCACGCCCGTGGAATATTTCACTTTGCCCTCGAAGGTGTCGACGACGTTGTACTGATCAGATCCCGAATAGCATTTCACAGCAACTATGAACCACCCTGCGCCAGGAGCCGACTTCGTGCCGTCGGAGTTGTTAGTGTAGTAATGAAGGGCAGGCTCTGCCTTCCTTATGGGGTCCATGCCCGTGTACTTGGCGCCGTAGGCGTTATTGTACACGGAATGGTCTAAGTCGAAAAGCCTCCATTCGTAGAACGTGTATTCAGAGGCTTTCGCCGGATCGAGCACAAACGCGATCTCGCTGTCGCGCATCTCAACCGCCAACACCCCGGAATCCGGATAGAACGCGCCGCTGAGGAACAGCTGGTCCCCGCCCCCTAGGTCTTGGGTGTATATCCGCTCTTCGTCCTCCGACAGATACGAGAACGAGAACGAGACGGCGACTACGGCTACGGCCATTATGAGTACGACCGCGATTACCAGATATTTAGCCGAGTTCGACTTCTTCGAGGCCTTCGGAGCATAGGCCGGACTTGACCCGGCATACGGTGCCAAGAACGCGCCGCACGACGCGCAGAACGCCGAGCCGTCCGCCACGCTGTTACCGCAACGCGAGCAAAACATAGGCACCGCCATTGGCATGCAGGCTATAAGAAACATTGTACAAGCACGGAACGAGAGGGGATGACCGTCCAAGTTCGATGACGGGGCCTTGCGAGACGCAGAACGATGCCTGTGGCGGCGCGTCCCGCCCGCACGGGCCGTCGCGCGTCTTGTCGCAACATGGCGCAGATGCGTGCGTCAATGCCTACGCGTCTTTATGCCGTGCGTCTTGGATACGGCCTTCATGGCATGCAACGAAGACAAGTTCAACAAGCTGTGCGCTGAGATGGGCGGTTTCTCGCCGGATACGCTGAGGGCTATCAAAGAACTCGATCCCAAATTCATAGGCCTCATACACGACATGGACCGGGTGATGGTAGAGGACGGCGCCATAAGCAAGAAGGACAAACGGCTCATGGCCCTTGCATGCGTCGCGGTCAGGATGTGCGACGACTGCATATATCCTCAGGCAAAGGTGGCCAAAAACTACGGCGCCACGAGGGAAGAAATACTGGAATCTATGAGGGTGGCGGTGATGATCGGCGGGGTTCCGTGCTGGTCGGCCGCAAAGAAGGGCATCACAAGGCTTTTCGACGAGTGGGAGTGAGTGCGAGGACGCCCGGAAGCCCCGGCCCGGCACTTACATGGCGTCCCTCTCGCGCGAGCGATTACAATTTCTTATATTGTATAAAACTATCTTGCATGATAGTCCTCTGAGGAAAAAAGCATGGCGACATCGCTCAATCGACGATCCCGCTGTGCGCCGAACGTTCGCAACGGTTCAGGGAAATGCGACCGTTCTCCATTTATTGTCATTATTTCCGAACGTTCGCACGATGTGGAAAAACGCTAGAGTTACGGATTGGAGCGGACCATACATCTATTATGATTATTCCTATAAATTAGGTGTGTAATTATTCATATCGTGATATAATAATGCGTATATTGACATTTTTACCGAAACATTTATATTCTAGTTATGACTCATTGGTTTATCCCCGAGTGGGAAGGAAGGATTAGAAATGAAAGCAATGAAAATGGAAAACAAGATGGACAGCGACTGCATGATGAAAATGGACATGATGATGGACAAGATGTCTATGATGATGGACAGCATGATGGGCATGAAAATGAACGGCGGCATGGAGATGTGCATGATGATGGACAAGATGTGCATGTGCATGAACAACATGTGCATGACGATGGACAAGATGTGCATGATGAAGATGGACATGGGCATGATGGACAAGATGTGCATGATGATGGACAAGATGTGCATGATGATGGACAACATGGGCATGATGGAGATGACCGTCAACATGACCGAGATGTGCATGATGATGGACAAGACGTGCATGATGATGAACGGCATGTGCATGATGATGGACAAGATGGCCATGATGGAAATGCCCAAGATGGACATGATGATGAACGGCATGTGCATGATGATGGACAAGATGTGCATGATGATGGACATGATGATGACCGAGTGCATGCCCCAGAACATGGGCATGTGCGCTACGCATTAATCCCAACCCGCCTGCCTTTGCGCAGGCATCCCCGCCCTTTCCTTTGTTGATCGGGCGGGAGTATTTTTTCGACAGTCGTCGTTGCATTGATTCTCGTCACTCCGAACGGCGTGCGGTCCCCGCTTAACATTGATATATCCCGTTTCGATGTGGAGTAACGATGGAAACAGCCGCGGAGATTGGAAGCTGCACGAAAGAGCTGGAGACCGGCGAAGGCCGCGTGATCATATACAGCCTCAGAGAGCTTGAGGCGAAAGGCGTTATTAAGGACCTTTCCAAGATGCCTTATTCCATAAAGGTCGTCGTGGAGTCCCTGCTCAGGCAAAGAGACGGAAAAGTCATAACCGACGACGACGTCATCGCCGCGGCATCGTGGTCCCCTAGGAAGCGTTCCGACCGCGACATACCTTGGATACCTGCCCGCGTCCTGCTGCAGGACCTTACGGGAGGAGCCGCCGTCACAGACTTGGCTTCCATGAGGGATGCCGTCGCGGCGGCAGGGAAGGACCCGGAGACGATCAACCCCCTGGTGCCCGTAGACCTCGTCATAGATCACTCTGTGCAGACGGACCATTCGGGCTGCAAGGACGCGCTAGACTTCAACGAGAGGCTGGAGTTCGAAAGGAATTCCGAAAGATATGCGTTGTTCAAATGGGCCAGGAACGCCTTCGGGAACTTTCGCGTGGTCCCTCCGGGGAACGGGATATGCCACCAGGTGAACCTGGAATACCTCTCTCCGCTGATTCATGTCACGGAGAAGGACGGCGTGCGGATCGCCTATCCGGACTCCTGCTTCGGGACCGACTCGCACACGACGCAGATCAACGGCCTCGGGGTGGTCGGGTGGGGCGTCGGCGGAATAGAGGCGGAAGCAGTCATGGTCGGACAGCCCAGCTACATGGAGATGCCAGAGGTGATAGGGTTCAGGCTCGCAGGAAGGCTGAGCCCGGGAGTGAACGCCACCGACCTCGTCCTCACAGTGGTCCAGATGCTCAGAGCGAAGAAGGTCGTGGGAAAGTTCGTGGAGTTCCACGGTCCTGGCTACCGCAACCTGTGCCTTGCGGACCGTGCGACCATAGCCAACATGGCGCCTGAGTACGGCGCTACCATGGGGTTCTGTCCCGTGGACGAGATGACCATCGAGTATCTCAGGCTCACCGGAAGGGATTCGAAGCACATAGACGCCGTCGAAAGATACGCCAAGGAGCAGACGCTGTGGTATGCAGACGACCCGGAGTACACCGACACGCTGGAACTCGACCTCTCTACGGTGAGGCCGTGCCTCGCAGGATACAAGAGGCCGCAGGACAGGATTCTCCTCCCTGATATGAAGAAGGAGTTCGGGAGGGCCTTCGAAGCCCTGAAGGGCTCCCCAAGAAAGGATCAGGCGAATGAACTGCCTGGGGACGGCTCCGTCGTCATAGCGTCGATAACCTCATGCACCAACACTGCGAATCCATCGGTCATGATAGCCGCAGGCCTGGTCGCCAAGAAGGCCTGCGAGCTCGGCCTGAAGCCTAAGACTTACGTCAAGACCTCTCTGGCCCCGGGATCCAAGGCCGTCACGGAGTATCTTGAGAAGTCGGGGCTGCAGAGATACCTCGACCTGCTGGGATTCCAGAACTGCGGATACGGATGCATGACATGCATAGGCAACAGCGGCCCGTTGTCTGAAGAGGTCTCCTCTGCAATCGTGAAGGACGGCCTCGTGGTCGCGGCGGTCGCGTCTAGCAACCGCAACTTCGAGGGACGCATACACCCGCTGGTGAAGGCCAACTACCTGGCATCTCCTCCTCTGGTCGTCGCCTTCGCTCTCGCCGGCCGCGCCGACATAGACATGGATACGGATCCGATAGGGTCCGTCGACGGCAGGAACGTGTACCTGAAGGACCTCTGGCCGTCCGACGAGGAGGTCGCATCCGTTTCGAAGCAACATGTCACATCCGAAGCGTTCGGTTCGAAATACAGGGATATCTTCAAGGGATCGGACAGGTGGGAGGACATAAGATGCGACACGTCGCCGCTCTTCTCTTGGGACCCGCGGTCTACATACATAAGGAGCCCGCCGTTCTTCGACGAGCTGTTCGAGGAGCCGGAGATAAAGAACATCGCAAGGGCCAGATGCCTCGCGAAGCTTGGCGATTCCATAACCACGGACCACATATCCCCCGCTGGATCCTTCGATGCCGCGTCCGACGCGGGAAAGTACCTGGCATCCCTGGGCGTGAAGGAGGAGGACTTCAACTCCTACGGGTCCAGAAGGGCGAACCACGAGGTGATGGTCAGAGGGACGTTCGCGAACATACGCCTTAGGAACATGATCACCCCGGGCAAGGAGGGCAGCCGCTCGGTGTACCTCCCTGAAAAGAAGGAGGGCACGATATTCGAGGTCTCGCAGATGTACTGCGAGGACATGACGCCGCTCGTGGTCCTTGCCGGGAAGGAATACGGCACTGGAAGCTCCAGGGACTGGGCGGCGAAGGGGCCGAACCTCCTAGGCGTCAAGGCGGTCATAGCCGAATCGTTCGAGAGGATCCACCGCTCCAACTTGGTCGGAATGGGCATCGTTCCGCTTCAGTACATCAGCGGCCAGAACGCCGACACGCTGAGCCTCGACGGGTCAGAGACGTTCGATATATGTCTGGAGGAGATGGAGCCGAAGGGACCTGTGAGGGTGACGGCGTATCGCGACGGCAGGAAGATCGAGTTCGACACGATATGCAGAGTAGACGTCCCAATAGAGATGGAGTACGTCGCGAATGGCGGCATACTGCAGTATGTGCTGAGAGGCATGACCGGCTGAATCCCGATATCTTTAATAGCAAGAGGGGAATCATCCCCCATATGCGGGCCCATGGGGTAGCTTGGTATCCTTGTAGCTTCGGGAGCTATTGACTCCGGTTCAAATCCGGGTGGGCCCACTCAGAGCCTTCTGGCCTGGTGATTTTTGACAGCGTTGCCGACGCGATAAGGTTCGGCGAGGAGTTCGAGCGGCTGAACCCGGGCCTGAAGGTCAAGCGGAAGTGGCGCGACAAGGAGGCCACGCTATGATCGAGTGCCCCCACAAGCCGGGCCTCCTCTGCCCCGCGACGGCGCGGATCATAGTCGACGGGAGGTGCGCCGCGGCGTGCCCCTGCGCGGAGCAGGAGATGTACAGCAACCCCCGCGACGGGTTCGGGGCCGCGCTCGGCCACCGCTTCCCGGAACGGGACGCGCTCGCCGAGGACGGCCACACGTGCGCCGCCTGCGGAAGGCCGTTCTTCGACCACATGGGGCGGTGCCTCGTGTGCAGGTCCTGCGGCGCGGTCTACGACGACCGGGGGGCGAGGGCGTGACGGTCGGCCGGGGCGAGGGGTGGCTGCGCGACTGCCCCAGGTGCGACGGGCTCGGCAAGGTCTTCAAGTCCGTCCCCGTGACCAAGGTCGAGGGCGGGCTTAGGATAGGCGAGTGGATCGAGTGCGAGGCCTGCGGCGGCGGGGGGCTCCGGGAATGACCTCCGCGTACTCGGGGGAGTTCGCCGACAAGGCGTCGGTCGAGGCCCGCATCGCGGCGGAGAGGCTGTCCGACCTCACCTACGAGGAGAGGAAGGTGGTCGAGTGCGCCCTCCTCAACCATGATTTTGTGAGTTTGCCGACGGTGGTGCGGCAGGCTATGAAGACGGCGACGCTCGGGCGGAAGGCGAAGCACACCGTCGAGGTCGCCATGGGCCGCGCGGCGGCCCGCTTATATAACCGGGGCCTCGCGGCCCTGGAAAAGGCCGAGGACGGGATGATTTGGATCAGTTAAGACAATTCTAACAATTCGGCCAACCTTGGGGTGGTCCAGCCTCTGTTGTGCGAGCCTCGCTATAACTGGAATTCGGCCTTATTGGTATGTCGCGCGGGGACGCAGGCGGCCCGAAGACAGCGGACGAGGGGCGCCTTTTGCAAAAAAAAAAAGAAATGAACTGTCAGACCACTTGGCTAGGAAGAGTATTCTACAATTTTCAAGATGTACGGCGTGCGACAGCGCGGTTTCGTCAGAGGAATCTCAAGATTGTATGGGCGGTACTTGGCATCGCCTTCCAAATCTGCCTTGCGCAAAGCTCTCCGAAACATGTTGTATACGTTGTCGTTGGTCGTGCCATATTTCTCCGCCAGCCTGTGGAATGGGGGGGGGGGGGCGTTTCAGACCTCTGAATCCAAAATAGTTTTCGACCCTGATGCACGCATGTTTATCAGGGCCAAGGTTTTCCAAACGGCTCGCCAGCCGGGCTTATCCTATCAGAAGCTCTCCAAACCAAGTCCTCTCGCATGGTATGTTCTCGGTCTTTGTCCTAACGGTTCCGCAGAAGTCGAAGGATATCTCTGTCGAAGTTATGGTGTCCATCATCTCACCAGGCCGGGCCTATGACGGCGGTGTATTTCAATCTTCAATGGACGCACCTGTGTTTCAGGTGATTAAACATTCCAACCAACAATAATCGAATGCGAATGGATGTCTTTTCAGAATATTCTCAGAGACATTTCTCGGTGCCGTCCGCCAAGTCCCTGAAGTAGGACGCGCCTTCCTCCGGGCCTTTTGCAATCAGGATGTCGCCTGCCTCTATCAGAGTGTTCCTTCCTGGCCCGAAGACGTACGTACGGTCGCGCTTTATTGCTATCGCGAACATGCCGCAGTTGGTGCTTAGGCGGATCTCCCCAAATGTCTTTCCGGCCAACAAAGAGCAGCCTTCAACCTTCGCCAGAGTTATGGTGGTCTCCGAGTCCCTTATGGACATGGCCAGCACAGGATGCTCTCCCAGTCCTCTTATCACGACGTCGGCGATGCCTTTCGCCGCGTCGGCGATGTTCATTATCGACGCCTGCAACCTTACAGCGACGACGACCTTCGCCACGTCCTCCGGTTTGGCCATCCCGATCTCGATCACTGCGTCCTGTATGTTCGCAGAGAGCCCCTTCATCGTCCCGGAAAGAAAGAGGACCTCTTCCGCAATCTCGGCATTGTTGTAAAGCAACGAAGAGTACGCAAGGTCCACCATGAACTCAGAGGTGTCCTTGAGCTCTAGAAGCATGGTCTCCAGACGGTTCATTCCTCTACCTCGCTATCGTCCATGATCGCGGCCTCCTCTTCAACCGACGGAGGCTCTTCTTCCTCTTCCGCGGCCTCCGGGAACTCCCATTGAATCGTCCCCGACGCGAACTCTGTCAGGCGGCTGTAGCCGTCCTCCGTGCCTCTCATGATTATGTCGTCCCCCGCCCTGATCTTCACGTCGCCTTCGGGGTCGTATATCCATCCCTGACGGTTCTTGAGGGCGATGATCCTGCACCCAGTGCATGCCTCCACTGCGAGCTGTCCGATCGTATGTCCGACCATGCCCGAGCTGGAGGACACCTTCGCCGCACGTATCTTCTCATCCGATTCGTACAGCATGGCGGATACGAAGGGACGCTTCTCCAGCGGCACGTCCAAAAGCTGGACGATGTCCGCGGCCGCGTCGGAGATGAGGTCGGCCGACGACGCCACCTGCAGAAGCCCGGAGAGCTGCCTCGCATCCTCTTTGGTCCTCGACGACATCAGCGCCTTGAAACGAATGGCATATTTCAGCTCGTCCATGGTCTCTTCGAGCTCGCGCACCTTGATCGCCATGTCCTCGCTGTTGTACATGAGGGCGGCGTACGCCAGGTCAACGATGACCTCGGACGTGTCCTTCATCTCTGTCAGAATCTCGCGGACGCTCATGTCTATATGAGCCAGGCTTGCACGCTCGTCCTGCTCGCTCATGAATCTGCCCCTTTGCGCTTGTTATGGGGCGTATAATGGCCGCCCTTCTGGTCCGTCGACAATTTGCCACCTTTGCTGGAACGTTTCGTTTCCATACTTCTAACGCCTGATTGGTATATAAGCCTTGAAGTCGGCGGCCGCGCCGCGTGCCGCTGATTCCTGGGCATATCTGCCCAGTTTATATAGTGTCGCAGGGTTAACGTGGACGGTATCAAAGATGTCATGAGGTATGCACCATGGTTCTCGCTACAGGCTTCAAAGGGTTCCTCCTTCACAACAAGTCTGTGTTCAAGATGGGGCTGGCCGCGCTTGTCATCGCCGCGACCGCAGACCTTGTGGCAGGGCTCTTTCTGGGCGGCATGGAAGAATACATCGTCATGATACCGGGGATGATGGTGCTCGTGTACTCCGCGATCGGCATGCGCGGCAACATATTCGGCGCCACAGGCTCCCGCTTGGGGACCTCGATGCATATGGGTACCTTTGAGATGTCGTTCAAGAAGGGGAGCGTTCTCAGATCCAACATGGAGTCCTCGATAGCTCTGACGTTCGTGATCTCGCTTGCGATGGGGCTGATGGGATGGGCGGTGGTCGGCGCCATGGACATGGGCTCCACGGACATATGGAACTTCATCTTCATATCGATGTTCGGGGGGTTGCTGGCAGGCTTGGTGCTCCTGGTGTTCAACGTGACCATAGCCCGAGAGGGGCATAAGAGGGACTGGGACGTCGATAACATCACCGCCCCGCTGATAGCCGCTGCCGGCGATATTGTGACCATGCCTATGCTTTTCCTTTCGGCGATGTTCATCAAAGGGCAGGAGAACTCCGACGGCGGGGCAGGCACGTCAGTGATAGTTCTGACGCTGGTCATGATCGCCTTCACCGCGTTCATAATGTTCGCAGTCCTGAGACGCAGGACGGTCGGGCGCGTGAACGAGGCGAAAAGGATATTGGTGCAATCGACCCCCGTCCTGCTCATGTGCCTCCTTTTGGACATATTCGCGGGGCTAGTCATAGAGAACGAGAAGGGGTCGCTCGTTTCGCTTACGGTGCTTTTGATACTCATGCCTGCGTTCCTCAACGAGGGGAACGCCTTGTCCGGGATGCTCACGTCCCGCCTGTCGTCCATGCTGCACTTAGGTACTCTGAAGGCGGGCCGTTTCCCAGGGAGGGAGGCTGACGAGAACTTCGCGATAACATACATTCTTGCGGCGGCGACGTTCGCGTTCATCGGCGTCATCGCCTCTTTCGCAACCGTCCTCGTCTATCCTGACATAGGTCTCGGCATGGGATTTTGGATGGTGATGCTCATCGTTCTCTTGGCAGGGATGATAACCACCACGATCCTGAACTTCCTTTCATATTACGTGGCCATGGCGGCCGTCAAGTTCGACTTGGACCCCGACGACCACAGCATACCGATAACATCCTCGTCGATGGACCTCGTCAGCGCGCTCGTCCTCATCGGAGTGATATTGGCCGTGGCTCCGATATGACGCTTGCACGCGGCGTTGCTAAATGTTATATTATATGGAAGGCATGGGGAGCCGAGGAAGCCTATGATAGACAGGGACAGGGTCCTGAACAACCTAAAAAAGTACGATCTCGGAAAAGCGAAGATCGGAGTAGTCGCGTCACATTCCGCTCTGGACACCTGCGACGGCGCCGTGTCAGAGGGATTCAGGACAGTAGCGGTTTCTCAAAGGGGGAGAGACGCCACGTTCCAGAGATACTTCAAAGCGTTCCGCTCGCCTGACGGGCAGATTGTGCGCGGAGTAGTTGACGACGTCCTCGGCGTCGACAGGTTCGCCGACGTCATGAGGCCTGACGTGCAGTCCGCGCTCTTGAAGGACAACGTCCTCTTCGTCCCCAACAGGTCGTTCGTGTCTTACGGCGGCATCGACGCCGTCGAAGACGATTTCGAAGTCCCGCTCATAGGCAGCAGGAACCTGTTGCGATCGGAGGAGAGAGGCGGGGACCGGGACTACTATTGGATCCTTGAGCAGGCAGGGCTGCCGTTCCCGAAAAAGGTCGAGAAGCCAGAGGACATCGACGCCCTCACCATAGTCAAAGTACATCACAAAGTCAAGAAGCTTGAAAGGGGCTTCTTCACCGCAAAGGACTACGACCAGTTCGCAGAGAAGTCTGCCGAGCTGATCAGACAGGGCGTAATCGAAGAGGACTTCCTCAAGCACGCACGCATGGAGCAGTACGTCATAGGGCCAGTCTTCAACCTGGACTTCTTCCGTTCCCCCTTGGAGGAGAAGGGCGAGCAGCTGGAGCTGCTCGGGGTGGACTGGCGGTTCGAGACGTCGCTGGACGGGTACTGCAGGCTCCCTGGGAAACAGCAGGTCGAGCTTGAGAACGACGGAATAATCCCCGAATACACCGTGTGCGGCCACAACTCTGCGACGCTCAGGGAGTCGTTGCTCGACAAGGCGTTCGAGATGGCCGAGAAGTACATCGCGGCAACTAAGAAGTTCTACGACCCGGGAATCATCGGGCCGTTCTGCCTGCAGACCTGCGTCGACAAGGACCTAAATTTCTACATTTACGACGTCGCCCCCCGTATAGGCGGAGGGACCAATGTGCATATGTCCTTGGGACATCCTTATGGCAACGCACTTTGGAGAAGGGAGATGAGCACAGGGAGGAGACTTGCCATGGAAGTAAGGAGCGCCTTGGCCCAGGAACGCGTGGACGAGATAATAACCTGAAGATGTGAGCATATGTCTGTGAAGAAAATATTGATGATCGTGGTCGTGCTGGCCCTCATTGCGGCGCCCATAGCGGCTATGGCCGACACCTCTGATGGGCAGATAGAGATCAACGAAGACAAAACGAACGGAGACGGGTTCAAAACCAATTCCAACGGGACCGTGCATATACACCTCAAGAGCACGGAGACCAACGACGTGGGAATCGACATCAGGATCGAGGATTCCGAAGGGAACCTGCTCGCCGAGAAGAACAACGTCAACATCCCTGCCGGCAGCGAAGACTTCGTCGTCGATGTGTCGGTCGGACTGTCGGGCCTCGGCGACCATGAGATTAAGATCGTCTGCGAGCCAAAAGGGCTGTTCCCGGCCACAACGGGCGGAGAGATATTCAACTACTACGAGCTGACCGTGAACGTAACTGAGTCCATATGGTCGAAGTGGACAACGTACCTGGCCGTGGCGATCGTAGTCATACTCATCGTCATAGCAATCTTCCTCAGGATGCGCAGCGCATCGGACAAGAAGCCCGACACCACGTTCACTGATTTGGAGAACAAGAGGAAGTCGTCTGCCAAAGACGAGCCTGCCCCTGCGGCTTCCACCGAGAGGAAGAGGTACAAGACGGAGAAAACCCCTGCCAAGGAAGCCTCCAAGGCCAATGCCAAGAAGGCAGAATCCTTCACCGAGCTGGAGCAACGGAAATCCGAGGCGCCGAAGGAAAAACCGAAATCGGAGCCTGTCAAGGAGTCGCCTAAGGCGGAGCCGAAGAAGGACAAGGGCGAGAAGAAGCTGAGATATACCAGCGACAGAAGGAAATGACGTCCTTCCATGAGGTACGTGTATCTCGGCGTGGTGACGCCTGACCAGAGCGTCGCGGTCGACAGGGCCGTATTCGAGGCCCGGGAAAGGGGGTTCGTCGACGACACGGTGCATGTGTGTTCGAGGGATCGGCGTACCATCTCGTTAGGGAGGTTCGGAAGTCGGTCCGAGCTCCTTCCCCCGGCCG
The DNA here is from genome assembly GCA_031290095.1 of Candidatus Methanoplasma porotermitis. Lineage (GTDB taxonomy): Archaea > Thermoplasmatota > Thermoplasmata > Methanomassiliicoccales > Methanomethylophilaceae > Methanoplasma > Methanoplasma porotermitis. The sequence goes on from JAITOF010000053.1 coordinate 26,224, forward strand.
CCGCCGTTCCTTGCGTAAGACGGATGAGCGGCGGGGGGACGGTGCTCACCGGGCCGGGGCAGATTATTATATCTGTGACCCTCGGAGGGGGCATGCCTTCCAGAGGCCGTTCTTTCGAGATTATATGCGGAGGCGTCTCTGACGCCCTGAACGACCTTGGAATAGATTCGGAGTACAGCCCCCCCAACGACGTGCTCGCCAATGGGATGAAGATCTCCGGGGGCGCCCAGTACAGAAGGGGCGAATGCCTGCTTCATCATGCCACTCTGATAATCGACGGGGACCCGGCCGTGTGGGATGTCTTGCCTCGCCCCGCAGGCTCTCGCTACAGCGACCTGACGTCGGTCGCAGAGTGTCTTGGAAGCATTCCAGACATGGCCGGAGTTGCCCGCACGGCTGTAGAAAGAATCGCAGAAGGGCTCGGCCTCGCGTTGAAACCTGGAAGACTGACGGAATGGGAGTCGGAACGTTCCGGAATCAGAGTTTCAGGTTCGGATCCTTGAGATCTATGAGCGCGACCTCTCTCCTGTCCATGAAGAATCCTATTTTTTTATGAAGCATTATGGACGGGACGTTGTCGCTCTGGAGCATGCTGTGAGCGACCTCGGCTCCCATCGCCCTTCCGGCTCTCAGCGTCTCCCTCAAAAGCTTGTATCCGAGGGCGTTGCGGCGGGCATACGAATGCACGCCCATGTTCTCTATCCAAACCATGTTGTTGGCATCGGCCACATGGTGAAGCATTTGCGCGAATATGAACCCGTAGACCTCATCGTCCTCCACCGCGACGAAACTCAGGCCGCTGTCAAGATACGCCTTGAAATGCGCCCTGCTGCTGGCGCCGAGGTTCTCCTTCCATTCCTGCGGGAGCTCCTCCCATTTGTTCTCTATGGTCTCCGAGAAGTATTCCCTTATGAGCTTGACCTCAAGCTCCCTGACCTTCTCGGCGTCTTTCAACTTCAACGGCCTTATTTCCATCTCACATCTCCTCCAGAGCCTCTATTCCAAGGCAGTCGAGAACGTTGGCAAGGACAGTCTTGGAACATTCCACCAGCGTAAGGCGGGCATCGCGGCTGGAGCCGGACGATATGACGGGCACTGCGGCGTAGAACTGGTTGAACGCCGATGCCAGCTCGTGTCCGTATGCCGGAAGCAGATGCACGCGCCGCATCTCCCCGGCAGACGTCAGGACGCTCCCGAACTTCGACAGGATCTTGATGAGCTTGACCTCATATTCGTCGGTGAGCTTCGACGGGTCTGCGTCCTGCGAATAGCCGCCGGCCCTCTTCAGCATGCTGCACGCCCTGGCGTGCACATACTGGAGGTACGGGCCGCTGTTCCCGTCGAAGCTGAGGGCCTCGTCCCACTTGAACACGAGCTGCTTCTCCGGCTGCACCCTTATTATATTGAACCTTACTGCTCCGATGCCGACGGCGGCGGCGATCTCATCGACCTTCTCCTTCGGGAGGTCCGAACGCCTTGACAGGACTTCTTCCCTCGCGCGGCCTACCGCCTCATCTATCAGGTCGTCAAGATAGACGACCACTCCCTTCCGTGTAGACATCTTCCCCTCGGGCAGGGACACGAACGAATAGAACATGGCTTCCGGCGCCCTGTCGCACCCGAGTATCTCCAGAGCCGAGCAGAGCTGCTTCGACCCGAGCTTCTGGTCCTCCCCGAGGACGTCGATCGCCCGGTCGGACCTGGAGAACTTGTCGATATGATACGCAAGGTCGCGAGTGGTGTACAGGGTCGTGCCGTCCGACCTCGTGAACGTGAATCTCGTGTTCTTCCCTTGGATTCCGAATTCCTTAAGGTCGAGGTTCCAGGAGCCGTCCTCCGTCTGGCTGGCATATTTCGAGGATTTTAGATCGGAGACCACTTTTGCCGCGGAGCCGTCTGCGATGAAATCGGACTCCCAAGTGTACCTGTCAAGCGTCACGTTGATGCCGTCGAGCGTGATTTTCAGCCCGTCGAGCATCGCCTCGGCGGTCTTCCTGACGTTCCGTATCACGTCGGCGTCGCCTGCCTCGAAGCGCCGGAGCATCTTAGATATCTGCTCGCTCACTACGCTGTCGGATTCCATCATGGCGTTGGCCGCCCTGTAGTATGCGACAAGCCTGTGGTCGGTCTTGTCGCGCTCCTCTCCGGTCTCCAACGCCGTTGAGATGTTGTTCACGCCCCATGTCAGTATGACGACTTGCTTACCGACGTCGTTCACATAATATTCCGTGGATACGTCGTGACCACATCTCTTGAGGCACCTTGCCAACGTGTCGCCAATGATGGGGTTCCTCGCCCTCCCCACGTGGATCGGGCCTGTGGGGTTCGTAGATGTGTGCTCCACGTTGACCCTTAGGCCGCTTTTTGGAGCCGCGCCGTATTCGGAGCCTTTCTCGATTATGGACTCGAGGGTCTCTTTCGCTAGGTCTTCCCATTTTATGTCGAAGTTGAGGTATCCGTTCAGAGCGGACGCGGACGATATCAACCCTGACTGCGTAATCCCAGAACGGATGGCTTCCGCAAGCTCCTTTGGCGGCATCCCTGCCTTCTTGGAGAAGGTGAAACAAGGGATTGCAAGATCGTGGTTGTCCGGAATCTCCGTGCGTATGTCGGCGTCCTCGACGCCCATGGATGACAGTATCTCCTTCACGGCCGCTACGGCCTGTCCCTCGAATGCCGATCTGACGTTCACTTTCATCCCAACCTGTATCTCAAAATGGCGGCTATTCCGCCGAAGGCCTTTAGAAGCATGTCTCCCTCTTCCGAGTCGCCGGATATGAGCTGCACGTGAGTGTTGAAGCCGTCCGCCGTCTCGAAGAAGCTGTCGATAAGGTCTACCTGCTCCGTCGCTTTTGCCGGGGCCCCGCATTCGGGGCAAGACGCTTTCGCCTCCGGGTCGTCCACGGTCGCCCAGACGGAGTGCGTGCCGCATTCCAGCCTTACCCGATATTTATTGAGGGTGTCGGATACGAGCAACGTGTCCACCGCCCCTGCATCCAGAGCCGACCTGACATCGTTCTCCCCGTAAGCGGAAAGGCCGCCGTCGGCCTTGCGTATCTCTCTGAATAGCTTTTGCATGTATTCTTTTTCTACTGTGAGCTGTATGCCCACCAAAGTCTCTTTGGCCGCATCTACCAGCTCTCGAAGGCCGGACTCGTCGGTGTAGCCTGTGTCGAAATAAGGAGTCACCACTTTCTTGCGAAGCTCGTGGTGCAGATAGTCCTCCTTGACGAAGAAGTCCTTGGTGGACCCGGGTCCCCCGACGAGTATCCCCTGCAAATCCTCCTTGTTGAGGAAGATGTCCGTGGCGTTGTCGGCCACCTTCTTGTAGAACTCGTGGGCGGCGATCTCGATCAGCCTTTCGAAACGGACTGACGACTGGCCCCCCTGGTGATGCTTGCTCGGGACCAGCGAGTCGAAATGCTTCATGACCATTATCCTGCTTCCCGTGAGGATGCCTATGGTCGCCTCCTTCCTGTCGATGGTTATCAGGCCGTAGGACTTCTTGTCTATGAGCATCGACTCCAGAGGCTCGGCGAAGAAGGACGAGTCGCACCTGTAGTAGAACGTGGGGATCTCCTCCGGCGGCTCCAACGCATATTGGACCATCTTTGTCTGGTCGCCGGCGCGGGGAACCTCGCCGCAGAATATTACCAGCCCCTTTTCGGGAACCGTCTTGTATGTCTTCAATCGCGACATTATCGAGTCGATGGCGCCCGTCACGTTCTTCATGGTGGTCTTGGACTTTATGTTTGTGGCCTGGGACTGCTCCTCTCGCAGGTATGCCATGACGTCCGATATCAGCTTGCTGCGAGGGACGTAGACGGATATGAGCTCTGTGCCTCGGCCTTTGTATGCCGTTATCTCCTGCATGGCCTTCTTGAAATCGTATCTCGCCCTGTCAAGAGAATTGTCGCTCATTCTTTTTCACCGATGATGACCGTCTCAACCGCGCATCAATATTAAATGTATCGCAGAGTGAGGTTAGAGGGGCGGGTTCAAGATTTCAGAACAACCCTGACGAAGGCTTGCCTGACAAGTATTTATCCGAATTGCACATAGCATGCCCGATGCGCATATGAACAAGAGAAAAGTGGTGGTTTCTATCGGAGGGTCCGTGCTGGTCCCGGGAGATGACGACGCCACGTACATCAAAGGCTTGGCGAGCATGATCAGAGAGGCGTCGAACGAGGCCCAACTCGTCATTGTGTGCGGAGGCGGGAAGATCTCCAGATACTACTCCGAAGCCGGAAGGGAGCTGGGAGGGACCGTCTCGCAGCTGGACATGCTTGGAATAGGCGTCACGAGGGTGAACGCCGCGCTCCTTGCCTTGGCGCTTGGAGATCTGTCGTCGATGGACGTCCCCCTCACGGCGGAGGACGCCGCGTCCCGTTCCGCGTCTGACAACGTAGTCGTGATGGGGGGGACTGCCCCCGGACACACCACCGACGCCGTCGCGGCCATGGTGGCCAAGCATCTGAATGCCGACCTGGTGGTGAACGCCACGTCCGTCGACGCAGTGTACTCCGACGACCCCCGGAAGGTCCCCGGCGCGAAACGTTTCTCCAGACTTACGATCAAAGAGCTGGGAGAGATCGTCTACAAGGAGCACGGGGCAGGGAGTTCCGGGGTGTTCGACCCGCTGGGCGTCAAAATAGCCGAAGAGAACCGCATAGACATCGTAATAGTGGACGGGCGGGACCTCTCCGAGCTTAGGAACGCCATCCTAGGAAAAGAAGTCGAAGGGACGTTCGTGAACTCTCATTGAACCTGCGCCCGACATGCCTGTTACGGTACTTTTCCACGCATTTCGGACATCTCCTGCACTATGTCGCTCAGCGTCAGCAGTGTTGCGCCGTTCTCCGACGCGGCCGCTTCCGCGTCGGATGTGAAGCCACCGCGGGAGAACAAGTACAGGTGCGTGCCTTCCGATATCGGAACGGATTTGACGAACCTCTCTAAGTCGTGCCTGTCGTATGGTCCTTTTTTGAATTTGCAGTCCCCGAATATGACGTTCTTCCCGTGCGGGTCCGTCGCCACCACGTCCGTCTCGAAATCCTTCCCCCACCTTCTCCCTATCTTCGAGAACATGAACGGCAATCCCCCGAGCGCATTCTTCATGAGAAGATACTCGCGGCATATGTCCTCGAAAGTCAGAGATGCGAACTCCTCCAACCTCGGTCCCATGTATCTGTCGTATGCCGCATCGACGTTCCCGATGTCCAGAACGGACGCCATCGGTTGCACGAACTCGTAATACGACCTGTAGAAGCTGTCCGCCAAGCGATATATCCCGCGGCTCGCGTTGCCGACGTCTTTCGATCCGGAAGGGAGAGAGTGTTCTTTTTGAACTATGTCCAAGCCGATGAGCGTCGTCAGATACGGCATCGCCTTCGACGAATCCACCTTGGCGCTTTGCACGATGTCGTTGAGCGAGGTCCTGCCTGTTGCGACGGCGGCTATGACCGCGTTATATCCTGACAGCTCCCTCAGCTCCTGCCTCAGAAGGAACTCCGCCTCCTCGCGCAAAGGCGCCCCTCTCCGCAGGATCTTCATGCAGATGTTGTCCTTGACGCTTGCGTTCGGGTCGAACATCTCCAGATAGTACGGAACCCCTCCCAAGACAGAGTAGACGATGACTTTTTCCAAATCGGTGTATTTGGGGAAGAATTCCGCCGAGTCTGCGAATCCCAGCTGCTTTATCTTCAATATCCCGGTGGCCCTTCCGTAAAGGGGGTTCTTATGGGCCAGCACTTCGTTTTCCATGAAGCTCACGGACGACCCGCACAGGACGATCATCACGTTCTCGTCTTTCAGGACGTGATCCCAGAGGTTCTGCAGGATCGAAGGGATCGCACGGTTGCCTTTGGCCATGTACGGAAACTCGTCTATGATCATGAGGCGCTTGCCGTTGGCGTTAGGGGGAAGATCCAGAATGCGCCTGAACAGGAATTCCCAGTCGCACGTCTGAGGGACGTCCGCATATCTCAGAAGAAGGCTGCGGAATGCGTCGGCCTGCTCTCTGTCGGCACGTTCCGCGCACGAGTGGTAGAAGAACGCCTTGTCTTTCGAGAACTGGTTGAGTATCTCCGTCTTGCCCACCCTCCTGCGCCCGTATATGACCACCAGCTGCCCCTTGGGATCTTCGAACCTGTCTTCCAGAAACTTCAACTCTTGGGTACGGCCTACGAACATGTGCGACACATCTCGGTTTATCTATATAAACATGATTATATGTTTACGATTATATTAATAAACCGCGACCGCAGACGACGGTGACCGTCAGAATCCCAGCAGATCCAGGTCGGCAGAGGTTATCGTCTCTTTCCCCAATGATTGCGCTATGTCTTTGATGCGCCTCTCCTCCGGCCCTTTGAGCGATTTTCTGTGTATGTACACCAAGTCAGTCCCTGACGCGGCGCATGCGGCCTCCATCATTCTTGCGACGTCCGCGTCGTCACGTCCCTCCAGATGGTAATTCGGGAGCATGTGTCCGATGTTCACTTTGTATCCAAGCGCGATTTCCGTGAACCTTGGAGCGTAATGTCCGCCCGCGACGCCCGCTGCAACAGGGTAGTCTGACGGCTCGCAGTCTGTGAGGACCTTGGCAAGGACGTCCGCCGCCTTCTTGTTGGGCCAGTTCCTCTCGTCGCTTCCTATCTCGATGAAGAACGTCGGCTTCGACAGCCACGGGCCGTGGTGCGTCACCTCGAAGCACACTTTGAACTCCGGCATTGTGTTGTACGAGGAAATCAGCCTGAGGGCGGACGTCATGGACGCGGGCGCGGCAGGGACTAGCCTCTCGGCCCTTCCGCCAAACTTGCTCTCGTGGAAATTCCCGATCGGATGCACCGTGAGTGCGGGCTCTCCGCTTGCCGCCGCATGCTTCGACATGAACACGACCTCGTCGACAGGGAACCCCGCCTTCTCGGCACGCATGTTGATGTCGTCGGCATAGATGTGCGTGTTCGGCGTGGATACCATCGTCGTGTCCCCGTTGACAAAATACCTGTCCTCGTCCGTTGGGGGCGCCTCTTCCCACCTACTCATCGAAAGCAGAGAATCCCTCATGTTCGCCGACGGGACGTCTCCTTCGATGCATACCAACAGCCTGCGCATGCCGCTGTATCTGCGCGAAGAGCATTTAAATTGACTGCACGATTCCATGCCGAGAAGACATGGACAACATCACTGTCAAAGAAAGGGCCGTTCTGCATCTGAGCCGTTTTCCGGAGATGGGGCCGAAAGACATCTTCAACGTGCCGTTCGACCTGACTCAAGACGGCATCGCATCTGTTTTGGGCATATCCCGGGCGCACGCATCCCTAGAGCTCAAAAAGCTCAAGGAAACTGGAAAGATATGCGACTGGCAGGCCCACGTTCGCGGTGGCAACAGCAAACGCCGGGCGTACTGCCTCCTGCCTGACGGGTTCGCCGACGCCGAGACGCTTCGGAAGAGGATAGAGTCGTCCGGCCTCGTCGTGGATTCGCTGTTGGACATGAAGATGTGCGACCCCGGCGTGATGTGGGGGAGCCTCAGCCTCCCTGACAGGGAGACTTTCGGCCTTGCCTGCGTCATCAGGACCCCTGTGCCCAGGAAGACCCTGGACGAAACGGAGACAGGCGTCATACCCACCGACTACTACGGGAACGTCCGCATAAGCGACTTGGTCCGCGAGAAGTACCTTTCCGTGGTGGACCCAGAAAAGATCAGGACCTGGCACAGCCGGGCGGCCGACTGGTGGATGGACAACGGAGACGACGAACAGGAGAGGCTTTTCCA
>JAITOF010000061.1 GCA_031290095.1 Candidatus Methanoplasma porotermitis
GTGTGCGCCATAGGCGCCATGTATTCTGCTATCGCCATACCGAGGGTCATGCCGATCGCCCAATGCGGCCCGGGATGCGTCGACAAGCAGTACGCCGGGCTCGCATACATAAACGGGCATCAGGGCGCGGGGTACGCCGGCGGCGCGTCTCCTCCCTGCGTGAACACCGGCGAGAAGGAAGTGGTGTTCGGAGGCAACGAGCGGCTTAGGGACCTGATACAGGCTACCTTAAAAGTAATGGACGCGGACCTGTTCGTGGTCACCACCGGATGCATATCTGACATAGTGGGGGACGACGTCCAGTCCGTAGTGGGGGAGTTCCAGAGGAGGAACGTCCCCATAGTCTATGCGGAGACCGGGGGGTTCAAGGGGAACAACTTCACAGGGCACGAGACCATAGTGAACGCGATAATCGACCAGTTCATCGGAGACTACGACGGCAAGAAGGAAGAGGGCCTGGTGAACGTGTGGACGGTGTTGCCGTACCACAACACGTTTTGGAGAGGAGACCTCGCCGAGATAAAGCGGATTCTGGAGGGCATAGGCCTAAAGGTGAACATATTGTTCGGCTACAGATCGGGAGGCGTGGAGGAGTGGAAGACGGTGCCGAAAGCACAGTTCAACCTGGTGCTCCACACATGGCTGGGCCTGTCCACGGCAGAGCATCTCCGGAAGAAGTACGGCCAGCCGTTCCTGCACGTCCCTGCGATACCGATAGGCTCTATCGAGACCACGAAGTTCCTCCGCGAAGTGGCGGAGTTTGCCGGCACGGACAGGGCGACGGCCGAGAGGTTCATCGCAAAAGAGGAAGAGGAGTATTACGCCTACATGGACAACTTCTCCGACTTCTACTCGGAGTATTTCCTGGGGATACCGTCGCTGTTCGCCACTGTGGCCGACAGCGCGTATGCGCTCGCGATCAACAAGTTCCTGGGAAACCAGCTGGGGCTGGTCCCGGTGAAGGTCATAGTCACAGAGGACCCGCCGGAAGAGTACCGCGAATCCATACGGGAGGAGTTTCGGAACATCGCCCCCGACGTATCGCTCGAGGTGGAGTTCATCGAAGACAGCTACGTCATAGACCAGCAGATACGCGCGCTTCCCCGGAAGCCTGCCATGCTGTTCGGCTCCACATGGGACAACGACCTCGCCAAGGAGATCAAAAGCGGCTTGGTGGAAGTGGGGTACCCTGTGTCCCGCGAGGTGATCCTCAACAGGGGGTATGTCGGATACGTAGGGACGCTGTCGCTGATCGAGGCCCTGTTCACGGCAGTCGTGCGCCGCATCCCGTGAGGCTTGAAGGCCGCCGCGAGCTCTGTCTGTGTGGCCACGACGGGTTCGGGCGTCCATCAAATAGGTTGAAGGCGGACGGGAAGCCGGTTGATTTCGGCCGGTGTACATAGTAATATCAACTCAAAGGGCATATGGAATTTAGAGGTAACACATGACGGAGATCAACGGGACGGAAATGGAAAAGTGCACCGCTTTGGAGCCGTGCGCGACGACATTCCACGCACCAGAAAAGCCGAAGGGCGGCACGTCTTCGTGTGAATTCTCGGACCCAGCTTTCTACAATAACAAGAGCCAGCACATACACCGATGGGCCCCCTGGATCGCAGGATTCTCGAAAGATTTTGTAAGGGATTCGATTGGTAGGTTCATCCCCTGCGGAGGGGTGGTGCTGGACCCGTTTGCGGGTGTGGGTACGACGCTTGTTGAATCCATGCTTACAGGGAACGACTCCTTCGGGTTTGAAATCAATCCCTATGCGCACTTCGTCTCCGAGACGAAGACGCGTGCCGTGTTCGTAGACGTCGAGGCCTTCGGCAAAGAGATTCGCAGGTTCGAGGCGTTCTTCGCGTCTTGCGCGGCCTCGGACTACGAGGCAAAGAGCACCGTGCCCGAAGGGTTCAGGTCCAAAGTGGAGTTCTACAGTCCGAACGTTCTGAAGAAGGTCCTTGCCCTGCACGACTTCATCTGCCAGATTGAGCAGGGAGACGTGACGGCGATGTTCAGGCTTGCGTTCTCGTCCACCATGGTGAGGTATTCCAACTATTCTTATGAACCCAGCCTCGGAACAAGAAAAGGGTCAGGTAAAGAAGACATATCGGACTTCGACGTGGGCGGATTGACCGTGATGAAGCTCAAAGAGTGCCTAGAGGACATAGAATGGGCGCAGAAAGAGATGGGCGGAAAGCCGATTCCGCGCTCCGAAGTGATTCATGACTCGTTCTTCAACTACGCCTCGCACATAGAAGAAGGCTCCATCGACCTGATTGTGACATCTCCGCCCTACCTGAACAACTATCACTACAACCGCAACACGCGGCCACAGATGTACTGGCTGGGATTCGTTTCTTCTCCGGCAGAGATGAAAGGGCTCGAAGAATCCAATTTTGGAACGTACTGGCAGACGGCCAGAGACAAGGACCGGGTAGATTTGGCGTTCAAGCCTGAATGCTCCGATATCGAGGAGCGTTTGGACGAAATAAGATCGATGAACCCGGAAAAGGGGACGTACGGCGGCAAGGGATGGGCTAATTACGCGGCATCGTACTTCAACGACTGCTACAGGCTCTCGCAGGGGATAGGACACTCGCTGAGAAGCGGGTCGACGGCACTCGTGGTCATAGGCAACAGCATAGTCCAAGGGGTGCACGTCCCCACGGACGCGTACTTCGCGCAGATTGCGGATTTGGTCGGGCTGGAGACGGTCAGGATACACGTCCCCCGCGAGACGCGCGTCGGCAACAGCATCAAGGACAGCGGGCTTAGGTCCAAGTCGAAGGAGAAGAAGAATCTTTATGAGGCGATTGTCGAGGTCAGAAAGAAATGAATCGCGTCACAGTCTTCTCTTTGCGAGCTCTGCGCACTCGAGTTCTATTTTTTCTTTGATTGCCCCGAGGTCCTGCGATTCGCCGGTGAGCGTATCGGCGAAACATCTGCCTGGATGAAGGGTGTCCCATTCCGATTTGCGTTGCCCTCTTCTTCCCGATCCAGGATGGTGAATGCCGAAACCGGACACCCTAGAGTTCCACAATGGGGAGTACCTGCGAATAAGCTCGGATTCGAGAGGCACGACGAGGTCGATCTCGTTCCCAGTCATTATGGCAAAGCGGCATTTGAAGTCCTTGATGTCGAGATTTGAGGACTGTATGCTCTTTGCATGTTCCGAAAGCCTGTGGTAAAGGGTCTGCCCGCCAGCTTTCGTCCGACCGGTACGAGAGCCGACCGGAACAGCCTTGCCGACGTATATCGGGCAGTATTCTTCAAGAGATTTGGCGTTATTGTTGACATCTGCAAGCGGACGATAGACCTCATCAGCTCCAAAGTAGTATATCGCATACACGCCGGGATGGGGAGTCGCCTCTGGCAACGGCAGGTCCAACAATTTACGGCTGTTCAGAAAGCTGATCGCCGTGTCGACGACCCCTGACTGCAGGATATTTGGCAATACATAGTCATCGTACATCGTCTTCACGCTTCATCCAAATTTTCCGAATCCTTTCCGTTGGATACAGGGGATTCGCGCTCAACCGTCCCCACAACTGCGTCTCCATATTTCATCATTATGTCTTTTACGAATTTTGTAGCTCGAATATCCGTCAAACAGGTCGAAAGCGGACGGGAGACGATTGATTTTATCGCCTGTGCGCCTCTACAGTTGACTGTTCGGTTTGTCTACGATCTTCAGCGAGGGACTCTCCCGATCGTCCGTGCGCTGTCGTCATGCGTCCGTTCGTCTTTCTTCAACGCGAAGACGGCCTCTCGTCACGACAAAAGTAGCTTGTTGTGGCCTGACGAAAGAAACACTGCATATAGAGGTAGCTCATCAAAGACGGCTCCTTTCGGAACGCGTCAATCGCCTCGCACGGACGACACGAACTCGTTCTGTATCTTCACCACTTCCGCGCTGCTCCCTGCGGCGGCGTATGCCTCGAGGAGGCTCCCGTTGAGGCGCAGGAACTCGGGCGCCCAGTTGAACCTTTCCAAGAACAGGCCTGCCTGCTCGTCTTCGCCGAGGATTATCAGCGACGCGAACACCGCCTCTGCGCTGTTCAGCTCCATCGGCCGGCCCCAGTTGACAGGGTTCGACGCGAGGAGGTACGGCAAGGCCCTCTCCTCCGTCATCCTGAGCCTAGGGAACTCGGCGATGTTCGTCCAGGTGAGGTCCATGACCACCAGCCCCTTCCTCGCATAACTCTTGTCGGCGGGCGAGAGCGCCGTCTCCGCGAACGGGGAGAGGACGACCGACCCGGCCGGTATAGCGGACAACGTCTTCGCCTCTTTTCCAAGGCCGAACTTCAGCATGCGCCGGGCGGTGCACTTCTTCGGGTCGCATTGACACTTGTCATGGATTATCACAGGGATCATGCGCTTATCAGAGACCTCAGCTTCTCCGGGTCGGACACGTTGTCCTCCACCCATTTCTTGACCGATGCGGCGAACTCCGAATAGCACCTGCCAAGCTCCAGGTCGTCGGTGGCTTTGAAGTCCGACCTGGATCCCATGTCTTTGAGTATCTGGCACCCTTTCCACGGGGTCTTAGAAGACCAGCCGTCGAACGCCTTGCGCGACAAAAACACTACGAAATCGTAACGTTCGTCCTGCGGAAGGGTGTCGGCGTCCCTGAAGTCCTTGGACGTCTGGCGCCTCATGTCCTCTCCCTCTTGGTACATGACCGATATCAGGTCGCAATCGACCATGTCATGGGCAGGGCCGGCGCTGTACGCCTCGTAGATACCGCCATACAGCTTCCTCGTGTAATATTCCGCGATCTGGGAGGCGAGGTCGTTGTTGTCGTCCACGAACAGCACGCGCAGCTTCTTCTTGTCCTTGGGCATCTGCCTTCCGATAG
>JAITOF010000082.1 GCA_031290095.1 Candidatus Methanoplasma porotermitis
CCCCCTCTCGGGTCAGCCTTCCATGACGTTCTCGTCTTCGAGCTCCTTCAGGATCCTTTTTCTAAGCGCGGTGAACTCCAGGTCCGCCCGGTCCCTGGGGCGAGGCCAAGGGATGTCCACGATCTCCTTTATCCTTGCAGGACGCTTCGTGAGCAGGACTATCCTGTCAGATAGGAATATCGCCTCGTCCACCGAGTGCGTGACGAATATTATCGTCTGGTCGGTCTTTTCGAGGATTTTGAGAAGCTGGACCTGCATTATGTTCCTAGTCTGGGCGTCCAACGCGCCGAACGGCTCGTCCATGAGTATCACGTCGGGATTGTTCACCAGCGCCCTTGCGATTCCCACGCGCTGCTTCATCCCGCCCGAAAGCTCGTACACGCGGGAGTCGATGAATTTATCCAGCCCGACAAGCTTGATGTACTTCTCGGCCCGTTCGCGACGTTCCGCCTTGGGCACGCCGGCCACTTCCAGCCCGTATTCCACGTTCTTCCTCACCGACCTCCAGGGGAACAACGCGAAGTCCTGGAAGACCATTCCCCTGTCGGCTCCCGGAAGAGAACAGGGACGACCGCTTATCAGAACCTCCCCCGACGTGGGCGTTATGAGCCCGGCGATGAGCCTGAGGATGGTCGTCTTCCCGCAACCTGACGGGCCGACTATGGTTATGAGCTCCCCTCTCTCTATGTCTAGAGAGAAGTCTTCCAAGGCGATTGTCTCCTTCTTGTCCCTTTTGTACACCTTCTTCAGGTTGCGTATGCTTATCTGCGTCTCCGTCATACGTCCATCCCCATTCTTTTCGAGAGCGCCCGGTGTATGTAGTCGGCCACTCCGATCGTGAGAAGCCCCAACACAGCTATGACGACCAACGCGGCGTACGCGCCGGGCCAATATCCCGACGTAGCCTGCTCGGCCAGGTAGAACCCTATCCCTCCCAGCGGCGAGGCATACAGCTCGGCTGCTACTATGCACATCCATCCCACTCCCAATCCGACCTTCACGCCGTTCATCATGTACGGGACGGCGGAGGGCATCATGACTTTGTAGAAGACTTGGATCTGTGACGAGCCGAGGGTCCTGGCCGCGTCTATCCACACCGGGTCTATCTTCCTGACTCCGAATATGACGTTTGTGAGCAGAGGGAAGAATATCCCTACGAACACCACCAGCATCGGGCCGACGGTGTATCCCATGGATATTATGAAGATCGGGGCCCAGGCGATGGGCGCTATGGGCCTCAGAATCTCTATTACCGGGTTGGCGAGGTCCCTGAGCGTCTTGGAGTATCCCAAAATCAAGCCGACAGGGACCGCGACCGCGATGGCCAGCATGAACCCTTTGACGAAAGTGGCCAAGCTTGACTTGACGTAGCTCCCAAGGCTGGTGTGAGTCATCCTGTCGCCATGAAGATACAGGTCGACCAGCGCGTCGAGCGTCTTCTTCGGCGAGGGCACAGACGGCGTGTCCGCTATTATGGATATGAACCACCAAATTAGAATAAACGCCGCCAGCGACACCGCCGCCAGCAACAGGAGCCTTACAGCCCTGTGAAGTTTATTGTTCTCGTCGTATCCGAAGATGTCTTCACCCCTTGACCAACTCACTGTTGATCACGTTTATTATTATTGGGGGCGAACCCAATATTCCGATATTGGAGTCTCCGTTCTGCAGGGCGACGGCGACGACTCCGCCGTTGACTGCATAGGAGAAGGTGACGTTCAGGCCGTAGTCGCTGAAGTAGCCGAGCGCCTTTGCCACGTGGACGGCTATCTGGTGAATGTCGCCGGTTATGACTGCGACGTTTATGTTTGCGTTCTTTCCTGTCTTGAGGTCGCTGTCGTTGGCGGCAAGCGCCTTCTTCATGTACGAGTCGTCGACGAACTTGTCCACGAACGCGCTAGTGCTGTCGAACCCTAGGTCGCTGAGGGACGATCTGAGGATGTCTCCCATGGCATACAGGTTGTCGGTGTACGTTGCTATGTCTCTTTTGATGGCGGACAGAGGATTGCTGCTGTTCTCGCCGAACACATACGTGACGGTGAACGACCTCTCCATCTCCGCCCTGTTCCTTTCATTGTCGTCCCAGCCTATGACTTCCAAGGCGATGTCGATCAGCTTGTTGTAGTCGTCGCTTCCGGGATTGGCAAGGGCGTTGGCCGTCCACTCAGTCGCCTTGACGAACGCGGCCACGAACCTGACGGTCTCGTCCTGGTGAGCGGACGTGTACGAGTGATTTCCGGCCACCACCGAGCAGAGGTGTCCTGGGAACATGTCGTTGGTAAGCGCCAGAAGCTTGAATTTTCCGGAGTCGTCGCTTATGATCCTCTCCAGTTGCGGCTGCCAGGACATGCCTCCGTCGATTATCGCGCTGCTGAGCACGTCTGCGGAGCTCGCAAGGGGCGCTATGTAATACACGGTGTCTGAGCTGAGCGTGGTTCCGACCTGGTACGGAAGGAGCTTGAGCCCGATCTTGCTCTTGTCTTCCACGACGGATTTCAGGAGTATGTGCTGTATGGACGTCGTGCCAGGCGTGGCAAAGACTTTGCCTCCCCAGCCTGCGGGCTTGTATTGCACTCCGTCCGACGTGTCTATCATAGTGTCTATGTCGACGCTAGATTTTATGAACATCCCAGACCCTTCGAGGTTGACTCCCGAGATCAGGTTTATCTCCCTGTCCTTCTCGCCGTCGTTCTTAAGCACGAAGAACGCCGCCGCGCCTGCGAGCACGACTGCCACGGCAACAATCAAGACCAATATTTTGCTTACTTCCATGATATCACCTTAGAATAAACCAGGGCGACGACCTATAAACCGTTTAGGGATATGAATTCCACAAAAGGGTATTTTTTACAAATACACGCAAAAAATGGAAATGCCAAGGGGATATCGCCCGACGCGGCCTTCGTATGCGCCAAGGCCCCTCCGCCGTCGGTTGCGACATCTGCCTCTGACAACAGACATCGTAAAAGCCGAGATGCCTAGCGCAGGACGACCTGCCAAGTCCACGACGGCATGCCTTCGCATGCGAGTGCAGTGAAAAGAGCCGGGCGTGAACATACTAATACTTACTCCGCCATGCGTTTTGAGAAAGGTGAGATGATGTCGTCCGACGAAAACAAGAAGCTCACTACCGCCGCAGGCGCGCCGGTAGCCGATAATACCAATTCTGCCACAGTCGGCTCGAGAGGGGTCATGACCATCCAGAATCCGTGGTTCATAGAGAAGCTGTCGCATTTCGACCGCGAAGTGATACCCGAAAGGCGCATGCACGCCAAAGGATCTGGCGCGTTCGGGAACTTCACTGTGACTCACGACATAACAAAATATACCAAGGCCAAGATTTTTTCCGAGGTTGGAAAGAAGACGGACGTGTTTGTGAGGTTCTCCACCGTCGCCGGAGAGAGGGGCGCGGCAGACGCGGAACGCGACATTCGCGGATTCGCGATGAAGTTCTACACCGAAGACGGCAACTGGGACTTGGTGGGCAACAACACGCCCGTGTTCTTCGTGCGCGACGGCCTGAGGTTCCCGGACTTGAACCACGCAGTGAAAAGGGACCCGAAGAACAACCTGCGCTCTGCACAGAACAACTGGGACTTCTGGAGCATGCTTCCAGAAGCCTTCCATCAGGTCACCATCGTCATGTCCGACCGCGGGATACCTAAGTCATACAGGCACATGCACGGGTTCGGCAGCCATACGTTCAGCCTCATCGACGCGCACAACAGGCGCACATGGGTCAAATATCACCTCAAGACGAGGCAAGGAATCGACAACATCACGGACCAAGAGGCGGAAGAGCTCGTCGGGAAAGACAGGGAGAGCAACCAGAGGGACCTGTTCGAAGCGATAGAGCGCGGAGACTTCCCCAAGTGGGATTTTTACATACAAGTGATGACCGAGGAACAGGCCAACAAGCACAGGGAGAACCCTTTCGACATATCCAAGGTCTGGAGCCACAAAGAGTACCCGCTCGTCCCCGTGGGGGTGCTGGAGCTCAACCGCAACCCGGAGAACTACTTCGCAGACGTGGAACAGGCGGCGTTCAACCCCGCAAACATCGTTCCAGGATTGGGCCTTTCCCCCGACAGGCTTCTCCAGGCAAGGCTCTTTTCGTACAACGACGCCCAGATGTACCGCCTCGGGGTGAATCATTCGACGATTCCCGTCAACGCCCCGAAATGCCCCATGCACGCGTACCACCGCGACGGCCAGATGAGGGTGGACGGGAATTACGGCGCGGCGACGTCGTACCAGCCTAACAGCTACGACGAGTGGAAAGAGCAGCCCGACCAACGCGAGCCTCCGCTGGAGATGCAGGGCGCAATGTACCAATACGAGCCCAAGGACGACCAGACGGACGACTGCTTCTATCAGGCCGGCGACCTATACAGGCTGATGACCGAGGACAAAAAGAAGCTGTTGATAGAGAACACCGCAAGGAACATAGAGCCCGTGACGCAGAACATAAAGTACAGGCACGCGGCGCACTGCTACATAGCCGACGAAGACTACGGAGCAAGGATCGCGACAGCCTTGGGATTGGATTCTGACAGAGTCAAAGACCTTGCGAAGCTCAGCCATGCTGACCGCATGAAGGCCACGGTAAAATGATCATCCGCAAGGCTCTGCTCGTCTTCGCAGGGTTAGTCTCGCTTGCAATAGGCAGCGTCGGAGTGTTCCTTCCGATACTGCCTACAACCCCCTTCGTCCTGCTGGCGGCCGCCTGTTTCGCATCTTCCAGCCCAAAGCTTTATGCAAAGCTCGAAGGCACCCGATACTTCGGAGAATATCTGCGCAACTACCGTGACGGGACAGGGATATCCGGCAAGGCGAGATGGACCGGCGTCGCATTCCTTTGGATCACATTGACCGCGTCTGCATTGGCGTTCCGCCACCTTCATGTGTGGGTCGTCTTGGCGATCGTGGGAGTGTGCGTCACTGCCCACATCCTCACCATATGCAAATCAAAAGAGCATATTCAAATCGAGCCTTCAGAGAATCTCTGACGTGTTCGACAGGGAATAAACCGATGTGCGAGGTTCGTTTCTAACGCTTGAGCCCCTCTCCTTCTCGTCATACCCCTTAAGAGCGACAAGCGCCGCCCATTCCTCCTGAGCATGCGGATTGTGTCCCGGCGGGCTGGACGCCCGCCGGGAATGGGTTATGCGTCAGAGCCTCCGGCATCATAGTTTTGAGTCTTTCATCAACTCCTCGACCACTGTCCCCGAGATCTTTTTCAGGAAGAGCTTCTTGACCATCTTGGCCTGCAAAGGCAGCTTCATTTCGTTTGCCTTCTTCCCGTCCAAGAGCCGCGAAGTCGCGTCTAGGAGGGCGCGGACGTCGTAGCAGGAGCCGAACACCTCCGGCACGCCGCGGTCGATGTCCAACAGCGTGTAGACTGATTCCATCCCTGTGCGCACAGAGTACTCTGTCGTGAACACGGTATCGCGGGGCGTTTCCGCGAATTGCCCTATGAATGCGAAGTTAGTGCATCCGTCCGGTACGACCTTCGGCCGGTCGCCGGCGGCCCTCGGCATGAAGAACGCCGTTATGTACGGCATCATGGTGGGGATGCAGCTCGTGCCGCTCATCGCCAGCTCGTGGATCTCTTTCTTCGGCACGCCGATGTGATACAGCCATTCCTCCGCGATCTCGGACCCGGTGCATTCCACGATGGGTTTCTTGACGAAGTCTCCAGGCTTGTCCGAGAACAGCCCATAAACCCAAACAACCAGCTGGCCTTTGGGCTGATTTTTGAAATGAGGCTGGCGGCTGATGGTGTAGCTCATAAGCCAACCGGAATCTTTGACGGTGATGATGCCGCCCGTGACGACCCTGCCTGTAAAGACATCACGCTGGCATATCTTTTCTATGTAGGGTATGATCTTCGGGTCCGTCACAGTGATCGTGGCCGACTCCCATTTGGTCTCCTCGATGCTCGTGCAGAACTTGTCGGGCCGCCCGAACGACGCGTCTTGCGCCGCGATGTTGCGCCACAGCTCCCAGCATCCGCCCTTGCCCGTGTTCAGCACTGGCACGTGGTTATGATCGCCCTGCGAGGAGTTCTCCGTGCAGCTTCCGTTCGTGACGAAGACGAGGTCGTCCTCGGTCAGGTCGATGGTCTTGGTCTGCGTGCCATGCTGAAGAATGATCTGGCGGGCGATGTTCTTTCCGTTCGCCTTGCCGAAGACGACGTTCGTCACCTGCGTGTTGAATCGAAACTTGACGCCGTGCGACTCCAGGTATCGGACCAAAGGCAGGATGAGAGACTCGTACTGGTTGAACGTCGTGAACTTGAGCGCCGTGAAGTCGGGCAGGCCGCCGACGTGGTGGACATAACGTTGCAGGTAGCGTTTCATCTCCAGCGCGCTGTGCCAATTCTCAAAGGCGAACATCGTGCGCCAATAAAGCCAGAAATTGGACGAGAACAGCTCGTCGGTGAACACGTCTGTTATCCTCTTGTCGTACAAGTCCTTGTCCTGCGTCAAGAAAAGCGTGGAGAGCTCCATGAGCGCCTTGTCCGAAAGCCCGAACTTGCCGCCCAGGCCTGCATCCTTGCCGCAACTCACCGTCGCACGCATGAGCGAAGAGTTCGGATCGCGCTTGTTCAACCAATAGAACTCGTCGAGGACCGACGCGCCGTCTATCTCCAAAGATGGAATGGAGCGGTACAGGTCCCAAAGGCATTCGAAATGGTTTTCCATCTCACGGCCGCCACGGACTATGAAGCCTTTCTTGCCATCAAGAATCCCATCGCAGGCGCCTCCAGGGAGATTCGTCTCTTCGAAGATGTGGATACGCTCTCCCTTCATTTGACCGTCGCGAATCAGAAAACAAGCCGCAGACAGCGAGGCCAATCCCCCGCCGACGAGGTATGCTGATTTCTTGTCCACGTCCTTCGGCTTCACGGGCCGCGCAAACGCTTCGTAGTTGCCATTGCTGTAATACATTGAGTTTACCTCTCGCAACGAAATTGAGCGTGCAAATATGAAATTTATGACATTATTGATTTTATGGTACTCACAACCAGGCACTTGCGAACATGATTGCGCACCGGCGCCAAGCGTGCGAACACACGGCATGGAGACCTAAGCCTACGGACGCGAGCAAGGCGGGACAGGGTCGTGCGCAAGGTCCTGACAGCGTGGAAAGGAAGGAAGTAAAAAGTGGATAACATGAACTTTGAGGAACAGAAAAACAGACTGTTAGACAGCGAAGATGGTGCGAGGGAAGGGATTTGAACCCTTGTACCGCTAAGGACAGGATCCTAAGTCCTGCGCCGTTTCCGTGCTTGGCTACCCTCGCTTATCGACCCCATTGACAATTACTTTAATAATGGCTGCGCAAGGCCATGTGATTCTGAGAGGGTCGCCGCTCTAAGGGGATCCATGCAGGGGACTAAAAGAGCAGAGGCCCGCCGCCGGATTGTGGGAGCACGTGCCGCATTCCTGCGAAACCCAATTAAACGGTTCGCATATACTCCATCAGTTTGGAGGCATTCACATGGCAGACATACTTGACGAGGGCGGCAGAGGGCTGTTGCTGGGCAACGAGGCCATTGTTAGAGGTCTTATAGAGTCCGGAGTCCGATTCGCGTCCACCTACCCCGGGACGCCGTCTTCTGAGATAGGGAACATCCTGGAGGCGATTTCTGAAAAAGCCGGGATGTACTTCGAGTTCTCCTCCAACGAGAAAGTGGCCCTTGAAGTGGCCGCGGCGGCCGCGTCTTCCGGGCTGAGGTCGTTCACGTTCATGAAGCACGTAGGCCTCAACGTCGCCGCAGACCCGCTGATGACGCTAGCATACTCCGGGATTACCGGCGGGATGCTGGTCCTCAGCGCCGACGACCCGTCGGCCCACAGCTCTCAGAACGAGCAGGACAACCGCTATTACTCCACGCTTTCCCTCCTGCCCATGATGGAGCCGTCCACGCCCGCAGAGGCGAAGGACATGATTGCCGAGGCCTACGAGGCGTCCGAGAAGCTTGCGCTCCCGCTCATATACAGGACCACGACGCGCGTCAATCACGCAAGGTCCATCGTGGATTTCAAGGACATACGTAGAGACACTCCGTCCAAGGGGCATTTCTACAAAGATGACAAGAAGTTTGTGAATGTTCCCGCCTTCGCCAAAATCAACCGCGTGAGGCTGCTAGAGCTGAACAAAGCGGCTCAGGGGCTCTCGGAGAACTCTCCGTCGAACTTCGTCGTCGGCGAGGGCGACGTCGGCATAATCACCTCCGGCGTCAGCTATACTTACGTTAAAGAATTCGTCTCCGGCGCGTCCATCCTCAAGCTCGGATTCACGAACCCTCTGCCTGAGAACAAGATAGCATCGTTCGTCAGAGGGAAGAAGTGCGTCATAGTGGCGGAGGAGCTGGACCCGTTCCTGGAGGACCAGGTGCTCCGTATCTGCGCTCAGAACTCAATTTCTGTCCCGGTGTACGGCAAAAGGTCTGGACACCTCCCTCGCGAGTGGGAATATTCGCCGGACACCATGAGGCGCCTTGCGGGGCTGGTGGACGTGGCAGACATGCCTGAACCGCTGCCTGCCTCGAACGTCAGGTTGCCCAGCAGGCCGCCGACGCTGTGCGCCGGATGCCCCCACCGGGGCATGTATGCCGCCGTCAAGAAGGCGGTTGGAGGCAGGGACGTGATCTATTGCTCCGACATCGGGTGCTACACGCTCGGAGTCCAGCCGCCTTTCAACGAGGCTGACTTCATAATATGCATGGGCGGAGGCGCCGGAGCGGCGGGAGGGTTCGACAAGTCCACCGACCAAAGGCCGATAGCGTTCATCGGAGATTCTACGTTCTTCCATTCGGGGATAGCTCCGCTTACGTCCGCCCTGTTCAACAAACACAGGATAGTCATGGTCATATTGGACAACCGCACAACGGCAATGACCGGCCACCAGCCGAATCCCGGGACTGGAAGGCATCACGGAAACATCGACACGTCCCCGATAGACATCGAGAGCGTAGTGAAAGGTCTTGGCATAGGGTTCATCAGGACGATAGACCCGTACGACGTGAAGTCCGCTGAAGCGGTGACTAGGGAAGCTCTGGAATATGACGGGGTAGCCGTCGTCATATCTAAATGCCCCTGTCCACTGGAACTCAAGAAGAACAAGCTCCTGGAACCGAGGCTGTGCGCCGTGGACCAGGACAAATGCATAAAATGCCACACCTGCCTGAAGAGGATCGCCTGCCCCGCCTTGGTCAAGGACGGGAAGTCGGTGAGGATAGACCCGACCCAGTGCATCGGGTGCGGGATGTGCGCCAACGTGTGCCCCGTGCATGCCATCGGGGTGGCGTCATGAAGTATACCGTGCAGATAGTCGGCGTCGGAGGACAGGGAGTCCTTCTGGCTTCGATGGTCCTTGGAAAGGCCGCCATGGAGGCAGGGCACAAGGTGGCTATGAGCGAGGTCCACGGCATGGCCCAACGCGGAGGCAGCGTGCTGTCGACCTTGCGTTTCGGCGACGACGTCATAAGCCCGCTGGAGTCCGTGGGCGGGGCGGACATGATCCTAGGGTTCGAACCTGTCGAGACATGCAGGAACATCGCCCTCGGGAACAAGGACACGGCGATAATCGTCAATCTTGACCCGTTGTTGCCGTCTGCCGTCGCGGCAGGGTTCGAAGAGTACCCTCCCGTGCAGGACATCGTAGACTCGATACGCTCCGTGTCGGACAACCTTATGACGATAGACGCAACCAAGATCGCCGTGGAGGCGGGCAGGGCCGTCGCCGCCAACGCGGCCATGATCGGCGCCGTGACGGCCGCGCAGGGGTTCCCTCTGCCGGGAGGCCTGCTGAAGAAGACGCTTCTCGACACCGTGCCTGAGAAGTTCAAGGAGCTCAACTCCAGAGCGTTCGACATGGGTGCCGAGCGTTGCCGCAGAGCATGAGACAGAAAAAATAAAGATTATCAGTGCCTGCCTTGGCTGACCTGATACTCAAAAGGCGCGGCGAACGCCGAAAGCGTCGCATCGGCCTGCGCCTTCTCGGACTGCATGATCACCGCATCCGTCTCGCTTAGGACCATGTCGGACAGTTTGCCCGTCATGCCGATCACGAAGTTCACGATGCTGCCGTTGACCGCATCCAGCACGCATGACATGGTCGAGTCGGGCATCGCCGCGAATATCCTGTCGTTCTCTACGACAAACGTGGCAGGACATACCGCTCTGAGCGCCCTCAGGCCTTCGACCGCCGTCCCGATTCTGGAGGATTCGAACGAGAACGGGTTGATCGCCACTGCGAACGTCAGCATGTTCATGCGGTTGCATATGTCGGCTACGACGGATGCCGCGCCGGTGCCCGTGCCTCCGCCAAAGCCGGCTATGATGAAGGCGACGTCATGGCCGCGCAACGCGTCAGCGATGTCTTCCTCGTGCGCGCAGGCGCACTTCCTGCCGAGGGCTTTGTCTCCTTTGGTGCCTTCGCCTTTGGTCACCGATCTGCAAATGTATATCTTCCTGTCCGCTGAGACGGCATCCAGGGCTTTCTTGTCAGTGTTTATGGCAATCACATCGACGTCGCACAGGCTGTCGTAGAACCTTCCGGTCACTGTGCAGCCTGCACCGCCTATCCCAATCACCGCGACACGCGGCTCCATTGTTACTTCTTTTGCCATTTTGTGCATCCCCATGCGTTTCAAAGAGTTTGAGCTGGCAGAGCGCATGCGAACACGCTTCCCATCCCCGCCAGCATCCCATCCCTTCTGACTTACTTCATCTTGGAGGCTTCGTAGGACGCACGGAAAGCCTGGTTGATCGCGTCTTTCTCCGCATCCACCGGGATTATCTTGTCAAGTATGCACTTACGTGCGTACTCTTCCGCGCTGACGCATACTCCGACCTGCACGAGCAGCTCGAGCGTCTCCTTCTGCACCTCCGTCAGACGGACGAACAGCCCGTCTCCCGTTCCCGCACCGAGGCCGCCGTTCCTTTCGAACTCGATATAGCCTCTAATCGCGTCGCGAATGAAGTCCGACCGGTTTCCGATGTCGCGATCTGCCATGAAGTCCTCCATCATCTGGATTTCCTCGTTCCCCATCCTTAGGGTTATCTTCGCACCGTCGTCGGCCATGTTCACCACTCTCCGAAGCCGGACCCATCCTTCCGACTTCGCAGTAAACACATGAACACTTATATGGTATTTATAACTTGTCTGACATTTAAGATGTACAAATCGATTATTACGCCAGACATAAGAGGACATTAAATTAATAACAATCTTCTTAATCGCGGTACAACAGTGCTACTAGATGAATATTTTGATTTAATCGATAGATTTTTTTCAGCCTATCGCAATCCGATAGAGAACACCCGCCAAAAACTGTCTGACTGAAGTTATTAAAAAAACGGGCGAGAGCCCGAAAAAGGTTTCAGTTGAACATCTGGTCGTCCGAGTGCTCGTTGCCCAGGTAATATTGGGAGGTCTCCTTCTGCGCCCCGGAGACGTCCTTGGACATTCCCTTCATGTACGAGCCGTATCTGTCCTTGATCTGCTCCTCGACCGGTCTTGACCTCTTCAACGCCTGTCTTATGTGCTCGGCAGTGATCAAGGAGTCCCCGTTCATGACCGCTATGTCCCCTGCGGCCCGTATAAGCCCGCCCAGCTCCCTGAGCCTCAGCGTGAGGGCGTTCACCTGGTTGTCGGACCTTGCACGTAGCCTTCCTTCCGAGATTATCAGCTCCACAGCCTCCGTGGTGGCGTGAGGGATGCGGCCGTCCATCGTGACCTCCTGGGCGACGAACTGCGCATATTTTGCGCGGTTCTCCGGGGTGTCGGGCATCGCTATGTCCACAAGGACCTCGTATCCGCCCCCGATGACCCTGGACCTCAACGGGGAAAGGATATGCTCTAGGTCCTGTATGTTGCATGCCGCGACGAGTATGAAGTCACAGGGGACGTTCTCCACCTTGACCGCCGCGCCTGCGGATTGGGGGTTCCTTCCGGCTATCGGGAACCTCTTCTCCTGCATAGCTGTGAGAATGAAGCGCTGCAACGACCCGAGGTGCGAGATCTCGTCCACGAACAGCACGCCTTCGTGCGCCTCGTGTATCGACCCGGCAATGACCCTTTCATAAGCTGGGGTCCCCAGCTTCTCATGCCCGCCGTACGGGTCGTGCCTCACGTCTCCCAGAAGCTCGGTCTCCGAAGCGCCGGTAGCAAGGACGAAAGGGTCCCTGTTCAGCTTGATAAGGACCTTCTGATTGGACTTGTTGAGAAGCTGGCTCCTCTTCTGAAGGGATTTGCCGTCCAGCATCCTGATCTTGTCTCCTGCCCTCTCGAAGACCACGGTCTCCTCGGCGCCGTTTATCATCCTCGTTGCGTGGACCCTCTCCTTCCCCACGACCACCTGCGCAGCTTCAAGCATCCCGCCGAGCTGGCCGATGATGTCCCCGAACGGGTTGGAGTTTTGACCCACCTCCATCTTGCTTTTCTGGCAGTGGGGACACGATATGTCTGTTGGGGCGGAGTATTTTTTACAATGCTTGCAGAGATACCCTAGCCTTTCGGCGATGTTCACAGGGGCGTCTTCGGGGTCCATTATCTTTCCGACGGACTCCGCCCTTATGCTGTCCTCGTCATGGACCTGGTTCTCGTCAAGTATCTCAAGAAACGGCCGCTCGCTGTTCTCTATGTTCTTGACGACTCTGATCTCCTGCTTAGGCTTGGGCAGGTTCATGGACAGCGCCCTGGCGATCATGGACTTCCCGGTTCCGGGAGGCCCCACCAAGAGGAGGTGCCTCCTCTGGATGGCGGCTATTTTGGCCAGTTCGATGGCCTCCTCCTGCCCCAGGACACGGTCCAGAGGGTCGGACGGGATGAGAACTTCAGCAGTGCTTTTGATGTTCTTCATCTCATCCCAAGTGGTAACGGGTCTCTTCTTGGTCATGGTCTTACCTTTCAATAGAGGTCTTCCTTGGTCCAGATGATTATATCAGCAGACATCTTGGCGATGTTGCCCTTGCGGGTGCCGACGATCGTTCTTATCCCCTTCTCGGTGGAGACGTCGAGGATCCTTTGCGATATCACGCCGTCAAAGACTATGGACGATATGTTTTCCGAGTCCTCTTTCAGCGAGTTCACCAGGTTCTTGACGGCCACCTCGCGCAGGATGTTGTTCTCTGCGTCCAGCAGCTTCGCGTTGTGCGTGGAAGACATGTCGAGGAGTATGTCTCTGAACGCCTCCTGCTCAGGAGACAGGGTCTTGGTGTTCCTGTCCTTCTTTCCGTGAAGGGTCCTGGCCGGCTTCTCGTCGGCATCCTTCGTTTCGGAATCGTTCTGGCGTTCCTTCTTTGGCCTCGATTCCCGGTCTTCCTCTCTGTCACGGCGTTCTTTCCTCACAGGCTCGTCCTCCGACCTGTCATTGCGCTCCTTCCTTGCTGGCTCGTCCTCTGTACGGTCGCGGCGCTCTTTCCTCACAGGCTCGTCTTCTTCAACGGCCTCGGAGACGGGTTCGTCTGCAACAGGCTCGCTTACTTCGCGCTTTTTCTTAAACCTGTCAGCGTTGTCTTGGTTGAAACGCCCCTTCCGGTCTCCGCCTTCCAGGTCAGGATCGCGGGGCCTGGTCTCTTTCTTCCTGTCGTCGCGGTTCCTTCTGGAGCGGTCGTCGCGGTTCCTTCTGTCGTCATGCTCGTGGCGGCCGGCGTTGTTGTTGGCGTTGCTCGACTCGCGCGACGGGGTCACGTCGCGGATGTTGCCATCCTCGTCGAACTCCTTCTCCTCGGTGACGAGGCCGTTCATCTCCATGTACTGGTCGCCCGGCACTTTGTTGCGGAGGCATTTCACAATCTGTTTTGCGGTGAGTTCCTCGACTTCGTGCGCGCGGGGAGCGCGAGCCACGAAATCAATCTCAGACGTCTGGAAGAGCTCCTTGAGGATGAGCTCTCCTCCCCTGTCTCCATCGACGAATGCGATGGCGACCCTCTCCTTGGACAAGTCTTGCACGGTCTTGGGAACATTTGTTCCTTCGACCGCTATTGAATTCTTTATGCCCGCCTTCAGGAGGTTGAGAACGTCAGACCTTCCCTCTACGATGATTATGGACTCGGCGTCCTTGACGTCGGGCCCGGCCGGGCACCTGTCCTTGCCGTAGGATGTTATCTCCTCAACCTGTATGCTCTGCCTTATGCTCTGGGTGAGATCGGAGCTCGTTCCTTTCGACTGCGTGATAAGATCGTTGAGCAGTTCCTTGGCACGCTCTACGACCTTCTCCCTCTTCACAATGCGGACGTCTTCGATGCCGAGCACGCGGATGTTGGCCTTGCACGGCCCGACGCGGTCCACGGTCTCCAGGGCGGATGCGAGGATTACCGTCTCCACCTGGTCAAGGCTTGATGCGATGTAGATTATGCCGTCCGACTTTCCGCCTTTGGAGACGATCTCGACCTCGATCCTCCCTATCCTTCCGGATTTCTGGAGGTCCCTGAGGTCCAAGTCGTCACCGAGGAGGCCCTCGGTCTGCCCGAAGACCGCACCGACGACATCGGGCTTCTCGACGATGCCGTCAGCGGTGATCTTCGCTTTTATCAGATATTTTGTAGCGTTAGGGTCTATATTCATGACTCATACCTTCGTTTGTTACGGAAAAATCGATCTGCCCGCTTCCACTCCGAGAATGTCATCCATCCTCTGCAGCTATGTCGTCCCATACTTGTCTTCTAACGCACGCCGGGTTAGTGCACGGCGCAATCGTCGTCTCCGCCGTTCAGGCGGCCATGTTATCGTGACGGTGAATTGTGAACAGGGGAATCGAGGTTCTCCTTGGCATGGCGTATAGCTGAGTAATTTAAATACCTTATGTGGGCCAGGCTTTGGGTTGTAAGTTCAAAGTTTTGGAATAACTCTGAACAAGCTCGAACGGGGCGCTCGGGCGGGGGCCTGGCGGCCCCGCCGCCACGCCTGCCAGGAAGTCCGGGGGGCCACGCCCTCCGTCGATCCCGTCGAACGCCGTTCCGTCGTCAGCCCTCCAGCCGTCTCCGCGCGTCTCCTGTCGCGCGGCGGACGGCCCCCGCCCCCTAGGTTTGTTGCTTTGGGGGGCGGGCGATCCTTCCACGCCGCGCTTCCTGCTGGCGCATGCTCCTTCGCCCTTTAATATTTTAATATATATTAAACTGGTAAAACCAGTTTAATTATAATTAAAACAGCGAGGGCGGCGCAGGCCCCCCCCCCCCGAACAGCCCGGATGCCCTCGAAGCCGCTCGAAAAACGGCCGTTTTAGCTGAAAATGATGATTTCCCCAAAGCCGTGGGCCGCAAGTCCGACTTCCGGGTTTCTTTCGCACATGTCGCAGGTCCACTGTTCGCATCACGTCTTGGCGCGTCTTCCGGCCGCGACGTGAAGACCGTCTTGCGCGTTTCATGCTTCACGACGGCATCGTTCGATTGACGACAGGCCGCAATATGCAACACGTGCTAAAACCACACGCCTCGCCGCTCCAGGGGACAATCGCATGGAGACATGGGGGGTCGCCGTCGGCCACCTGGGCCTATAGCATCGGAGTGCCTATGAATGTTGTTTGGAAGGGGGTTTTGGAAGGGGGTTTTGGAAATGGTTTGGGGGTTTGACGGTCGACGCTCACTCGGCCTCGATCGTGACGGTAGCCGTCACGTCCCCCTTTGGGATTTCGTAACCGCCGTCGGCGCGGGCAGGCGCCTTCCACGCGCCGTCCTCGCCTATACGATACCTCACGCCCGCGTCCGCGTCTCCTTCGACGTAGAAGCGGTACGCCTTCTTGTAGCGCGCCTTGTCCCTCCCTACTATCGGCACGGACGACGTGACCTTGACCACCTCGAAGGACCTCCCCGGGCCGAAGGCGAACCAGAAGACGGCGGAGCCTGCGGCGGCTATGGCGAGGAGGGCCGCGACGGCGAATGCTGCGCTTGAAATGCCGCCGTTACCATCCCCGGAGCCGCCTGACCCATCGTTTCCGTCCTTCCCGTCGCCTGACCCGTCGCCGTCCACAGGCGCAGGGGTGAAGGGCTTGGACGTGACGCTTATGGTGTGGTTCGAGCCCACTCCAGAGAACGTGTACGCTCCCGCCGACACGGCGGACGGGACGCTCGCCCCGTCCACCACGACGTCGGCTATTGCGTGGCCTGCCTTCGCGGAGAACGAGAACGTGACGCTCCCTCCGGCCGAGACGCTGGTAGAGCCTGACGGGGTTATCGTCGCTCCGGAGTCCGCGGACGCGCTCACGGTGTACGTCGTCGCGGGGGGCATGGCGGTCATGAAGCTTGCCTCGTAGGATCCCACACCTGTCGAGTCAAGGTAGATGGTCGCCGTCGTGCTGTAGTCGATACCTCCCTTCTGCCACTTCTCAAAGTAGAACCCGCCGTCGGCGGTCCCGAGCAGGGCCACGTGCTGGGTGGCCGGGACGTGTATCGTCACCGGGCCGGAGAGGCCGGAGACGTAGGTCCCGGTCGCCGACGCGGCGTATATCTCG
>JAITOF010000091.1 GCA_031290095.1 Candidatus Methanoplasma porotermitis
TCTCACTCCCATCTCATTCGCCGCCTTCTCCACTGTCGAGTCCTCCGATTCCAGGTTCTTAGGGTTGTAGACCAGCCCCTTGAGCTCGGCATATCCCCTGCCCGAGAACCCCCGCACCGCTTCGACGATGTTGCTTGCCGCATAGAGCGACATCATCTCTCCAGACGCGACGATGTACACTTCGTCCGAATACCCCTTGCGGATTGGCATGGCAAACCCTCCGCACACCACGTCCCCCAGCACGTCGAACAACACCACGTCAGGCTTGTATTCTTCATACGCTCCCAGGAGCCCCAGCTGGTCGAACGCAGTTATTATCCCTTTCCCTGCGCATCCTTTTCCTGGCTTGGGCCCGCCGGCCTCCACGCACAGGACTTCGAAATAGCCCTTGAATACAATGTCGTCCAGCGTCATTTCAGGCCCTTTCTTGGACAGCACCGACAGCACGGTAGGTATCTTTTCTCCGCAGGTGAGGCCGCGCGTCGAGTCTCCCTTCGGGTCGCAACCTATCTGCATGACTTTAAGCCCCCTTTCCGCCAAGGCTACGGACAGGTTCGCCACGGTGGTGGATTTTCCGGACCCGCCTTTGCCGTAGAATGCAATCTTCTTCATTCGGTCACCTTATGGAAATAGGGAGGACGTATCTCAGGGTCTCCTCTCCCGCCTTCACGGAACCCATCGCGGTATTGACGCTGAACACGTCCCCGATGCTCTCTTCGGTGATTACGTCCTCGGTGCTGCCGTAGTCGGCGCTCCCGTCTTTGGACAGCAGCAGGGCTTTGTTGGAAACCCTCAAGGCATGCTCCGGATAATGGGTGTTTATAATGCAGATCATATCTTGTGACAGCCTCTTCACCGTGTTCAGTATCTTCAACTGGTTGTGGTAGTCCAGATTGGATTCCGGCTCGTCCATTATCAGGACCTCCGGCTCCGACGCGAGCGCACGTGCGATCAGCACCATCTGAAGCTCCCCTCCGGAAAGCACTGCGCACGAACGTTCCGCGAGCTTGGATATCCCCATTTGGCTGATCTTCTCCTCCGTGACTTCCATGTCTTTTGACGACGGTTCGCTGAACGCTCCTATGTGCGGGGTGCGCCCCATCATCACCATGTCGATGACGCTGCAGTCAAAGGCGTACGCCCTTGCCTGGGGGACGTATGCGACCTTCCTGCAAAAGTCCTTCCTGCGGAACATGCACACGTCTTTCTCGTTCAAGAATGCCCCGCCTTCCCTCCAGCTGAGTATGTTCATCATGCATTTGAGCATGGTTGTCTTTCCGGTTCCGTTCGGCCCCAAGGTGGCTAGGACGTCATTCTGCTCCAATTTGAAATTCACGTTCCTGAACAGATATTCGCACCCATATCCAAATCCCCCGTTTTTTACTTCAAAGCTCATCTGATGATTCCTCCCGCCTTGTTCCTTCCCCTCCATATGAACAATATGGCAAACAGGGGCGCTCCCACCACAGCCGTCATTATAGAAAGTGGGATCTCTTCGACGGATACAGTCCTGCATATGGTGTCCATGGCCAGCATGAAGATTCCGCCGACGGCCATGCACATGGGTATGACGTGGCGGTTGTCCGTCCCTACGAAAAGCCGCGCTACGTGGGGTATGACCAGCCCTACCCACCCCACCAGCCCGCAGAGGGACACCGTGGCCGCCACGACCAGCGTCGAAGCGAACACGGCCGTCCATCGGACTACTTTGGGATTGTGTCCGAGCGCCATCACTTCCTCGTCCGAAAGGGTAAGTATGTTTAGACGCCATTTCATCACATATATCATTGCCATCCCGGCGATGAACATCGGAAGGGCGACGACTATCCGGGAATAGCTCGCGCCCGACATCGTGCCCATAAGCCAATATGTTATCTCAGGAAGTTTCGACATCGGGTCCGACACATATTTTATCAGAGAGACCAGCGCGGAGAACAGCCCCGCCACGATTATCCCGGACAGGACGATCATCAGCATGGAGTCCGAACGAGAAGACTTGCAGAGGGTGAAGACTATCGCTATCGCCGCCAAGCCGAACGTCACCGCAAGTATTTGAGTCGCCGCTTCATGGTTGAAGAGCAGTATTCCCAACGCCGCGCCGAACGCCGCGCCTGACGACACTCCGATGACGTCTGGAGACGCGAGAGGGTTGGAAAACGCAGACTGAGATGTCGCGCCTGCTGCCGCAAGCCCCATTCCAACCATCAGTGCCAAGATGACCCGGGGCGTCCGAAGGTTGATCACCACGATCTCCGTGATCGTCCTCCCCTCGCCGTTAAAATACGACACGTATGACGCAAAGACATCCGCCGGGGCTATCCAATACGTGCCGATGCACACTGCAACCAGCGCCGACGCGGCCATCAACAGAAAAAAAATGACGATAAGGAGTTTTGGGCTTGGCCTTGCCATGAGATCAATGGACCGTTATGGGTTTCCCGGCAAGGAAGTCCTTGACGTCTGCTTCGGAGGCCGTGTAGTCGAAGAACTCTTTGAAGTAATGCGACACTTCTTCTTCCAAGTCGATGCCGTCGAACGCTTCCGGCTGGTTTGTCTTAGCCATCCATTGCAACACCAGCCCGGCCTCGAGCGACGGGGCGTAGGACATGTACGTGGCCGAGGGGAAGGTGTGGACGTCCTTGTTCTTCACTGCGTTGACCTGGCTCCAGTCGTGACCGGATATTTTGTTGCCGTACAAGTCTTCGGGCGTCGCCGTCCCTCCGTTGGCGAAGTAGATTATGTCTGGGTTCCACTCCAAGACCTTCTCCAAGTTGACTTGGGCGATGCCGGACACCTCCGCCGCGGCGTTCACTCCGCCGCTTGCTTCTATCCAATATTGAGAATAATGGTTGTTGCCTGCCACCAGCAGGGACGAGGACGTGTAGGAGAATATGATGAGGACCTTGGGCTTGTCGGCGTCGGATATTCCCGAGACCTTGGCAGATATCTTGCTCTGGATCTCGTTGTTGTATTCGATCAGGCTGTCGGCGCGCCCGTTGTCTCCGAAAACCTTCTCGAGCTGTTCCAGCCAGAGCCTGAGGTGGTTGAAGACGTTTAGGCCTTCGCTGGAGTTGTCGCCCATGGCAGTGGAGAATCCCACTGCCGGGAGCCCGGCGTTCTTCAAGAGGTTGTAGTCGCTCGTGGTCTCGGCAGTGTATAAGACCACGTCGGGATTCAGTTGCAACAAGGCCTCTGCGTTCGTGGCAGTCCCTGTGGGCCACACGGTCTGTATGTCGTCCAAGCTAGGGTAGATCTTTCCCAATATGCCGGATTTTGCGTACTGCAGGCCCGGCGACCCGACTCCAACGAGCTTCTCGGGACCGTCCGCATAGTATGTGTAGACGGGCACAATCGGGTGCATGCCGGTCACGATCACTCTGTCTATCTTTCCTGGCACGGTAACCTCGTTTCCGGCCATGTCGGTGAACGTGTTGCTTTCAGGGGCCTTTTCACTGTCGTTCGTGTTTATGAAAACCGCCCCCACTGCGGCAATCACAAGTATGACGGCAATCAAAGCTACGGCTGTTGTTGTAGTCTTGCTCATATTTATCATAACTACAATGACCTATTTAGTGTTATTCTCATGAATATTCGTATTTAATTTAGTTATACCTAAAAAATAATACCTTTAAAAAATTAGTAATATTTCGTGTGTGTATTATATGAATAAATATTACACATTTATGTATTATATGAATAATTACCACTCCTCCAAGGCCCTATTCCAGGCATTATCGGGCTCAGACGTCCCTGTGAGGCGACAAACGCATCTCTCGATTCTGACACGACAAACCTGCATTGTCATAAAGTCTACAAAAACTGCAGGGGGAACTGCTGATCCTAGCCCAGACACCGATGTTTAGGGGCGTCAGATTCGCCTCTTGATTGCGTTTGGGCTTGCGTTCTGGCGCGAGTCGTGTGCTGTGGCTCTGCCGCTTGACGTTATCTTGTCATAATAGTGAACGAGCATGCAGGATTTCTCGCATTTGCCGCACTTGACGCACCTGTCCCTGTCCACGCGCATCCCGCCCGATATTTTGATGGCTTTCTTGGGGCAGCTCTTGGCGCATATGCCGCACTGGGTGCACATCTCCGCCCTTATCAGCGCTTTCAGCGTCCTCGCGAACACGGCCTCTGCGTCACTCTTGTTCTCTGCGGTGATAGATATCTGGCCGCCTCCGAAGACCTTCGCCTTTCCGTTGCGCATCCTCGTTATCGATATCTCGAACTCCGTCGAGGTCTTCGTATCGCCGACAGTCCTGAGGGCGTCGTCCACGTAGGAGAAATCTCGGTTCATAGGGAACGTCGCCACCGCCTCCATCGAATATCCGCCTGCGGCGCACGGCGACGCCCCCTTCAGCATCTTCAGCGACATCTCCTTCCCTTTGGACGGCTCCATCCTAAGGTCCAGCTCGTCGGCCAGCAGTCGCATCTTGGGCGGCAGGGCCTTCCATCTCCAGAACCCGAGGTCGACGTATTCCGGCGGGAGGTTGCGTTCTTTGGCGTATGCGTGAAGGTGTTTCTCCCATTTTTCATATTTGTCCGGATGTATGCGCTTCGTGTTCCGCCATTCGCTTGCCAGACAGGAAGCGCACAGATAGCATCCGATCCTTTCAAAATCCCTGTCGTACAGCGGGTTGTAATCAAGGCCGCGCATCCATATGTATCCCCATATCTCGGCCGCAGACCAAGACCTGACTGGATTCAGGTTCGTCTGGTTCGGGACGAACGGGTTTTTTGAGACGAACCCTATCCCCGACCTGGAGAACGATTCGAGCGTGCGGTTGCCCTCGACGGTGATCGTCCCCTGCGGGAAGTCCTTCGATATGGTGTCCGATATCGGACCGAGCTTGCACACTTTGCAGCACCATCTGAAATCTTTCGCAGGCGGACCGAACGTGCCTACGTTCTCCCAGAACGCATTGCCCGCCTCCGCAACATGCAACCTCAGCCCGTTCTTCGAGGCGAAGCGCCTTACATACTCCACGGTCTCTGGGAATTCCAGCCCTGTGTCGATGAACAAGAGTTCCGGCCCGCCTATTGCCTTCTTGGCGATCTCGAATGCCGCCAGGGAGTCCTTTCCTCCGGAGAACGACACTGTCACAGGTTGCTTCTTTCCTTTTACAAAGGACCTCACGTCGCTGACCGCATTTGATTCGAGGGTTTTCAGATGTGCGGAGTTCGCCTCTGTGAACTCCTTCCTTCCAGACGCGGGAGACAAAGGCCGCTCCGTCGGCACGCCGAGGTCGCGTATCTTTATCGCACGATCCGAGGTTCTGACCTCGGCGCTGGAGACGAGGGCTGTGCCGGGTCCTGCCTTCAACGCTTTTTTCACGATCAGCGGGTCTTCTCTTCCAAACTCCCCTATGACCTCCGAAACGTTGGCGCCGGGAACGGTCTTCCCCTTCAGGTGTCCCGACATGTTCGCAATGGTCACCAGGTTCTTGACGGCCACGTCGCGGAACAGGTCTGCGCCGGCCTGTCTGATTTCCAATCTCATCCTGTTCAGGCGTATGTCGAACCTCATGACGCCGATCACATCGCCGTGGGCCACTATCTCGTCGGTGCGGTCCTCTCCAGGAATCTTGTTGAGGAACATCATCCTTCCTTCAAGTGGCTCGGAAGTCCCGAACGCCTCCCTGAACAGGCCCAATACAGAATCGACGCTGTCCCCCATGCAGGGCCTGACGTCTCCGGGGCTGTTTATCTCGAAGCCTCTTCCCTCCGAGCCGCATGCAGAACATTTGAGGCCTAGGATCAACGTGCCGCAATGGTCGCACCACAGGCATCCCTCTTTCCCGTGCGCGACGTTGTTCCTCTGCATCGGGAGTTCTAGTTTTATTCTGATATATAATCAAGAGCATAACCCCATTGCCCTTCAGCCTGCATTCGAACGGCGTTTTCGCATAACTCCCCCGCGTCTGTTCTTTACGTTTATAAATGTTAAAAGACATGGCGTGGCATGGATATCAACAGCCTCAGGAGGGTCGATCCGGGTTACAGGGCCCCCAAGGGCGACATCAGGTTCAGCAGGGTCGAGATAATCCACATTCTTATCGCCGTTATCGTGCTGTCAGTCGCGTTCACTGCAATTCTGTATCGCGGCAGCCGTCTGAATTACGACAGCTACGTCCTAAACCTCGTCGAGCTGTTCGCAGTGGCCCTCCTGCTTGTTGTATGCAGCTTCATGCTGCATGAGTTCGGACACAAGTTCGTGGCGCAGAGGTACAACGTATGGTCGGAGTTCAGGGTGTATCCCTCCGGCCTGATGATTGCTCTGCTGTTCTCGTTGGTGGCAGGTTTCCTTTTCGCCGCTCCGGGAGCGGTGTACATCAGGGGGAACGTCGACCGCGAGATGAACGGGAAGATAAGCCTTGCCGGTCCGGCCGTGAACTTCGCGGTGGCCGCCGTGGCGATGGCGCTGTGCTTCTCTGTGGGAGGGCTTTGGGGGATATTGCCTATGCTGCTGTACCTTAACGCCGTGCTCGGATTGTTCAACATGATACCGGTGTTGCCTTTCGACGGTTCCAAGATATTCGCGTGGAGCAAGTTGGCGTATGTCGCGGCTATAGCCGTCGGCGCGGCGGAGATGGCTGTGTACTTCCTGTACGTCTGATTTGCGCTCATTGCCTGCATCAAGACGGCAGGGGCAGGAACCCGAGATATCTGGCCTTTGCACGTTCGACCTTTTTTCGAGCGGGCTCGTCCAGTTCGCAGTCGGTACTCAGAGATATCGTTCCCTTGTTTTTCTCCCACTTCCCTGCTATGACCCCATCTGATATCAGCAACTTCCTTTCGTTCTCTGCGTTGACGGCTATCTTGCCATC
>JAITOF010000027.1 GCA_031290095.1 Candidatus Methanoplasma porotermitis
TCTGGATTCTGGCGACGAAGTCGTTGTTGTCCTTAACCAATTCAACGTTGCACAAAAGCTCTTCCATTGTTGTCACCCCATGCAGGAATACATTACCGAACATGGAACCTGTATATAATAGTTGACTGGAACACCGTTGACGGAGTAGCTCCTATCGCACGCTGTGCGGATTTGTGGAAATCTATGAAAATATGTATCTTTTGGCACGTAAAATACAAATTGTATGAACAAACTACGAAAAAGTCGGGTCGTATTCGGCATGCGCAACCGATCTGTTCCGAACAACGACGTCTTAAACGAAGAATCTCGCTCCGGCCTGCCGGCATGCGCGACAATGGACAGGCGCCGTCGGCACCCCGTCAGCAAAGTCAGCCCGACGTACAGGCTCAACGGTCATGAAGGCCGGGACGCACTTCGTCACAACGTCCTCAACCGATCCTATGCCGACGTCCTTGAACTGGCGGCCCAGAATGGCCGATGAGCGCATGGATGAGGCCGTTGCGAGCGTGCGTCTTGTTCCAGGAACGCGTTTTTTTACAACCCCCGGCCTCTCCGAGGAAGTCGGAAAAGCCCTCCTCGAAGGCCATTGCGTCGCCGATGCAACAGGCGTTCCACACTCGAATCATGGCGCCGGCGCCCAAAATATGACAGCCCCAGCACTACTCACAGAAATCATTATCTATGCACCAGTCATCTTGCGACCATGAGGGCGGCGAAATGCGGTCAGAAGTCGTTCATAGTCGCGTTTCTGGTCGCGGCAGTCGCTTTTCTCGCGGCAGTCGCGGTCACAGGCGTCAGGCCTGAAACAGACAATTACTTGTTATTCTTCTCAGCCGGCCTGCCGTCTTCGATGGAATACCCGCCGCTTGCCCTGGTCTTCTTAGGCCTTCCCAGGCTTTTCGCATCGACGTCTGGAGGATACGAGGTCGCATTTGCGGCCGAGGCGTTCGTGTTTTTTGTGATGGGCCTGATATACACGGCCAAGCTTGCGAAGAGGTTCAACCAGAGCCAGAATGCGGCCATGCTTCTGTATACCTGCGCCATGTTGCTGATGCTGGAGTTCGTGCTCGACAGGTACGACATATTCCCGGCGGTGATAACGTTGCTCTCGATCTACTGCTATGTGACGAAAAGGTACGCCATGGCGTGGATCCTGCTGTCAATTGCGACGATGACGAAGCTGTACCCCGCAGTTCTGATGCCCACATTCTTGATACCGATGCTGGCCGACCGCGACTGGAAAGGGGTGACAAGCGGATTGATCCTGTACCTCGGCGTGGCGATATTGATATTTCTGCCGTTTTTGATTGCCAACTCAGACGCGGCGACGTTCTTCATCACATATCACTGGGACCGCCCGCTCCAGATCGAATCGCTTGCCGCCTCGCTGATATACCCTTTCGTGCTCGCGGGCGTCGTCGAGGCCAGCGGGATGTTTAGCTACGGATCGGACAACATGGTGGGCCCGATTCCAGACGCCGTCGCGGGGGCGATGACGCCAGCGATGGCCGTCCTGTTGCTGTTGCTGTACGCCGTGATGTATTATCTCTTCTGGAAAATCAAGAAGAACGGTTGCAACACGGAAGACAACCGCAGGGCCATGTTCGGCGCGGCGTTGTTCTTGGCATTGACGATATTCATGATGGGCGGCAAGGTGTTCTCAGGGCAGTACATCTTGTGGATCGTGCCGCTGTCGGCCTTCTTCTGCGTGGTGTTTTCCGACGTTTGCCAGAGGAGGGTCGTCGTCTTGCTGCTTGCCGCATTCATAGTGCTGATGCAGGCTGAATTCGCGGTCAACGCGTTCATCTTGAACGGAGACGGGCTCGCGGCCGCAGGGATGTTCCTGATACTGGCGAAGAACGTCGTGTTGCTCGCAGTCATGGGGATGGCAGTCATAGCGATACGCGGACGGATGGCCGCGTGGAACAGGATGCCGGACAGGATAACTGACCGAAATCTTTAAGACGGTGTTTTATCTAAGGAGGGAACATTCGATTGTTGCCTTCAGTGGTAACGAAAGAGCAAGACCGCATGCCCGAAATCTTCGGCATGCCAAGGAAGGATCGAACATGACGGAAGAGGAAAGCAGGGCCGAGGAGTTCCAGGACGACATAGAGTCCGCGTTCAAGAACATGGGCAAAGGAAAGTATGGAAGAATCCTCAAGATGGCCCGCACGCCCACCAAAGAAGAGTACAAGAAGAGCGCCTACATAGCCGCGCTCGGCATGGTGGTGCTCGGAGCCGTGGGCTTTGCCATAATGTGGATTATGGTGTACCTTCCGAAATACTTCTGAGACCAACGGGGAATTCAACATGTCAGACACGATTGCAGTAGACGCCCGCATCACCGGAGAAGGAGGGTTGAAGGATGTCCGTGCCGGCGGCGCGATATTTTGGAGCTTCAAGGTGGGCGGCCGGAGCACGACCCTGACATTCAACATTACCACTGGGCCCGATTCGGACAATGCGCCCGAGTGGAACGTCGCTCTCTACGACTCCACCGGAGGAGAGATTTGGAGCAACTACCGCTCCAGGAGAGAAGTGGACGTCGATATTCACGGGAACGCCGAAAAAGAGCTCAAACTGGAGGTCATCTGCCCCAAGGGGGCCAGGTACGGCGACGAAGTGGAGATATCCATAAGCGCAGGAAAATCCGAGATAAGATTCGGCGCCGTGGCAAGGCAGTCGATCCTGGTCCTCAAGACGCAGATGGACCAGGAGAAGAGCGTGGCCGACAGCCTGGCGTCCAAAGCGAACGTCGGCGAGAAGGATATTTACGCGATTTTCAGCCCCGCGGGCCTCAGAGGATACGTGTTCGTCGAAGGGATGAACACCGACCGCCTCCGCGAGAAGACCCGGGACATAAAGAAAGCGCGTTCGTTCGTGGCCGGAGAGACCAACATCGAGGAGATAAGCCACTACCTCGTGCCGGTGTCCACGGTCATAGGGATAGTGGAGGGCGACCTCGTCGAACTGGTCAACGGGCCGTTCAGAGGCGAGATCGCCAGAGTACAGCAGATCGACCAGAGCAAAGAGGAGATCACAGTCGAGCTCATCGAGGCAATGGTGCCGATCCCGGTCACCGTCAAGGGTGACAGCGTAAGAGTCATTGAAAAGGAGAAATAAACAATGGTAGACACTGTTGAGGCATTGGTGGACGGAGGAAAGGCCACCGCAGGACCGCCCCTCGGGCCCGCGCTCGGACCGAAGGGAGTGAACATAGGCGAAGTCATCGCCAAAATCAACGAGAAGACGAAGCCTTTCGCGGGGATGAAGGTCCCTGTGAAGGTCTTGATTAACGACAACAAGACGTTCGAGATTAAAATCGGCACGCCGTCCATGTCGTCGCTCGTCAAGTCCGAGATGGGGCTGGCAAGCGGGTCGAGCAACGCAAGGACCACGAAGGTCGCCGACATGAGCCTCAACCAGGCCAGAAAAGTCGCGGCCATGAAGCAGGACAGCCTCCTCGGCGCGACCGAGCAGGCTCGTGTAAGCGAGGTTGCAGGAGCCTGCGTCAGCGTCGGCATAACCATCGACGGGAAAGACCCCAAAGTCTTCCAGAAGGACCTTAAGGCCGGCAACTACGACGAGCAGTTCTCCAAACCATACAGCAGCTGAACGGGGGAGGCCCCTGTCGGGGAGGCAGGCCGCAGGCCTGTCTCTCCGCAACAACCCCCGTCCCTTTTGACGGAAGCCTTTTTGCATCACATTTCGGCGCGTACGCCAGAGATTTCATTCGTTGTCTAATTCGACTATCACTCTGGTCGCGGTCGCGTGCAGGTCGCCGTCGATCTCGCACTCCCA
The DNA here is from genome assembly GCA_031290095.1 of Candidatus Methanoplasma porotermitis. Classification (GTDB taxonomy): domain Archaea; phylum Thermoplasmatota; class Thermoplasmata; order Methanomassiliicoccales; family Methanomethylophilaceae; genus Methanoplasma; species Methanoplasma porotermitis. The sequence continues at coordinate 3,805 of JAITOF010000027.1, forward strand.
GACGGTGACGACCTTCCATCCGGACTTACGAAGCTCTTCAGCCTTCTCGCGGTCGCGCTCCACGTTCCTGTCGAATTTGGCATCCCAGTACTCGCGATGAGTCTTGGGAGAGGAGGGACGGCAAATCGGGCAGCGGTGCCAGAAGCACCCGTTCACGAACACGGCCACCTTGCGGCCGGGATAGCAGACGTCCGGCCTTCCCGGGGCCTTCCTCCAATGTACTCTGTACCCCGGGTGTCCGCGCCGCCTGAGCTCCGCACGAAGCTTCAGCTCGGGCGTGGTGTTTTCGGACTTGTTGCCCTTCATCGACTTCGTGACACTGGGATTCGACGGCGGAGGCGCCGGAGGCAAGGGGGTCATTTCCTCTCGCTCGCCATGAAATATATCGTCTTGTCGAACCGTCTTTCGGGCATAAGCCTCACTCCTCCCTCTCCAACTGCGGGAACAGCTTCTCGTCAAACAATATAGTACATGCGCGATATAAGGTTGAGGATGCATGGTCATGCGCACGGTAGAGCTGTTTTCGGGATGCGGAGGGATGTCGCTGGGGTTCAGCAACGCCGGGTTCGACGTGGTGGCGGCTTACGAATGCTGGGACGCGGCAATAGAGTGCTACCGGGAGAATTTCGGCCATCCGGTCAGGAAGGCAGATCTCTCCGACGTGGCCTCGGCCGTCGATTCGATTAAAGGCGACCGCCCCGACCTGATAATCGGGGGTCCGCCATGCCAGGACTTCTCCGCCGCCGGGAAAAGGGTGGAGTCGGGGCGTGCCTCGCTGACGAAGTGCTATGCAATGATTGTGGCCGCAGTAAAACCGCCCTACTTCGTCATGGAGAACGTGGACCGGTCGTTGAAAAGCGAGGCATACGCCGAAGCAAGAAGAATATTCAAAGACGCTGGCTATGGACTTACAGAGCGTATTCTGGACGCCAGCCTCTGCGGCGTCCCGCAAAAACGCAAGAGGCTCATATGCGTCGGCGCCTTGGGGCAGGGGGACGGGTTCGCCGACGAACACATAGACCGTCGCATCGCGAAGACGCCCCTCACGCTCAGAGGGTATTTCGGAGACGGGCTGGGGTTCGAACACTATTATAGGCATCCGCGCAACTACTCGAGGCGTGCGGTGTTCTCCATAGACGAGCCGGCCCCGAC
>JAITOF010000040.1 GCA_031290095.1 Candidatus Methanoplasma porotermitis
GACGCCAGGTTCTCCTGCACAGGAGGAGGGACGATGTTCGTCCCGAAAGCCGCCGCCGAGATAACGACCACCTCCGTCATAGCCGCGATGCAGGTCAGGGAGGCGATGAAAATATTATCATGTAAGAGCGAGTTATGCATAAAGGGGGTCTGCTACTACAACGGAGTGTCTGGCGAATCGGACGTGTTGGCCCTCCATGCAGATCCTGCCTGTCCGAACCACGGAGGAATGCAATGACGGTAAGAGTGACGGTTGTGAACACGCTGAACAACTCCTCGATAAGGATGGAGCTGGAACCGAACGAGTCCGTGGAGGACATCGTGGACACCGCGGCCGAATACTGGGGCAAGGACGCGGGGGCATATGTCCTGAGGAAGGGGTCCAGGCTCCTCAACAAGAGCCAGCGGATAGAGGAGATCAACCTCTATGACGACGACGTCATAGAGATGATACCTGACCCGGAGGGCGGCCGCTGATGGGACTTGCCCGCCCAATACTCATAAAAAGGCTAAACAACGAGATTCGCGCCCTGAACGAGTATCTGAGCATCAGCTTGCCGTTGACCCCGGAATACGCCAACTTCCCCATCGACATGCAGATAGGCCTCGCCAACACCCCCGCAAGGATCTCCAAGGACTCCGTAGGAGACATGCACATCTTCAGGCTCATAATCTCGGAGGAGTACCCGTATGAGAGGCCGAGGGCGAAGTGGCTGACGCCGATCTTCCACCCGAACATCATGATGCCGGAAGACGGGGGCTTCGTGTGCGTGAAGTCGCTGGACAACTGGTCGTTCGGGTCGAGCCTGCCGTCCTTCGTCAAAGGCGTGCAGAACCTTATATCGGACCCGAACCCCGACCATCCTTACGGGACCGACTCCTGCATGGAGGCGGCGCAGTGGTACGCCGACAACCGTCCGAAGTTCGAAGCTACCATCCGCTACGGGGGAGACGATGCCTAAGGTCATATCCTCTCATAGCCCCAACAGGAAACACCGCCCCAGAGCGGTGGTCGGCGTGCGGCTGTTCATGGACGAAGGGGCCGTCCGCGAGATGATCGGCCATGCCGACGCGGGCGCCGCCGACAGGAAGGAGGTCATGGGCCTGATGATGGGCACGGTGTACCGCGACGACCAGGGAGAGTACGCCGTCGTGTCGGGAACGGCGACGGCAGGGTTGGACGCAGACGAGGTGAGCGTCAGGTTCGACCGCGGATGCCTAGAGGAGCTCTTCGGGTCCATGGACTCGTCCTGCGGGGACGAGGTGGTGGGATGGTACCACTCCCACCCGGGGTTCGGATGCTATCTTTCCGACATAGACGTTACGACTCACGAGGGGATATTCGGGAAGGACACCGGATTCGCGCTGGTGATCGACCCCGACACGGAGACGCTGGCGGCGTTCGGGTGCAGGGACGGCGTCCCAGAGAAGATACAGATGATAATGATGGAGTGACGCTCGCACCCGTATTGCATGGTTCCGGTCTTAGGAAAATGTACGATCAAAACCCAAGGCGCTCAGACCCATATCGCGTGGTTCCGGCGCATGTCTTCCTCTGTCACGCCAACCTTCTTCATGAGCTCCGGCACGAGGCAGTCGAAGAAGAACAGGACGGTGTCCTCGAATATCGTCCCCAGCGGCGCCAGCTCGGAGGACTGCGCGTCCTTTGCCGTCTTCACGATGATCGTGCGGTCCGACACCTTGGCAAGCCTGCTTTTTGGGTCGGAGGTCACCGACACAACGTAGGAGCCTATGCGTTTTGCAATCTCTGCGGTAGTGAAGACGGAGACCGTGTCCCCCGTGTTGGATATGAGCAGGACAAGATCGTCCTTGCCTATGATCGGGGTGGTCATGTCCCCTATGAAGTACACATGAAGGCCCATCTGAACCATTCGCACCGCGAAAAGCTGTCCGATGAGTCCGGACCTCCCCGCCCCGAAAACATATATCCTTTTCTTGGAGACAATTAGGTCTATGAGCGCGTCCCAGTCTTCTTGAGGTATGGAGTAGACCGCATGCTTGCAGCTCTCCTTGATGTAGTCCATAGTCTCTTTCAAGATCATTCCTCCGCCGTCGCGGCGGCGGCGAGCTCGGACTTCTTCCGCTCTTTGATGGCTTTGGCCACCCTCTTGCTGAGTACCCTTTCGTTGATGACCCTCATGTACATCGCGTCATGCTCCAGCAACGGGGACCCCGATATGATCGTGATCTCGGGCTTCATGTCGCAAAGCGCCTCGGCGAGCGGCTCGAACTTAAGGTCGCCCTTTTTTATGGGCGTCAGCCTCTTCTCGTTGCCGTCCTCGTACTCCACGCCCGCGAAAGACGTGTGCATGCTTCCTCCGCAGTACGGCTCCACGACGTTGAGCAGGTCCAAGAAGTCGTCCGACTCCATCAGAGCCCCGTCGGTCCGGGAATGATAATGCGGGAAGTTCACGACAGGGACGATGCCTTCGACGCTGTCGCAGAGTCCGAGCACCTGGTCCAGAGACCCGTATACAGACTGGTTGCCGGTTATCTCGATGCCGAGCTTCGGTTTGAGGCCGTTGTCTCTCCACCACGACGTGAGCAAGTCCACGTTCTCGAGTATGTTCGCGTCTATCTCCTCTTCCGGCAACCTTCCAGTGTAGAGGCCTAGGCTGGTTACCACGATGTCGCCCTTCAGGGCGTTGACGATAAGGCCCGCATGGCGTATGTTCTCCATGCAGGAGCTCGTGAGCTCGTTGTTAGACCCCAGGTCCATGTAGTGCGGGGTGTGCAACGAGATGCTGACGTCCAGCCTCTCCGCCATGTCCCCTGCCTCGTAAAGCTCTCCAAAACGGTCGGTGATCCCCGAGGGCATGTAGATGAGCTCGTCGTCTTCTTCGATAGGCTCGTCAGAATCGATGATGGACTCTCCACCTCTTATAATCTCGACGATGAAGCTCCCTTTGACGTCCTTCGTCCCGATGCCGATTTCATCCTCGTCGGGATATCTAGTGTACGCATTGGCGCGGACCATCTGAATCTCGATCGCCGTGAGACTCAGGTTGTGGACATCCTCTATTCCGTCTTTGAGCGTGCGCCCTTTGCATGAGAGAGGTATTCCGGCAGGTCCGAATCTTATCATATGGTCACCCCGAACGAACCCTTAAAGCTGGAGTAGTATTAAACCAAATCGTAAACACGCTCTCGATGTGCGCTCTACGGCTATCCGAGTTAAACGGGGATTGGAGATTAATGTCGAAAGAACGTAAGAGGCTGGAAACATGAGTTGGGAGTATTTTGCGGCTACGAAGGGCCGCCGGAGCGTGATGAGGGACGTGGCTGTCTGCAACGAGGGGGCATATTGTTATCCTGACGCTGGAGTCGGTCACGTTAGCTTCTAGCCATGCGGATGCAGATTCGAGGGATGTATGTTTTCAGAAGAAGTATTGTCTGTGATTCCGCACAACTTCTGCAACATCGGATGCATACCTGAATACGACGAGGACCTCAGGGAGACCGACCCGGAGATCTACCTTCTGAGAAGGCCGCATGGGCGCAACAGCGCAAGTTTCATCCACGAAACGGTGAAACGGCTAGCGAGTTCCGGTACTGCGAGATATTCCTAGACGAGGTGTTGATAGAGAGTATTGGAATCGTGGAGCTGACCGTAGACGACTTGGGGGTCGACGACCCGGACGGGATGCCGATGAAGATGGAAGAAGGTGTTCTACAAGTTCGTGGGATGAAATGAAAAACAAAGAAACAGCGATTTCGGTTGTTGTAGTCGCCATGTATGCGTCTTTCGTCTCGCGTTTGGTCACGCAAGCCCACGCGAACGGGGTTCCTTTCAACTACACGCGTGCGCTAACGGCACGGCGGAGATAAGCTGCGGAAACGCCGAGGGGAACATAGTTTACGGCAACGGCTTTGCTTTAGGCCCTGACCTTGACGTATGAGTCAGTGCCTTTTTAGGGTTGTTCCAAGACCTTGAACTCGATCGGAGGCCAACTGCAAAACATATATTGCATATCTTTATAAGCAACATCCACATACGACCGTTACCCAATGTCGGGAGAGTCAGAAAATGAGTCAAAGCTTCAAAACGAATCCCCAGCTCATTGCCTTGATCAACGATCTTAAGGCAAAGACCAGGGAGAACGAAGCTGCCATCTGGCGAGACATCGCGCTTCGACTTGAGAAACCCAAGAGGAACTGGGCCGAAGCGAACCTTAGCAAACTCGAAAGATATGCAAAGGACGGAGAGACAGTCGTCATCCCCGGGAAAGTTCTCGCAGCAGGCAGCGTAACCAAAAAATTGACAGTGGCCGCATACAGCTTTTCAGAGGCTGCGGTCGGCAGAATAAAAGCGGCCGGCGGGAAGACGCTGACGATCGCTGAGCTCATGGAGTCAAATCCTAAAGGCTCTAACGTCAGAATACTGAGGTGATGTCGATGGTAACAATCATAGACGGAAGAAACCTTGTGCACGGACGGCTTGCAAGCGACGTAGCGTCGCGCATACTCAGCGGCGAGGAGGTCATCGTTCTCAACTCTGAGGCGATCATCATCACCGGAAGGAGAGATCTCGTTTTTGCACAGTTCAAAGAGAAAGTGGACCGCGGAGACGCCACCAAGAGGAAGGGACCGTTCTACCCCCGCAGGGCAGACCTCCTGTTCAAGAGGTGCGTGAGGGGAATGATCCCCTGGAAGACGCCTACCGGAAGGGATGCCTACCGGAGGCTCCATGTGTTCGTCGGCACGCCCAAGCAGTTCGAGGACTGTGTGAAGGTCAAGCCCGAGAACGCAGTGAGGTCGATTGTCGGCAAATATACCACCCTGGGAGCCGTTTCGAAATTCCTGGGATCAAACGTGAGGTGACCATATGTCCGATGCAGTTAACACAAGCGGAAAGAGAAAGAGCGCGATTGCAAGAGCGGTCGTGAGAGCAGGCAACGGCAAGGTCACCATCAACAAGGTCCCCCTTGGAATATACAGCCCCGAGCTGGCAAGACTCAAGATCGAAGAACCTCTCGGACTCGTGCCGGAGAAGGTTTCGAAGGTGGACATCGCTGTTCTAGTGAACGGCGGCGGCGTTATGGGTCAGGCTGCGGCCGCTAGGACCGCCATAGCCCGCGGCCTTGTGGACTACTACAAGGACGAGGAGCTGGAAGCCGTCTTCAGGACGTACGACAGGACGCTCATAATCAACGACGACAGGAGAAAGCTCCCGAAGAACCCGCTGGGACACGGCGCCCGCGCCAAGAAGCAGAAGTCGTATCGTTAAGGTGATCTGTTGATAATACCGGTGAGATGTTTCACATGCGGAAAGGTGGTTGGCAGCGCCTACCCCGAGTACGTCAAGCGCGTAGGGATGGGAGAGGACCCCAAGAAGGTCCTTGACGACCTGGGATTCGAGAGATACTGCTGTCGCAGGATGATCGTGTCCCACGCGGATCTCATCGGAGAGATAGCGCCTCTTGGATAAACCATTTCAACAAAACCACTTATCATGGGCCCGTGGGGTAGCTTGGTATCCTTGTAGCTTGGGGTGCTATTGACTCCGGTTCAAATCCGGGCGGGCCCACCTCGATTCATGGCCAGACGACGTTTTTTTTCGATGGGATAGATTCTTTGAGCCAATTGGCTGTTGCACCCGAAAAAATCCCTGAACACTTTGCCCGCTGTGCCTCCAGGCTTCACAGGAACGAAGGGCGTGGCGTTAAGTGCAGCTACACTCATGGTCCGAGGAGGTCTATCGGCACGACTGCCACGCCGTCCTCTCTTGTGTATGCCAGCCCGCCCGACGCGCACAATATCATAAGGAAGGACGGTTCTCGGGCCTCGCCTGCTTTTTCTTTGAGGGACAACAGGCTGTCAGCGGCTTTGTCGAACTCGAACGTCCCGAGCTTCACTTCGACTGCCCCCCATCTTCCGTCGCCAAGCTCTATAATCTCATCCACTTCGAGCCCCGTGTTGTCGCGATAGTGGTATACGTCTCCGTCCAGGGCGGACGCGTACACGCAGAGATCCCTGTAACATAGCGACTCAAATAAAAACCCCGCTGTGCGCACCTCTTTCATCAGAATGTCGGGAGCGGCCCTGAGCAAGGCGACAGCGAGAGACGGGTCTGAAAAGTGTATCTTCGGCGACGTGCGGACACGGGACCTAGAGCGTAACGAGGGGGCCCATGCCTCCTGCTCCTCGATCATGTAGATGGACTTGAGGGCGTTGATGTAATCGCGCACCGTGCCGTCAGAGACGACAGTCCCCCCTTCGGACATGTCCGCCGCTATCACCGACGGCTTGACAAGCGTGGCATTGTTTCTGGCCAAAGACCTCAGGACAAGCTGCATGGTCTTTTTGTTCCGTTTTTTTCCATCGATTCCGGACATGTTAGAGTCAGAAACGGATTTGACATACATTCGAGACACGTCTGCGGCCTCGCGGTCGCTCATGCCTATGGCCGCTGGCCATCCCCCCCTGCAAATCAGGCGCACTGCCTCTTTGTATTCGATGTTCGAGCGGATGACGTCCACCTTGCCTGTGTCGAACAGCCGCGACAGCGACACGACGCCGCTGCTGTCGCCAGATTCGAACAGCGACATCGGGTGCATCCGAACGGTGGCGAAACGCCCCGTTCCCGTGTGATGGGTGGCGTCTTTCGGTGGTATCGTGGACCCCGTGAAGATGTACAGCCCCCTTTTTCCGCTGAGATCTATGTTTCTTCTTGCGACGTCCCATAGCTTGGGGACGTCCTGCCACTCGTCGACGAGGCGTGGCGGATTCCCGTCAAGCGCCGATTCTGGATCCAAGGCCGCAAGCAATGCCGAGTCCTCGTCGCCGACTAACAGCGCAGATTTCGAATGACGCATCCCCGTCCAAGACTTGCCGCACCATTTGGGCCCGACAATCAGCATTCCGCCGAACGTCGAAAGAATGTCGTCTATCCTTTTGTCGATTATTCTGGGACGGTATCTGTCGTCCACGTCGATTACAGGTTTGTCCTCTCTGGCCACCCCACTGCACTGGTGTTGATGTTAAAATAACTTTGCAATGTTTTTAACAGTATGTTCGCAATATATTATATGTAACATTTGCAATATTTTCAACAGTATGTTTGCAATGATTTGATTATGACTTTTGCAACATGTCGAACGGCGACGGAGGCCGCATCAAATCAGACTATCCTGAACTCGGTTATCTCACCGATCGACTTGGATCTTCCGAAGTCTTCGAGCTTGCCCTCGGCGACGGCCCCCCCTTATGCGGAGCACCGGAGTGTGTTCCGGTATTTTCCGAAAACATCTTCGTTGCAATAATAAACAGTGCCATTGGAGTGCTTTTCCTCGGAGAATATCCCGACATGCGACAGCGTCGCCGCTGTTGAGGTGACTCTCACGGCCCCGTCCCTCACGCCGTATATCCGCTTCAGGTAGAACCCATACTTGTCTGCGTTCCATTTGAGCGGCGAGTCTTCGATGGCCGATGTCATGCAGTTCGCGTTGCTCAGGCGCACGTAGGGCTGGAGTTGTGATATGTTGAGCTTGGTCACCATGTATTTGGCGCTGTTCTCCACCATCTGGGCGACCACTCTCTCGCAGACTTCGGTCGAGCTCATGTCACAGTCCATCTTCGAGTGCATGGCCTCGCCGGGCAGGATTTCCGCCCCGTCTATGCCCACCACATCTATGGCCTGCAGGAAGTCCAGATACCTGTTGAGCTTCTCCTCCTTCCATTTGAAACTCGACTTGCGGACGGCAGTGTTCGACCTCAGCAGGAAGTTGACGATCTCGAATATCGGATTCATCTGGTTTCTGACCTGGGGGATGTTGACTATGCCTGCGCCGATCGATTTTAAAAGGCTGACCTCGGAGCGGTCCCTGTTACCGTCCAGGTAGGCGGCTATCCTGACGTCTATCTCCGCGATAGGCGGGAAGACTACCGTGTTCCCTATGCTTCCCTCCCTGAAGTAGGCGCGGAACACGTTGTCATGCTTCAGAAAATGCACGCGTGGCACGCTGTCGACGGAATCCATGACAACCTCGTCCGTGTACAGCCCGATCCCGATGAAGCCTTCCTTGTCGTCCGGCATGGACGAGACGTAGCACATGCTGCCTATCCTGCCCTTCACCAGCTCGTCCACCGCACGAGAATCTGCCAAGTCTCCCCTGAAGGGGTATGCCAGCTCTTCATTTGTCATTATTTGTGCCTCCACTAAACTCATCCAACGGCCAACGGTCCATTTTCAGCCACATCATCTTGTTCGAGGTTGTCGGAGACAACCAATACATTAGGAGCTTATCTTTTTTGAGGGTCAACAACGGGTCTGTGTTGGCCCCTTCAGAGTAAGGACAGTACGGGTCGAATATCACGCACTCGCCGTCAGCGCAGGCCAGTACGACGACGCTCAGGCCACGTCTGGGGGTACCCTTCCAGTTTTTTGCTATAGTGGTCACATATGTACTCCGCGCCCAAGGATACGATGGGGAACGAGCATTTCTCCGATGCCGTCGTCGAGCAGATTTCTTCGACCGTCAGCTCCTTTCCGTATTTGCTTTTGACGGACCACTGCTTGTGCTTGTCCCCGGCAAGCTTGCGGGTCAGCCCCTCTATCGCGTCGTACCGAGGGGTGCCTCTCTTGGGGGAATACCCTACCGCACGGCAAACCTGCCCATAGGTGTATCCGATCTTGTCGTGGTTGTATCTATGTCTGGACGCGTCCGCCAGTATGTTGGTCAGGCAGGTGGGAAGGCACGACGAAATCTCTTTCTGGACAATCCATCCAGATGTCATGTCCCTAAGTGCCCTGATTCTCGCATCGTCCATGTCGTCCCCTCCTCGTCCTTCTCTTCCTGTACTCTTTCAGCCCTTGACTCCCATCGCGGCTTCCGGATCAGACGCCTCATAGTCCAAGTAGGCGCATATCGAAGACAGGTACTCGCAGCTGAGGCGAGATTTGACCGGGTTCATACGACCTTCGTTATGAAACGGCTCGGCCTCTTTTCCCCCGCAGTTTCCGCACGCACGCGATTCCATTCAGCTCTCCTTTTTGAGGATTGAAGACGATGTAGATAATACTGTGCTACAGAGTTAGCATATGCGCGTCGACGGCGAGGCGGCCGTGCACGCGTCTTCAAAGTTTTGGAACGAATCCCAACGGGAGGTCAACAATTAAATCCGGGACGCGCATCCCGCATCGATGAGAAGATACGACCTCGTGTGCTTCGACATGGACGGAACGCTCACGAAGCTGAGAAGCTCCTGGTGCTGGCTCCACAATTGCTTCGGCGTCGACAACGAGGACGCCTACCAAGCGTTCGTCAACGGGGAGATAGACGAGCCAGAGTTCATGAGGAGGGACATCGCCCTGTGGAAGGGGGCGTGCCCGGACATCCGCATCGGCGACCTTGTGCGTCATTTCCAGTCCATGCCTCTCATAGACGGCATACAGGAGACTGTGGCATGCCTGAGGGAGAACGGCATACGTTCGGTGATAATCAGCGGCGGCATCGACACGGCCGCGAAGATGCTCAAGGAGGAGTTCGGGTTCGACGACTTCGTCGCGGACGAGATCTGCAGCCACGCCGACGGGTCCCTGACCGGCGAAGGGAAGATGAACGTCGACCTCTCGGACAAGGGCATATGGGTCAGAGAGTTCATGAACCGTTACGGCACGACCATGAACCGCACCGTCTCCGTGGGGAACTCGTTCACCGACATCTCCATGTTCAACAACTCAGGGATGTCCATAGCGTTCAACCCTGTGGACGTCTACACCGAAGAGGCCGCCACGCACGTCGTTAAATCCTCCAACATATCGGAGATACTCGACCTGATCCTTCCCTGCGAGGGTCACTCCTCTTCATAATCGACCGGGTCGTCCTCGTCCATCACAGGGTAGGTCTTCCCTCTGATCCTTCCATATATACGGACGATGTCCCTTGCCTCGGCGCTTCCTTTCTTCAGGATCCTGTCCTTCGTCTTTATGGCATGGATGTATGCGTCGAAATCATCGAACTGCAACGTCATCCCGACGGCGAACTCGTCGTCTGGCTCCGCCTCCGTCCTCAGGGGGTAAGTCACGCGGTTGTCGTTCACGGACACCTTCACGCTGAGGACGCCGAACTGCTTGACCCACAGTTTCTTTATCCCGTCTGCCTGCGCATGCTTGACGTTCTCTCCGTTCTCGACGTCGATGTGGGTGACCTGCACCTTCCTTCCGTCATCCAGGATGAACTCGTCGCCCACTTCGATTATCTCGTCGCTCTCGAGCGTCGTGATCGTCTCTTCGCTCACGTCCCCGTCGCTGAACACGACCTTCGTTGTGAGCTCCTGGGGTATCTTGATGGTGCCGGAGAACACGCGGTTGCACTCGACGCACCTGAACGTGCCAGTGACGTTGCCTTTGCCGAGGTTCCCCTTCAGGATGGCGTGCTCGGTGACGTCGTCGCAGATCGGGCACTCAAAGAACACGGAAGGACCCGGATCTGTTGTTTTCATTGTCTCACCTTATCGCAAACGGGGCGTCGTGCCCCGGAACGATCACGTCGGCATACTCGATGATGTCTTTAATACTTTTCAGCGCCGCGACGGGGTCGCTGCATATCGCAGGAGGGGCCATCCGGTCATAATTCCCTCTTTTCGGGACGGCATCGCCGGTTATAGCGTATCTGCGGTCCGCGTCCACGAACACGCTCATCGATCCTGGGGTGTGCCCGGGGGTGTGTACCAGGCGGACGCCTCTCGTCAGCTCCGTGTCGGCATCTACTATCTCGGCACGTTCTATCGTCCGTTCCTCCCCACTGTGCATCAGCACTTTCGCTCCGGCGAAACGGTCCAGGTTCTCGACGTGGTCGTGGTGGGAGTGGGTGAGCACGACGGTGTCCACGTCCTCAGGGAACACGCCTATCTGCCTGAAAGAGGTCTTGATCGCCGGCCACGTCCCCTTCGTGCCGACGTCTACGACTATCTTCCTGTCGCCTGTGCGGATCAGGACTGACGTGGAGTATGCTCCGAACACGTTGCCGTCCGCGTCTCGGTCGAAGTCGCCGACGACAAGCACGTCCAAGTTGATCATGCCCCTGTATCCTCGGACAGATAGAAAATCCTGCGCACGGGCTGTAGTGTATTTATATCCCGCGGATTGTTCGCTACTCTGTATGAAACTCGACCGGGACCTCAGGATAGAGACGGACGACGAGGTGTATCCTCCCTCCGACGACAGCTATCTGCTGATAGAGTCATTGGAGATGCGTGCCGAAGAGAGAGTCCTAGAGATAGGATGCGGGTGCGGGATAGTCTCGATCCATTGCGCAAAGAACGGCGCGCGCGTCACGTGCGGCGACGTCAACTCGAGGGCGGTCACCCTCACAAAGAGGAACGCCGCGTTGAACGACATCCGCCTAGACGTGAGGGAGACCGACGTCTACTCCCGCATATCGGAAGTCTTCGACACCATAATATTCAACCTTCCCTACCTCCCTGTGAACGACGAAGGCCTTCTGGCCCTCGCCTGGTCGGGCGGCGACGACGGCATGGGGCCGCTCCCCGAGCTCTTGGACTATGCGCCGTACCATCTGGAAGAGGGCGGCAGGGTGGTCATCGTCGTGTCGTCCCTCATGGAGGGCGACCGTCTGAACGCGTTCCTGTCCTCGTACAACGTCAGGGTGCTCGGCGAGCTGCCGCTGTTCTTCGAGAAGCTGCGTGTCTTGGAGATAAAGCTGAGAGGCTGACTGGGAACTCCCTCGGCTTCTCAGTCGTCGTGCACGACGGCGGCAATCGATGGTTCCACAGATGCGTATTTCACTCCGCGCAGGGTCTTGAATACCGCCTCGAACACTATTTTGGCGCCTTCCGGCGGGACTGCCATCCCGATTTGCCTCCTTACACTCTCCTTGGACCCTGCGAACACATATTCGTCTGGGAACGTCTGTATCCTCGCACGCTCCCTGTTGGTCAGCGCCCTGTCTTCGGACCAATGGTACATGTGCGTGCCGCCTCCTCCCGATCCTGTGAGAGTGTAGGCTGGCTTGTCCGGGTCCAGCCTGCGGTAGATCTGGCTTATCTTTGCGCCTCTCACGTTTAACTGCAGGTGCTTTGGGATGTCTGCGGTGAAAGCATTCTCCCCGGGTTTGATGTATTGCAGGCGTTCCACCACTGCGGCGCCCTGCACAGTCTTCTCATTGTTAAAGGCATCCAAAGGTATGGGCGGGCCCTCGATCGCCTCCCTACACGTCCTCGTGACCTTGGTCGGCGCAGGAACTTCGAATCTAAGCTTCAAATCCTTTCTGAAACCGACGATTATTATCCTGTGCCTCGCCTGCGGGATTCCGTACTGTTCGAAGCAGTACAGGTTCGGGAATATGTCGTATCCCGCGTCATGCATCTCCCCGAGTATCCTTCCGAAGTCGCGGCCGCCGTTCGCGTTCTTGAGCCCGCTCACGTTCTCCGCAAGGAACCACAATGGATTGTGAGACTTCAGGACCGATATGCCGTAAGAATACAGAGGGCCGTATTCGCCCTGCGTCCCCTTCTGCTCTCCAACGACGCTGTAGTCGTTGCATGGAAAACCGAACGATAGCGCGTCTATGGGTCCAAGGGGGCCGCTGGCCGACGTGTCCAGCTTCCTCACGTCCATGCAGTGTACGTCCTTGCAGTCGAT
>JAITOF010000084.1 GCA_031290095.1 Candidatus Methanoplasma porotermitis
GGCATGTTTTACGGATTCCCGATGAATTCAGCGATTGAATGTAACTGTTTGTTACATCAAGTCTTATATATACATTTCTCATTTTTCAACCATTTGCACCGACTTTCGCACGCAATGCAAATTTCTTTGATATTTTATCTCTGGGTATTTCTAAAACTGCATGTTTTTACAGTGACCATTATATATCTTATATGTAGAATCAACGCCGAGGTAATACCTCACTAAGGAGGAAAAATCATGGTAGAATGTGTTAAATGCTTGGATCCGACCGCACTCGGTCTGTTCCTGGTAGCAGCAGTGTCACTGCCTTTGGCAGTGTACCAATTGCTCAACGAGGGTCTTCCCGACAGGAATTTCTTCATACTGGGTGGACTTCTAATAATCTTGGTTGGGCTATACGCCTTCAAGGCGGACAGTAACTTCGGCTTTACTGTGTTCGTACTGGTGGGATTTGCAGTTCTGTTCACTGGATACGCAATTGGAACTTCCAGTCTCGCGTGGGAGAACATAACGTTCGGAATCGTGTTCATACTGGCCATCATATGGTCTCTGGTTGCGAAGACTCCCAAGGTCCTGTCTCTGATTCTGGTGACGACGGCACTGATATTCCTCGTTGTAGGTCTCTCAGTCCTGTATCCAGACTTTGACAAGTGGTACCTTGTGCTCGGAATCGTGGCGCTCTTCAACTTCCTGTTCAACATATACCTCGCATTCGCGCTGGCATTGGAGAACAAGTTGCCGATCGTCTGATCACCGGCAGAGCAACATCCGTCAAACATTCAAAACAGTTTGACGGGAAGGTTAAACTCTTTACTTATTTTTCATTTCAGCCTTCTCCGCGTTTCTGACCAACTTGCCAGCGCCACGCGTTTGCATGGCCCATGCAATGAATCCGATTATGATGGCTTTCCGCATTGTTGGGGCGGCCATCGAAAAAGACTATATTATTGAAGAGCATCGACCATGTAGGATTCCATATGAAACAGGAAAAAAAGAACAAGATCATGGCTTGGTTCATGGTCCTCATCATGGTCGTAGTCGTGTTCGTAGCCGCAGCCTCCTTCTTTGCGGAGTGACCTTGATCATGGTGTGTTTCGACACGCCATGATTAGTCTACATGGTTGCTTAACAGGTTAATTTATCATCGTCAGATGTATTTGAGCAACCGCAGACAGGTCACGGAATGCGTTAGCGACGGGGTCGGATCGAAACCATCTGTGCGCGTCCGATTGTTAACGGGGCTCGGTTTCGAATGTCTAGACTTATCAAGAATGGACCGACGGACGTGCCTGTTTGCCACTTTACTGTGTCTAATTATAATTCATTATTAATTTAGCAAATAACTTTATCAAATATATTATTTGCAATGTTACTATAATGTACAGTTTTTCTGCGACTTTGCTCTCAGGATTGAGAAGGCCCATAATCGAACGTCCTGAGCCTAAGCGCCGTTCCAATGATCGAGGGATGCTCTGAAGTCACGCCAGAACGTTCATCAGTCGTCTTGCATCCATCAAGCGGACTTGATGCCTGCACACATCTAAAACACAGTACGTTCCACCCATGCTGTTTTCATTGTACGCTATGCGCCCATCATACCCGCCATTCCAAACCGACCTGTAATTCTGCCGTTCGAGCCTGACGCAGGCGCAAGGTTTTATGTTGCAGCCTTGCTATGCACTAATAGGGCATCGATTCCGAGCGATATGCGCGATAGTTTCGATTATCTACGAAAAGCCATAGGTTTTCATGTAAAATCGACGGTTCCAAGTTGATGTTCGGGAGACCGTCGTTGACAGTATTTTTGATGATTTTACCCTATAATTGTAGTTTTTGATGGTTTTTTTGATATTTTACGTACAATGTAGAATAATAAGCAATTAATTATCCTTAATAGGGTAAATTTGTTATTTCTATCTACAATACTTAATTAATTTAGTTTAAACATTAACTTACTTAATTTTTATTATGCGTTATTGTTTTTTCCTGCTATTGATCGAATACCTAAAATTAATTTAATATGTTAAGCTATTAGATTAATTAATTTAATATACTTACTTCATATCCTGATTTGATGTATTTTATTAAGTTAGTTGCTTAATATGAATTAAAAATAATGGATTACTGATGCTATTGCCTTATATGCAAGACGATATGAAAAAAAGTTAATATGTTTAGTAACAAACTAAATTAATTGGTGGTTATTAGGTTTTAATCCAAGATGCGGAAACCGGTCTCGTCTCCCTCTTGATGGAACTTGACTCCCTTTTCTCGAAGTATGTCTATGATGGTCTTCACATGAACGCCCAAACCAACATTGATGAATTGGTTCTCCACGATCCTCTCCCCGTCCACTTCCACGCTTGGTTGGAACCCTAGCGGCAGATGGTTGGTCTGTACCTGCATGGCATAGACCTTCCCGTCTCTGTCGTATATAGGGCCGCCGGACTGTCCTCTGAGGCCGGGCGTCGATGTCTCGACGAAGAGCATTTCATATCTGCCTTCCTTGCTCCTGCCGCGTGTCAGGTTACGGGTGTGTATTCCATCATTCGGGAACAGAGGCAACGGAAGGACGCCTTTTTTGATACGGAACGCTTTTATGGCCTCATCGAACTCGGACTCCACGTTGGCGAAGGGAAACCCCATCCTGCAGAGGCTGGTTCCCGGGCGCAACGTGTTCGGATCCCTGAACACAGGATACTCTTTAATCCAATCCTTATGGAACGGCTCAAGCCGGCCGACACAGATGTCCACCTGCCTGTTGATAAGTGCGTCTGTGAGGCGCGTCTCGTCCCACCCCCACCAGAACGAGTGGTTGGTAAACCATGTGGCATCCTTCTTGACGCCGTTGGAAGGCGCTCCGGGAAGGCTTCTGTTATTGGCGTTCTGCACCTCTCTGATCTTGTTCTGATCCTCCTGAAACTTCATGAAGGAATCAAACATATGTCCAGCAGTCAGTATCCAGCCCTCATCGTTTAACACTATGAAGGAACCGCAAGAGGCGTTCACAGTACCGTCAACTTGTCTTGTGGATATGATGAGCGGACGTGTGAACATAGATGCCTTTTCACAGGCACTCGCAAACATACCATCCCCAAACGAATATATGGTATATATTGTATTTCAGCAATCCTGAGGTGAGCCGACGTGTCAGGGGCCGATGCCTGCGCGGTGCGTCCGATCATGGCCCTTGCTTTTGGAAGCATTGTAGAACGAATCCACCGCAATAACAGCAAAAATATGGCGAAAGTCACTATTTCCTGTTGTAGAAGATTGAGAATATTGTGTTTAAGTGGTTTTTCCGGGGCAAGAACCCCGGAATTCACATCACTGTTTCTCAAGAACGTTCATGAGCTCGGGGTTGGCTATGACCTCTTCCCCTATGAGCGTGACGAGCTTCTTGTTTGCCATGATGATGTCCAAGGCCCTCGGGTCGGTGAGAGCGGACCTTCCGATGAACAGTATGAACTCCGTCTTGAGCTTTTCAGCATACTCGACCTTGATGCTCATGGCCTCGGTCTCTTCTTCTCTCTCGTCGGCAGTGAGCCCGGGCAGATAGTAGTCCGTGTAGAGCCCGAGCGAATCCTCGGGGAGGTTCGCGATGTCCCAAAGGTTCGCGGTAAAGTCGCAGCTGCCGTCCCTGTAGTCAACGATAACGGATTTGTATCCGATGACGTCGCTCTTCAGGAAATCGATTATGTTGAGGTATTTCTCAGCCTCTTCGCCGGTAGCGCCGGCGGCTTTCTCTTCAAAAGCGTCGATTTCCATTGTCTTGCGGCCTATGACGGCACGCATCAAAGTTACTTGATTTTTTATCCCATCCATTTTATCACCATGGCAATACAGACAAGCCTACTGTCGTATAGCATATTTCTCATTTAGACTTTTTCCTGTCTTTCTTGCCTTTCTTAGGATTTTCAGGTCCGTTGACCAGGTCGTTCAGGGCATCAAGCAACGTGTTGTCGCTCATTATGAGCTTTCCTATCTCCTGCAGGGCGTACTCGTCGTCTAGGAGGTACTTCACATACTTGCGGTTGGATATGGCGTCGCGACCTATGTTGTAAGCAAAAGAGTCGACATAGTTCTCGACGATTTCGAAAAGCAAGGTCACGGCCACGTCGTCGTCCGCCTGTTCGTCCTCCGTCAGGCCGTCATAGTACTTCTGATAGACTTCGTCGCTGAAATTATCCAATTCCTCAGCTTCCATCAACATCCGGACCAGCTCTTCCTCATCCTGGTCGTTTCCCAAGATGTTGGCGAAGAACACTCTCAGGTACTGCACCTGGGTTTCCAGCGTCGAAACTATCTCCGCGCCATCTCCGCCTTTAGACTTCAGCGAGGCGATGTCCCTGTTGTTCTTCTCGATGAACCTTTCCAACACCGCCTTGATGTCCTCGTCGGTCATGCTGTCCAACAGCGCGACTTCCTCAATTTCACACGTCTCGTCCGGTTGGGCGTCCTTCTCGTTCTTCATAGGATACCTTATTGCGACGTAGTACAAAAATAAAGAGGTCAGTATTTTTTGTTTCTCCGCACTCTGCGAGCTCTTTTCCCGCAGAACGGACAACTCGTGATCACGGTTTCATTTCCCTTCTCGTCGCTTGTTACGAGTTCCGGCCCCTTGTACGTTTCAATCACGTAAACTGTGCCTTCCAACATGCCGTCAAGCATGTTCCTGCAACAGGCGGCCTCGACGTCGGTGTCGGACACGTCAAGGTTGAGCATAGGCCTCGAACGCAGCTTGACTGCTCTTTCTTCGACTATGCGTGAATCCATCCTTTCAGCGTTCTCCTCTGCCCCGGGATACCCTGCATCCGCGGCGAACGCCATCATTCTGACTGCTGCGTAAAGGTCCTTGTCCGTGCCGGAGCCGTGCTCGTACATCAGCGCCAGGTTGTACATCGACGCAGGGTCCAATGCCACTGCGGCCTCGGACAGGAGAGAGTAGGCTTTGGTCGAATCTGCCTCTACGCCCTCGCCTCTCAGACACATGAGCCCCAGCTCGCGCTTCGCCGGAATGCTGCCCGCCTCGGCCGCCGTCGAAAACAGCTCTGCCGCTCTCTTCATGTTAGAGGGGGCGCCGTTCATGAGGGCGACCGCTTCGCGATACAGCGTGTCAGGGTCCCGTTCGTCCGCCATGTCTTTCCCTCTGGCGCCTGCCCTGATCGTCGCGGCAAGTTCTGCCGACGGGCCGTGGCGCATGCTGGAAGCGAGATCTAGCCATTCAATAGCCTCTTCACGGTCCTTTTCCGCACCATTCTCAAGATAGCACAGCGCGACTGCGTACATTGCGTCCGTGCTGCCGGATCGGGCCGCCTGAAGATACTGCTCGAACGACCTGGCCTTGTCTCCAGGAAGGCCGTCGAGACCTTCTTCGAGAAGGACGCCGAGCCTGAACATCGACTCAGGGTCGCCCGCCTCGGCGGCCTTTGTGTACCACTCGGACGCCTTGCGGCGGTTCTTGGACGTGCCTGATCCGACCTCGTAGCATGCCGCTGTGTGATACTGGGCGTTCACGCATCCGGCGGAGGCCGCGTTCTTATAGAGTTTGAACGCTTTGACATCGTCCTTCTCAACGCCAAGCCCATGTTGATGCATGTATGCCAATGCGCTCCGGGCCTCTGCATTGCCCTGTCTGGCCGATTCTTTGAAAAGTCGTCCCGCACGTTCGTAATCCGCGTCTACCGCCGTTCCGTGAAGATATGCGGATCCAAGGTGCAGCTGCGCCTTGGCTATTCCCGCCTCCGCCGCGATTCGGGAGTACTCGACCGCTTCCGAGGGTGTCATCCCGCTGTATTCCCCGGACATATACATGCTGACGAGCAATGTCATCGCTTCGGGGTTCCCGGCGTCGCAGGCCTTCCTGAGGAGGTTAAACCCCTCCTCGACGTTCTGTTCTGCCTCCCATCCGAACAGACTGGCCATTCCGAGAGCGTAAAGCCCGTCCGAATCGCCGGCGGCGGCCATAGCCCTTACAGAATCTATGTCGATTTCTACGCTCTCTTCATCTTTTTCGAATACGAAACCCTTCTTACCTGACATGATATCTCCTCTTGGAACCAATGCGCCTGAGGTATGATTCGGCGTTGTTAAACCCGGGGAACATCCTCTCCATCTCTCTGAACTGCGCGTCGTGCAACCTTGACGACGGACGATATCCCTGACGAAGGTGCAACGCCTCGTGATACACCACGAAGTCCGCCACCTCGTCAGGCACGGCAGGGTCGTCCAATGCAGAGGACACGGCGACCACCCTCATCATAGGGGAGCAGTATCCCACCCTGCGGATGTTTGGCCTGGATGTCCAGGTGAACACAGAATTCTCTATGTCGGACGGCAGTACCAGACCGGATTCCAGCAGGCGGTCGAGCGATGAAGCAAGATCCTTTTCTGCGCCGACATGGTCGACTTTGAGATTCTTGCTTCTCCGCAGGTACGTCTTCCGTTTGTCGTTTATAAAATCATCGGACGTCACCCATTCCATGTATCTGCCGCCGTAAGTGGGCTTCCTGCCTCCGACCATGTCGAAAAGCGCAGAGGCGAACTCGGAAAGGACTGCGTCGGGAGCGTCGGACAGATAGTCCGATATCTTCACGGACACGCTGTTCCCTTTGAGCTTCCACGTCGCTTGGAACTCCTTTGGAGAGAAGAACGAGGCATCGGCGACGTCGAGGCCGGAGCGTCCCGCCTGAACCGATAGGATTTCTCTGACCCTGTCATCTGCGGTCATTGTTGGCCTTCCCGGTGAGGATCTCCTTCTGCCTCTGTTTCATCTGCATGCTGTGTTCTGACGCGACGTCCTTGGTGTTCTCGCAGTTCCTTCTCGTGTAGTACATCGTAGTGGAGGCAGTGGACGGAGTCGGGGTGAATATCTGAACCTGCTCAGGGTTCGTTTGCAGTTCAGCATGGACGAAATCCTTCAGTTCGTCCATCTCCTTCCGGCGGCATCCGGGGTGCGCGGCCATGAGGTAGTATGTCAGGTATTGGTCCTTGCCTGCCTTGGAGTTGGATTCGTCGAACATGTCCTTGAAGTCGAGAAGCACGTCAGGGCCGGGCTTCCCCATGAGGTCCAACACTTCTGCGGACACGTGCTCCGGCGCGATCTTCATCTGGCCGGAGACGTGGTTGCGCACAACCTCGTCCAAGTACTCCCTTCCATGCAGACGGTCGTGCACGACCATGTCGTGCCTCACTCCGGACGCTACGAACACCTTCTTGACGCCGGGAACCGACGACACGCGCCTTAGCACGGATATCTGTCGGGAATGGCTCAACGGAAGGTTCGGACACGGCTTTGGCATGAGGCATGCCCTTTCGGCGCAACAGCCGTGGGTCGCCTTCTTGGCACAGTCAATGCCGTACATGTTAGCGGTCGGGCCGCCGAGGTCGTGTATTATGCCGTTGAAGCCGGCCTTCGAGGACATTCGCTCCACCTCTGCTACGATGGAGTCCTCCGACCGGGACACGACGGCCCTTCCCTGATGAACCCCTATAGCGCAGAACGAGCATCCGCCGTAGCATCCGCGGTGAGTTGTGACGGAGTTCTTGATGGTGTCCATCGCCCTCACGGGGCCCTGCGCCGCATAGTACGGGTGCACCGCGTTCTCGTAGTCGAGCGAGTGGAAGCAGTCGAGCTCCTCCACTGTGGGAAGGCGCGACGGAGGCTCATGCACCAGGCAACGGTCCCCATGAAGCTGGAACAGCCCCTTTGACGTCACGGGGTCGCAGTTCTTTCTGAATATGTCGAACGCGCTGACGAAGGCGTCCCTTTCATCGCGGCACCTTTCGAACGACGGCATGCCTACGTATCCTCCGGGAGGGCTCTTGGATATCCTGCACGTCCCTCTAATGCAGCTTATGTCCTCTCCGCTATTCAAGCGGTTGGCAATCTCCAGATTGGAGAACTCTGCCATTCCGTAAGTGACGGCATCGGCCTTGGCGTCGAACAATATGCTCCTTCTCACAGAGTCTGACCATGCGTCGTAATGCGCTACGCGACGGAGGCTCGCCTCTATCCCGCCGAGAACCACTGGCTTCCCTCGAAAGTGCCTCTTGATCAGGTTCGTGTATGCGATGCACGCCCTGTCGGGGCGCCTGTCGTTTCTACCGCCGGGAGTGAAGTCGTCATCCTTGCGGAACTTGCCCGTAGGGGTGTAATTGGCCACCATGGAGTCCACGCACCCGGCGGTGACGCTCCAGAACAGCCTCGGTTCGCCGAGCCTCCCTATATCGGCATCGGACGACACATCCGGCTGGCATACGATGCCGGCCCGGATTCCGTTGCTGACAAGCCAATGGCCTATCATGGCCGCGCCGTTGTAAGGCGAGTCGATGTAAGTGTCTCCGGAGACTATGACGACGTCAAGGGCGTCCCATCCTCTCCGTGTCGCTTCTTCATGCGTGGTGGGTATGAACATGTCGTCACCGGTAGTCGTAGACCATCACGTAGTCGTCGAGGCATACGCCGTTGTCGAGACGTATCTTCCTTCCCTCTCTGATTTCGAACCCTTTTGCCTTGTAGGCGCGTATCGCCGTCTCGTTGTGCTTGTTGACGTGCAGATACGCCCCTTTGGCGCCTGCGCTCTTTCCGTAGTCGAGCATCTCCGTCAGGGCACGGGACCCGAAACCTTTCCCGCGGTGTTCCTTGTCAACGTATATCTTGCTCACGAAGAGGTCGTCCCCCTGAAGGAGGACGCATCTGTACCCTATGTTCTTGCCTTCATGATTTATGAACGAGTAGAGGGAGCCTTCGCTCATCTGTTCGACTATCGCGTTCTCCGACTGCCAATCCTCTACGATGGTCTCGATGCTGCCGCGGTCCAAGAATGTCGTGTAATACTCCATCCAAATGGATCTCGCCATCTCCGACAGCTCTTTCGCGGACGACGGCCCTAGGAAGTCCATGGCACTGTTATGCACAGCACCGTTTTATCGGTTTGCATGGCAATGTCACATGAACGCGTCGAACGTCGTCTGGCGGCGTTTCGACGGGAGCTCGCGCAAGAAAGCCAACGTGTCGTCAGGCTTGTGGATTATGCCATGCTCTTCGCAGGCCTTCTCGTACATCTTCGCAAGGGCTAGGCTGTTCGGGCTGTTGCAGACGTGCGCGTCGCCGTATGTGCGGACATACCTCTCCCTGAGGCCGGGGAACAGCCGGTCTAGGTTGTCATAGTAGTATTCCCTGCTGCCTTCGCGGAGCGTCATCCCGAAACCGAAGCACACAATGCCGCGGACGTCCGTATCGATGCAGTAATCGAGCAGCCCTCGAAGATTCTCTTCTGTGTCGTTGATGAAAGGGAGCGTCGGACACAGCCATACGACAGTGGGTATCCCTGCGTCGCGCATCGTTTCCAATATGCGGACCCTTTCCCTCGTGGTCGACACGTTTGGCTCTAACTTTTTGCAGAGGCTCTCGTCATAAGTGGACAGCGACACCTGGACCACGCATCTGGCCTTCTCGTTGATTGCCTTCAGCAGGTCGATGTCGCGCAGGATGCGTGCGGATTTCGTCAGTATTGTGAGGCCGAACCCATGTTTCTCGATTATCTCGAGGCATCGCCTCGTTACTCTCAACTCGTCCTCGAGATGTATGTACGGGTCGCACATGGAACCTGTGCCGATCATGCACGGCGCACGTTTGCGGCAGATCTGCCTCTCCAAGATCGCAGGGGCGTTGCGCTTGACTTCTATGTCCTCAAAATCATGGCCCATCTGGTAACAAGCGCTGCGGCTGTCGCAGTAGATGCATCCATGGGTGCATCCTCGGTACAAGTTCATGCCGTTCTGCGGCGAGAGGATGGTCTTGTAGTCTGCATAGTGCATGTCATGCGAGGATATGGCGCAGAAGTATCTATCACTTGCCAGGCGGTCATACCGGTCAAGTATGAAAAAGAAGACCCGTCAAAGACGGGTCAAGAAGTTTATGAGCATCGGCTGTCAGTCGGCAATGTTCGTCTCGTCTCCAGAATCGCTCTTGGACCGCACCTTCCTGAGTATCAGGAACGACGTCATCACTATGGCGGACACAGGCAACGCCACCAACAAAGCGTCCACATACTGTATGTTCCCGGAAAACAGGACGGCGTTTCCTGTGATCCATTTGCAGATCGGCAGGAAGACCGACGAGCTCTTGTTTATGAACAACGCCCACAACAGGTATGTCCCCGTCCCTGTGACGATGCTTAAGATCGCCGCCCGCTTGTCAGGGTTCTTGGAGTAGAGGCCGTGCGCGAACGCCGGAAGAAGCGCGGCGGCAGTCATGCCCATGAACAGGGACGTCGCCTTTGCGATGATGTCCGAAGGCATGAGGTAGCAGTAGATCACCACGAGCACCATCACTATCGCGGTGCATATGCGGTTCACCCTCAGGGACTGGATGTCTTTGAACGTCCCTTCCTTCCTGTTCTTGAGCAGGGAGAAAAGGTCATGGCCGCCGGCGGAGCCGATGGTATGCATGAGGGCGCTTATCGTCGATATCGAGGCGCAGATCAGAGACAGCAGGAACAGGGAGATGAATATGTCTCCGAACTGTATCCCGCTGAACACGTCGACCACGAACGTCGGTATTATGAAGTCGGTCCCCAGCGCGACGTCCGCGGCGATCCCTCCGTAGTTCGCGAAGAAGTACTGGTTCGTCAACGGCCCCACGGTGTACGCGGCGCCCACGATGACCAGTATGAATATGCTTCCGATTATCAGAGACCTGTTGAGCATCCTGTCGTCCTTTGCGGACATGAACCTGACGACGAGCTGAGGCTGCGTGAGCGCTCCTATGCCCACGCCCAATATGAACGTGGAGACCAACGTCAGCCATTCGGGCGTCCCGAACGACGCCGAGTCGGTCCATCCGTTGAATCCGGGCAAGGTCTTCGTGGCCATGCCGTCGGACACTGCAGTGTCCCATAGGCCGACTAGGTCGGAGTTAGCCTCGCCGACTCCTCCAAGCGTGACATACGTCACTATGAGTATCGTCAGCATTCCAACGAACATTATAGTCGCTTGCAACGCGTCGTTGTACATCACCGCCACTATCCCGCCGTACACGACGTAGACCCCAACCACGAGCGCCAGCACTATCAGGATCACGTCGTAGTACTCCGTGAGCCCGGTTATCACGGCGAGGGAGTTCACCCCGCCCTTAAGGACTGCCGCGCAATATATGGGCATCATCAGGACGATTATCACGGCGGTGAACCCTCTTATCGACTTGGACCCGTACAGCTTGCCGAGAAGGTCGGCGAAAGTGGACGCCCCCAGCCTTTTCCCCGCCCTCCTGACGCGCGTCCCGAACACCACGAACGCGACGAACAGCCCCAAGAACAGGTTGAGGAAGCAAAGCCAGATCAGCCCCATCCCGTGTATCGCTGCCTGACCTCCGAACCCGATTATGGCTGACGCGCTCAGGAACGTGGCGCCGTAGGAAAGGGCGATTATCACCGAGTTGGACTTGTGCCTTCCGAGAAGGAACCCCTGGTTGTCCTTGGTGTTCCTGTATCCGTATATGCCGAGGCCGATGGTAGCCGCAATGAAGATGACCATCATGACCACGAACGATATTGAGGACACGCCTCCCGTCATTGTTATGGACGTCATTCCTCCTCGCCCTCCTCGCCCGATCTGAACAGGCCCCAGTAGACGCACAGGACCACCGTGAGCACGCATCCGATGTATCCTGCCAGTATGAAGGGGTCCGATATTCCAAGTATTCCCATTTCCTCACCTTGTTACATGCTAACAATTAGCACGGCAGTGGATATGATGTTTGGGGCCCTATATAACACCTGCTACTTGTTTTGGTCGAATTGCACAGACATCGCCTGCAAGCTCATCCAAAGGTCGATCGTCAACTACGTTCACGCATCGAACGGAGTGTGGACGGAGTTGAACGGAGTTGAACGGAGTGTGGGCTGCTTGAAAAAGCCGATTTCAGATCGATTCAAAACATCAATAGGTCATGGCTCGATGCGCCATGAACGCATTTGTGCGACAAAATTCGGGTCGTACAGGTCGTCCAGAGTTATCAGCGCCACGTTCTCTGCCTCGGCCCTCAGCTCAAGCGCCTCCGTGAAGCCCGACTTGGAGAACACGGCATAATCCTTCACGTCGAACCCTTTCACGCAGTCTGCGCTCATCAGGAGGCTGTCCAGAGCCGTCATGTCCGCTTCCCTGTTCGTGAACTTGCACTCGCCGAACAGACCGATACGCCTTCCTCCCTCTGCGACGGCCCCTATAACGTCGATCTCCATTGCCTTTCCTACGGAGGCGGACCCCCACCATCTTCCGGTGATCGGATAGCCGATGCGCCTGACGAACTGATCGCAGATGTCCTCGAACGCCTTTCCCATGTATTCCGGCATTTCTTTCTCGATGTTCTTCGCGGTGCGGTCGGGGGTGCTCCCCGCGATCCGCTTCCTCATATTGATCGCGATGTAATATCGAAATCTGAACAGATTGTCGGACAGGAAGTACAGGGTGCGCCGGCCGTTCTCCTCGTTGAACGGCTCTATCTTCTCCACATGGCCTAAATCGACGAGGTCGGCCAAGTGCCTCGATGCGTCAGGCCTAGGTATCCCCGACGAGTCTGATATCTCGGACAGCCTCGCCTTGCCGGAAGCCATCGCCTCGATGACCGCGTTGTACGACCTCGGATCTTTGAGCTCCTGCATTATCAGGGATTCCGGCTCCGAGAACAGCGTCAGCCCGTCGTCGAAGAACTCCTCTGCCATCGTCTTGAATATGTCCCTTTTGCCTGAGAATTTCTTCAGATACGTCGGGACTCCTCCGACGGCGCCATATACGCATGCTTTCTCGAAGGCCGTCCTCCCGTCGAGAAAACAGGCCGCCTCCAGATAATCCATGGGCTTAAGAAACATCTCCCGAGTTCTGCGTCCATAGAGCGGGCTCTCCGCCCCCAAGACCTGACGCTTCATGAACCCCATTGAAGAGCCGCAGAGTACTAGGAATAGTTTTGAAAACTGGGCTTTGCGGTCGATGAACACCTGCAACGCGCTCATGAGCCCTTCGTCCGATTCAGCGAAATACGGGAACTCGTCGATCACCAGCACTAGCCTCTCGCCTGACTGCTTGCCTATCTCCCCCAAAAGCGCGTCCAGGCTCATATTCCCGGAATCTACGTCAAAACCGTCGTTCACCGCTTCTCTCAGCAAACGGAGGTTCGCATCCCCTTTTACTCGTCTTGCGCTCACAAAAAGGTGGTTCTTGCCTTTTATGAATTCCTCAAGAAGAGCAGTCTTGCCGACGCGGCGCCTTCCATAGACGACGACGAACTCGAACTTGTCTGAAGAATGCCACTCGTTCAGAGCGTCCAGCTCCCTGCTTCTGCCGATGAACCTATCCATGCCCGTACATCGCCAGTACAGTATATAATCCTTATTTTGTTGTATTTTAATGAAATTAATATTATTTATTGTTTATTTATGCAACAAATATTATTTGTTGTTTAAAAATTGAATTACATGATCTTTGACCATGCCCACGCCATTTGTGTTTACCCCAGCAACAAAGGTCACGGGTAGTTTCGACAGGGGGTTGTCGTCAATGCACACCGTTCCGACGAGTTTCAAAACACAGCGAGACCGCTCAACCTTGAAGGTTATTGCGCCGGTCTTCTGCATCAGCGACATATGTTTTCATGTCTCTGTCAGAAATATGTCTCGAGATGTCCTGCATCGAGGACTGATCGGACTGATGGTCGTGGAGTTGCGAAAAATACCTCAGACCCGGTTTGGATATCTCTCTGTTGTCGAGATATGCAAACTCATCCACTATTTCTTCGACTGGCCTGTTGCGGCATACGGGACATGTGCAAACCCCCCCACATCCCGACTTTATCCAGTGGACCCCGTTAATAGCTGCGGCGGCATCGTGCCTCATGACAATGAATTCATCGATTTCGCCCAAATCCTTGGGGACGGGCTCATGGTTCCATTTTGCTATCAATTTTGGAGAAACTGTATGCTTCTTACGAGATATGGAATCGAACCCGTGCTCTATGAGAGTCAGTTCAGTGTCGCTGCCGATTTTTCTCCCCTTCTCTTTTTGCGGTGGGACCTCAGAACAGTTTATCACAGCCTTTATCCTGTCACGGAAGCTCCACAGGGCGGCATACTGCGTCGGATGGGTGTCTGGATTGGCATATTTAACGCTCACAAAGCCAAACAGTCCCGTGTCGGAGAGTTCTGCGAGTGTGGCAAGCTTCTTTGACAGAATATCGGAACCCTCGGCCATGTCTATTTGTGGCACCCCTCCTCTGCCATCCTCTTCTGCAGATGTACACCAGCGGCTGACAGCCTTTTCAAAACCATCAGTGCCGCATATGGGAGGCATGCAAAGGTAATCAAGACCGTCAACGGCACGTTGCATATCGTATGCGATCTTCTGCGGAGTACTTTCACTTGCTTTTATGGCTGGAAGCTGCAACACTGGAAAATTGACCGTGTAGGCCATGGTGTCCACCATTGACTGCATCTTCTTCCGAGTGTCGATCACAAAACCATTGTTTTTGAGGAATTTCTCGTAGATGCTTCCGGTTAAATCAACTACGATCGCTCCGAGAGGAGATGTGATCTCTCCGCTGTATCAGAGATATGATTTAGCGCTCACTTCCCGAGTGGAGATGGGCCTTGCCGGTGTTTTAAATGATTTCACGCTGCTTGTCCGAACCCGAAGAACCCTGCCTCCGAGGTTTGAGAAGGATTCGTCCACGGAGTCTATCTTGACAGAGAGGCTCACCATCAACACCTCCTTCTGTGCAAGGTCCTTTCGAAGACCGCTGATTTTTCGGTGTATTTCGGATAGTGGGAGTAGACGTAGGTCATTATGCCTTGGACGGTGAATTGTTGCAAGTCATGGCGCAGATCGCGAAGCTTGTCGCGCTGTTCGGGCGTGAGCTTCTCAAAAGCCTTCTTTCCCGAGACCATTCCGTTTTCAGTAAGGCAGAACCTTTCTGCGCTTGTGTTTAGCCTGCCTTCCGAATGCACCAACCCGATTACGGCCAGTGCTTCCAGTTGCGAGTCGATAGTTTCGGTGTACGGGCCGAACTTGTATGCCCTGAATCCAGGATTCTCGGAAACGATGTTGTTCTCTACTGCGAACTCATTGAGAATTATGAACAGTTGTTTCTGGAGGGCCGTGATACCCGATATCGGGACCCCGTCTCCAACATACATCCATGCGAGAATCCAATCGCTTACGAACATAAACTGATGCGTCTTCGCATATTCCATCAGCCTCTGCGCCTGCGCCAGAGGATACTCCACACGGTAGCAGCCATTGCATTGGAGATAGTGGTACCTGAAGCCGTCCGGGAGCTCGCGCTCTTCTTTTGTCCATTCATGGCATGGGCATGCCTCTTTCTTTTTTTTGGCCGAGGTCATATGGGCTCCAAGTGGGATACGCTCCAAAGTTTCTCTCCGTTCACACACAATGGGTCAAGTATTATGTTAAATGTTGTCATCTTGCGTCTGGCGCACAACCTCGTCGAGGTCTTCCTGAACGGTGCGCCCGTCTTTTTATTCTTAGGACAGTTGATGGGGGCGGCCAACATGTCGCACAGGGTGAGCGGTTCGATGTCGAAGTTGCGCATGTGAACGAACGCAGAGTCGGATATCCTCAAGGCGAGTCCCCTGAAGAGGCAATCGTCCTTGTTCATGATCTCCGCCACAGTCATGCTTGTCCTCACACCGTCCATTGAAATATTGAAAGATCATATTTAACTACTCTGATAAAACCAAGTCGTGTCCTAAATTATGGTCGGGTCCGAGCTTGTACGTGTGTTCCAGGTTGCGGGCGGCAACCTTGTCACGACATGGTGCAAATCTGATCGGGATGCGATGTCTTCTTTGAGAAAACAGGGTTTCCGGCGAAAGTCATTAAATATATTCCGTCGATAACGGGGCGTTAGGCTTGACCGGGGAGCTTGGCGTGCCCTGTACCCGCAACCGTCAATAGCGGGGGTGACAGCAGAGGGCGGCGAAGCTGAAGGTTCAAGCCCACAAAGCAACTATGAAATCTTGTCCTGCAGAGTCGGCGCGTGCGCAACGGACAGCCGGAGGGCGGCACTGGGCGTGCTAATCGGGGAAACCGGGTCAGGTCCTGACGGGAGCAGCCTCACCTTGAGCTACTGACGTTTGCGGGGGAGCAGGGTTGAGGAGCGATGTGGTAAACTTGAGTCCTGATGCGACGTCCACCTCTGTGGCCTAACACCTCATTTCTTCGGCGAACATCCGGTTATCATGTCTTTTTTAAAGTCGAAAAGCACGCCGGTCTCCCCGTCCACTGTGATCTTCAGCTCGGAGCCTCCGTCGGCCTTGCCGACGACCGCTCCGTCGCACCCAGCTTTCCTGAAATGCTCTATGACCTCTGCGGAGTTCTCGGGCGGGCATGCGAACACGAACCCGCACCCCTGATAGGCCAGAAGCCACCTTGTCAGGTCCGCGCCCTCCGGCACTGGTATCTTCCCGACGTCAATGGAAGCGCCTTTGCGGGAGGTCTCCAGCATCATCCCGAGAGTCCCGACGCTCCCGGGGTTGCTCATGTCCTTGCCCGCATGCACCAGGCGCCTCGACGCAAGCACGGCGACGGCCTCCATCTGGTTCTGGACCGTGCACGCGTCCTTCCTCGAAGTCGTGTCCCAAGCGTACATCAGGCCTTCGGGGTAGAAGCCGTCTAGGTCCATCACGAACACGATGTCGTCGCCGTCCTCCACCGTGCTGCTCAGAATTATGTCATCTTTGGGGACGGTGCCGATTATGGATATGTCGATTGCGTTGTACTTACAGTCAGGGTGGGTGTGCCCTCCTACTATGGGGACGTTGAACTTCTCCACTCCCGCGCCTATCCCCCTCAGAATCTGGTTGCAGACTTTGCTTTTAGACATGGACACGACGTCCACCATCGCCAGCGGCCTACCGCCCATGGCCGCGATGTCGTTGACGTTCACCAAGACGGCGAAGTAGCCTGCGTAGAACGGGTCTGCGCTGACGAGCGACTCCATTATCCCGTCGGTCGCGAACAGGATGTAGTCGTCGCCATAGGATATGGCGGCGGCGTCCTCGCCTTCGGCCGCAGCCACGCGGGGGAACGACGACGTGGGGAAGAACCCGACCACCTCGCGGATCGGTCTTTTCCTTGTGACACCGGGAAACGACCTTATCGCGTCCATGACAGAATCCAGCGACATGCCGACAGAATCATGCAAGGTGGATAAAAGGATATTGGACTCAATGCAAATGTGCTCCGGACCCGCTGGAATGCATTTCCATGTACGTTGTTAAATCTAGATTAGACTAATTACGATTAGTAAAACGAAAAGAGAACTGCACGCGGCGAAGAAGAACGTGATGCTGGGCGAGTGCAAGTTCACGGATTCTAAAGTGGGCGTCGCAGAGTATCGGAGGCTCATGTCGAAGGACATCCTGGGAATGCATA
>JAITOF010000006.1 GCA_031290095.1 Candidatus Methanoplasma porotermitis
AAGGTCGCGTATGTGTCCGCCGCCCACGTCGTGGCCGCCTCGGCGGACTCCGGCTCGACTATAACGCCGTCCGGCGACGTCCCTGTGCCGAACGGCGGGGACGCGACGTTCTCGTTCTCAGCGAAGCCCGGCTACGTCATAGTCGCCGTGGAGATAGACGGCTCGAAAGACATGTCCGCAGTCTCGGCGGGGTCGTATGAGTTCTCAGGCGTGGCCTCCGGCCGCACGATAAGCGTGACGTCCAAGCTCATGTCCACCGGAGGCCCCAACGCCGGAGGCGATGGATCCAGCGGCGGCAGCGGCAGCGGCAATGGGCCTGGAGACGGCTCGGGCGACGGCAACGAAAACGGCAACGACGACGGGCCTGGAGACGGATCCAACGGCGGCGACGCGTCCGGAGGCGAATCAGGCGACGGAGGCTCCAAAGGCGCCCTTTCCGGCACGGCGGGAATCATAGCAGTCATCATCGTAGCCATAGCCGTCGGCGTGGCCTTGCTGTGGCTCCTGGTCGGCGGCAGGGACAGAAGGCGCCCGTCGGAGTGATCGCCCCTCCGCGAAGGCGGGTACAGCCTCCGGATCACGCCGGGCGCCTTCGAAACCTCTTCCCCAAACCGCTCCCCGGCGTGCGTGAGACGTCGCGCCGGGCGGATCTGGAAGCACAACCGTCAAGGGCCTGTCGCAGGAGGCCTTGGCGGGTTATACAGGATTATGCCGTAGAACGTGGCGGCGCCCTTCTCGAACGCGAACGGCATGCCGTTCTCGCTCAGGTACCGGTCCATTATTATCCCGTACCCTCCCCTGGACGCCACCATCTGCGCCGGGAACCTGCACGGCCCGCCGGGGTACGTGCAGGCTGCGCAGAACCCGCATCCTACGTCGGCCATCGGGAACACCTCGAAGCCTCTTCTCCTAAGGAAGTTCGCGAAGCGGCGGCATGCGTCCTGCATGTCCTTCCCAAGCTTCATAGTGAGGTCGTCGTCGCCCGTGTCGATGCCTTCGAACCGCTTCGTTATGAGCGCGGCGCGAGAGTATCTCTTGATTTCCTTGACGCATGCGTCCGCAGGGCCGACGCCCGGAGGGCATGCCCATGTCGTCCCGTACTCCCTGCACAGGTTCTGCTCGCAAAGCCTCCTGCAGCCCCTGACGCTCTCTTCGTCCGTTCTCGGGACGGACGTCTCCGCAAGGCCGTACCCCTGAAGCCGGGAGCCGGCGGAGAAGTCTTTCCATGCGTCGAGGATCATGCAGGGGCATCTCGTTTTTCGGTTAAATACTCGGGCGTGCGCCCCGACGCCCGGCAAAGACGACGTAGCCGCGAGCCTGCGAAGGACCCGCCGCCAGGCGTTGGCTAGCACACGCCCCTATGCACTTCGACGCGTCAAACATCTCTGAATCACGTCTGTCGCTATGTTCGGCAGACATGCCTTGATTTCCACAAAAAAGCACGTCTCATAAGAGGTTATATAAGCACACTGCAAATTAGGACACTATTGCTGTGGGGGCATCATTATCGACATCATAAAGAAATTGAGGCATGCCGTTCGTGCGTGCACAGCGGAGGTTTGTTAAAATGACAAAGTTTCAGAAGAGCGTGCCAGCTCGGGCGTGCGGGCGAAAGGCGAAGATTGCAGAGCGCAGGCTGTTGATGGCGGCCATTATGATCGCCGTGTTCCTGTCAGCGGCGCTAGCCGCAGGGTTCGGCGGAGGGGGGGGGGGGATGGCTTAGACTCCCACGGAGAACCGACTCCGACAGACGTCGACACCGTGCTCGATCTGAAAAACGGCATAGAGGGCGCGGCCGTCGACTCGGCGTTCAGCCCAACAGCGGCTTTTGCGACAGACCTTGCGTCGGGCGGGTTAGTTGCAACGATAAACAACAGTGTTGACATAATCATCGACGGCGGGCCGGCCGGGCAACTCACGACCGCCTCGTTGTTACATTTCAAGCTGACAAACAACGGTAGCGGAACGGTCACGCTGAGAGGGCTCGACCTGACCGGCCCCGTCGGAGGCGTGGACCTTGACATCGTCGGCAAGTTCGCCGTGGAGGGCTGCTCGTTCACAGGCTTTGCCGGGACCGCCCTTAACGGCGGTAAAGACGTGACGATTTCAGACAGCTACTTCGGAGGCAACTCGGTCCATGCGGCATACAACACTGGCGTGACGTCCGCCAAGGTCACGTTCGAGAGGTGTACCTTTGATGGGAACACGGCGCGTGCCGTGACGCTCACAGGCGGGACCGCGTCCGACGTCGCCAAGTTCAGCATCAGGGAGTGCTACTTCAAGGACAACAGCATGACGAACGTCGGCGGGGCACTCGCTGGAGGGGGAGCTATACGCCTTTGGGCATCCTACTTCTCGATGACCGTCGAGGACAGCATATTCGAGAACAACCGGGCTGTCGGCGTAAGCGCCTCCAGCGGTGGCAACAACACTGTCGACGGAGGCGCGCTGTACGTGAGCGCGGACTCGGGTGTAGGCGGAGAGCTTAACATCCTCCGCTCCAACTTCAAGGACAACTTCGCGCAGGACGACGGCGGGGCGATCATCGTCCTCGGCGGGCAGACCTATACAAGCATAAACAGCAGCATCGCCAACTGCACCTTCGACGGCAACACCGTAGCAGGTGCGCAGTATGGGAGGGCAGACTGGAATATGTGGGTTACAGACGGCAGTGGAGGGGCCGTATCATACTTCGGGATGACCGAGTCGGAGATAACCCACTGCACATTCCTTAACAATGGGATCACTAATCAGTTGGTGGGGGGCGGTACCTCGTTCGGAAGCGTCGGCGGCGGAGGTGCTATAGGCATCGACACCGGGGAGCTGCTGGTGAGCGTCCACGACCTCCCGAAGTGCCCCACGTTAACC
This sequence comes from Candidatus Methanoplasma porotermitis, assembly GCA_031290095.1. Taxonomy (GTDB): domain Archaea; phylum Thermoplasmatota; class Thermoplasmata; order Methanomassiliicoccales; family Methanomethylophilaceae; genus Methanoplasma; species Methanoplasma porotermitis. The sequence continues at coordinate 2,869 of JAITOF010000006.1, forward strand.
AACAACATCTTCGTGGGGAACTACATCAGCAATCCCGCCACCCAGACTTGGATAGACGCCATAAACTATATCACCAGCGGTAGCCTTGGAAGCATCAAGGAGCGCTCCCAGACGGGCAACGTGTACCTTAAATCTCTGACTGACGCCGACTATCAGACCGGGCCTGGCCTCGATGACCCCCGCGGCCCATTGGATAACAACGGGAACATAGGCTGGGACGCAGGAAGGTATAACTCTGACGGGTCTACGAAGGCCCCCTCCGGGTGGAACAACAACGGCATCAACGTATCGATGGGAGTTGTGATAAGGAACATATTCAGGGACTGGGACGACAACGGCCATCCTGACGACCCCACGGACGACAAGGCGTTGTCCGAGAGCTACGGCGGGCAGATCGGGTCTTCCGGCCATCAGTCGCAGCGCTGGGCGTACATCCCGTCGCCCACGTCAGACGAGCTGTACCGCGACGGCTCTGGGCCGTACTACGTGGCGAGCGTCGGAACAGACACGCGCGGCTACACCCGCGACGTGTTCCCCAACGCAGGCGCAGTCGAAATATACTGGACCAAGTTCAACCCTGGATTCGACGGCGGAGACCTCGGCGCGGGAACCGGCCTGCCTGACTCCGACGGAGGCAACGACGAGTCGGCGGACTGGGCCGCCGCAGTGCCTAGCGTGATCGTCGATCCCGACGACCCCTCGAAGACCTACGACGTCATCAAGAGCCTGAATTTCAGCTCCAACGGCAGCTACTACGTCATGACGGCAACCGGCGAGCCCGGCTCCCCGTCCGGCTACATCATGTCGCTTCCGCGCTCGGCGTTCGCTCACTCCAACGAGGCCGAGTACGGCCTGGCAGGCCTGCGTAGCGACCAGCCGTCCAACCCGTCGGCTCCGGTCGCATCTTGGGTCTATCCTCTGTATCAGCCTAGCGACCGCGTCCTGTCCACCAAGCAGACTCTGACCGCAGAGTGGGAGAAGGACATGTTCCGCGTGGACTTCGACCTCCGCTACGACGGCGACCCGAACTGGTACGTGAGCGGCGAGCCGGGCAAGGAGGCGCCAAGACTCCATGTTCCCAAGGGCACGGTCATCGTCGCGCCCGACGACCCCTCTCGCCCGGGCTACACGTTCGGCGGCTGGTATGCCGACAAGCCTCTGCTCGACAGGTGGAGCTTCTCTTCAGACGCCGTGAGCGCGGACATCGTGCTCTATGCGAAATGGATTGCGGCTCCGGCCGCAGGCCATACCATCACAGCCACCGCCGACGGGGGCTCGACGATAACGCCTGACGGCTCCGTCTGGGTTGCAACAGGGGGAAGCGTCGCGTTCACGTTCTCCGCTAAGGCGGGATACGAACTCTACGCCGTCTATGTGGACGGCGCGCCGGTCACGTCCTCGGAGCTGGCCTCCGGGACGTACGTCTTCTCCGATGTGAGGCAGAACCATTCCATAAACGTGGCCAGCAAGGCGGCCTCGTCCCCCGGAGACGACGACGAAGACAGAGACCTGTCTCCAGGCGACGGCGATGCCAAGGACGGAAAATTCGCCGCCCTCAACCTGATACTGGCCGCGTTCACAATAGCGGTAGGTTTAATCATCCTCGCAGTCGGAAGGAGCCGCCGGGAGAAGGGCGACGCCGAGAAGAAGTCGAGGACGGCGCTCCTAGTCAGGATCGGTTCGTTGGTCGTCGGCATAGTCGCAGTGATAGCGTTCTTTGCGACAGAGGATTGGGGCCTGGCCGTTGCGGTCACGGACGAGTGGACCCTGCTGATGGCGGTGTTGCTGGTCGTCGCGGCCGTCCTGGCGATCGCCAGCCTGCGGTTCGACGAGGACCTCGATGCCGAGCGAGCCTGATCCGGGCCATGAAAACCACTTAAAGCCGCGGGCCGCGTCCCGCGGCGACTTCTTTTTTGAGTCCCAATTATAACATCATGCCACGTTTCCCGGCTCCTTCGGGACGCGTTGCCTGCTCCTGCGTTCCCTGATGACGCGTCCTGAAAGCAATGGGCCAGCGGAGAAGCCCTTGCGCTCGTCGAAGATCATTCGAGGAGTCCTGTTTTTAGATTAGGCGACTCCGAAGTCCGGCATAGGTCGCGCCGACTTGCACAGGCCTCGGAGTTCTCTGGAACGTTGAACCCATCTGAGCATTGTTAGCCGTATTTGTTAGCCAGATGCGCATTGTTGGTCACAAAAACGCCTGTAATGCGATACAATATATAAAACTGAAGCCAATCTAAGAAGTTTGCTTGACGGGGGATCGCCGCCAGCGCATACAGAACAATACGCCGGATCGTCACGGCATCGGAAATCGTGCTTCTTCCGGGTATGAAGAGAGGTTGTTAAAATGACGAAAATTCAAAAAAGCGCAACCGCCCGGACGCACGGGCGGAGTGTGAAGGCGGCGACACGCGCGTTGCCGTTGGCCACCTTGATGATCGCCGCCGTCCTGTTGGCGTCGATCGCCATAGGGTTCGGCGTCGAGAAGGGGAGCTTCGACTCTTCAGGGGAGCCGGCCCCCGTGGACGTGGATTCCGTGTCAGATTTGAAGAACGGCATAGAGAACGCGACAGCCGACTCGGCGTTCCGCCTCACGCCGGCTTTCGCGGCGGACCTTGCATCGAACGGGCCGCTGCATGCAACCATAGGCCATGATTTCAACATCATAATCGACGGCGGCTCGGCCGGACAGCTTTCGACCGCCGCCGCGCTTCATCTCCAGCTGGTCAACGGCGGCAACGGGACGGTCACGCTGAGAGGGCTAGACCTGAAAGGCCCCGTAGGGGGCGTCGACCTCGGCAACGTCGGCAAGTTCGCCGTGGAGGGATGCTCGTTCACCGGCTTTGCCGGGACCGCCCTGAACGGCGGCAAGGACGTGACGATTTCAGACAGCTACTTCGGAGGCAACTCGGTCCAAGCGGCGTACAACAACGCCGTGAGGTCCGCCAAGGTCTCGCTCGAGAGGTGTACCTTCGAGGGGAACACGGCACGCGCCGTGACGCTCACAGGCGGGACTGCGTCCGACGTCGCCAAGTTCAGCATCAGGGAGTGCTACTTCAAGGACAACAGCATGACGAACGGAGGCGGCGGGGCCGTATATCTTTGGGAAAGCCACTTCTCGATGACCGTTGAGGACAGCATATTCGAGCACAACCAAGCCATCGGCACTAGCACCGCCCACGGCGGCAACAACCGCGTCGACGGAGGCGCGCTGTATGTGAGCGTGGACTTGGGCAACACGAACGGAGAGCTTAACGTCCTCCGCTCCAACTTCAAGGACAACTTCGCGCAGGACGACGGCGGGGCGATCATCGTCCTCGGCAAGCAGACCACCACAGGAATACACAGCAACATCGTCAACTGCACGTTCGACGGCAACACCGCCGCGGGCGCGCAGTACGGCGGTCCGCGCACGGTCTGGGGGGTCACCGTCACGGTGTGGGTCACCGGTGGCACCGGAGGCGCCATAACCTACTTCGGTATGACCGAGTCGGAGATAACCCACTGCACGTTCCTCAACAACGGGATCACCGACGCGATCGCCGCCGGGTCGGGCGGCAGCTCGCTCGGAAGCGTCGGCGGCGGAGGCGCCGTCGGAGTCGACACCGGGGCGCTGCTGGTGAGCGTCAACGACCTTCCGAAGTGCCCCACGTTAACCAACAACGTCTTCGTGGGGAACTACATCGCCACTCCAGCCACCCAGGCTACGATAAACCTCATAAACTCGTTCACCGGCGGCAGCCTTGGAAGCATCAAGGAGCGCTCCCAGACAGGCAACGTGTACCTGAAAGCCCTCACTGACGCCGACTATCAGATCAAGGAAGACGACCCCCGCGGCCCCTTGGACAACAACGGGAACATAGGCTGGGACGCGGGAAGGTATAAGACCGACGGCACTCCGAAGGACCCGTCGGGGACGCCCGCGCTCCCGTCCGCCCCGCAGTTCGCCTGGAACGACAACGGCACCAACGAGCAGATGGGAGTCCTGATCAAGAACATATTCAAGGACTGGGACGACAACGGCACCCCCGCCGACTTCACGGACGACAAGGCGTTGTCCGAGAGCTACGGCGGGCAGGTCGGGTCTCCCGGCCATCAGTCGCAGCGCTGGGCGTACGTCCCGTCGCCCACGTCAGACGAGCTGTACCGCGACGGCTCCGGCCCGTACTACGTGGCGAGCGTCGGCACCGACACGCGCGGCTACACCCGCGACGCGTTCCCCAACGCAGGAGCCGTCGAGATATACTGGACCAAGTTCAACCCAGGAGCCGGCGGCGGGGACTGGGCCGCCGCCGTGCCAAGCGTCGTCGTCGACCCGAACGACCCGTCGAAGACCTACGACGTCATCAAGAGCCTGAACTTCGGAGCCAACGGCAGCTACTACGTCATGACGGCAACAGGGGAGCCCGGCTCCCCGTCCGGCTACATCATGTCGCTTCCGCGCTCGGCGTTCGCTCACTCCAACGAGGCCGAGTACGGCCTGGCGGGCCTGCGCGGCGACCAGCCCTCTAACCCGTCCGCCCCCACGTGGACATACCCGCTCTACCAGCCGAGCGACCGCGTCCTGTCCACCAAGCAGACCCTTACTGCGGAGTGGGAGAAGGACATGTTCCGCGTGGACTTCGACCTCCGCTACGACGGCGACCCGAACTGGTACGTGAGCGGCGAGCCGGGCAAGGAGGCGCCGAGGCTTCATGTTCCCAAGGGCACGCTAATCGCGGCGCCAGACGACCCCTCCCGCCCGGGCTACACGTTCGGCGGCTGGTATGCCGACAAGTCTCTGCTCGACAGGTGGAGCTTCTCGTCGAACGCCGTCGACAAAGACATGGTCCTGCATGCCAAATGGATCGCGGCCAGTGCCACGGACCATACCATCACAGCCACCGCCGACGAAGGCTCGACGATAACGCCCGACGGGGCCGTCAGGGTCGCGGCGGGAGGAAGCGCCATGTTCGCGTTCTCCGCCAGAGACGGCTACGATATATCGGCAGTCTATGTGGACGGCGTGCCGATATCGCCCTCCGAGCTGGCCTCTGGAAAGCACGTCTTCTCTAACGTGAGCCAGAACCACTCTATAGAAGTGGTCAGCAAGGCGGCGTCGCCCGGCGAGGGCGGCGGAGGCGAGGGCGCGACCCCTGGCGACGGCAAGGGCGGGAACGACGGAGAGTTCGCCGTCCTCAACCTGATACTCGCCGTGTTCGCGATCGTGGTGGGGATGATCATCCTCGCAGTCGGAAGGAGCCGCCGGGAGAAGGGCGACGCCGAGAAGAAGTCGAGGACGGCGTTCCTCGTCAGGATCGGGTCGCTAGCAGTCGGCATAGTCGCAGCGATAGCGTTCTTCGCGACGGAAGACATGGCTTTGGCGGCGGTGGCCGCCGACGAATGGACCCCCCTGATGGCGTTGCTGCTGGTCGTCGCGGCCGCCCTGGCGATCGCCAGCCTGCGGTTCGACGAGGACTTCGACGCCGAGCGAGCCTGACCTGGCAAACCACTTAAAGCCGCGGGACCGCGTCCCGTGGCGGCTTCTTTCTCTCATCGTCGGCGCGACGTCGGACCCCGTTTCCCGGCGACTTCGGGACGCAAGCCGGCGCCTGTTCGGACGGAGGGGACAGAAAACAATTAAAGACAGTACGCCCTCTCATCGTCTGATACACTATGGCAGCCGACGCACCTGATAAAAAGCTCCAGGCAGGGATGAAAGCAATGGACGAAGGAGACTTCAAGAAAGCGCACACCGCGTTCAAGAAGCTCACCGACGAGGACCCCGGAGTCGCAGAATATTGGTACTGCAGGGCGGAGAGCGGGAACTACGCATCCGGCATGTTCGGGGCGAAAGTCTCCCCCGAGGAGATCATGGAGGCGTACCGCAAGGCGATAGAGCTTGACGGAGACAGGGTGGACTACTACCAGTCGTACGGGAATTTCTGCATCTCCATAAGCAAATACGACGAGGCGGAGAAGGCGTACAACGAGGCCGCGCAGATCGACGAGTCCATGGAGTCGTCGCTGTTCGCCGAGTTCGCCATAGAGTATTACAACAACGTAATGGCCTCGTACGGCGAGATCATGGAGGACCCCAAGGCGCGTGCCCCGTATGCCAAGAAGGCGCTAGGATACATGTTGAAGGCCTTGGAGATGTCTCCGGAAGAAGCAAAGAGCCTGCTTTGAAAACCGACGGCGGGGAGAAGATGGTAGCGAGGGATCGATTTGAACGATCGGTCTCCGGGTTATGAGCCCGACGGGATATCCTGGCTACCCTACCTCGCTATATGTGCGCTAACTTGGACCAGATATAAAAACTTTCCATGCTCCAGAGTCCGTGTTGCCTGTAGGATATTCGACCGTCCGATTGTGAAAAACGGACGGTCGCGGCAACGTATGGCGCCAAGCTCTCGGAAAAACATGCGAGGCGGAGCGAAAAGGCCTCATGCGTCTGATATGATTGCGATACGATTATCATGATATTTTAGAATTATAATCGTATCATAATCATATGATTTTGTATTTTTTAAATTTTAACAGGATTGTATAACGATAATTTTAGATATTTATACGGAGATATGGGCGTCATGCCCACGATAGTGAAGCGGGAAGCTTACCTCGACATGATACGCCCGTACATGGGCCAACCGCTGATCAAAGTGATAACCGGCATCAGAAGGTGCGGAAAGTCCACCATGTTCTCGCAGATCATGACCGAGCTTTCCGAAACAGGGGTGCCTGACGAGCGCATCATAAGGATCGACTTCGACAACATGGACAACAACAGCCTGCGCGACGGAGCGGCTCTGCACGGCTTGATAGTCGGCAGGATGTCGGGCGAAGGGATGCATTATGTGTTCATAGACGAGATACAGGAAGTTTCCGGTTGGGAGCGCGTTGCCAACTCCCTCCTGTCACGCGGGAACATCGACCTGTACATATCCGGGTCCAACTCAAGGCTTCTGTCCTCAGAACTGGCCACATACATAACAGGGCGCTACGTGAGCTTGGAGATCCAGACGCTGTCGTTCAGGGAATATATCGACTTCAGGAAGACGTTCGCAAACGACGGGTCAGAGGACAGGAGGAAGGCTCTGGACGGCTACATCCGTCGTGGAGGGTTTCCGCTTGCGAACATATCGGACTACGACGACGCGTCTGCGGACCGCATAGTCCGTGACATATTCGAGTCCGTGTTCTTCAGGGACACAATAGACCGCAACAGGATACGCAACCGAGTTCAGATAGAGAACCTTGTTAAATTCATGTTCGACAACATAGGGAACCCGTTCTCCGTCGACAGCATTCGCAGGGAGTTTTCAAGGCATGGCATGCCGATCGACGCCGCGACTGCCGCCTCGCATCTTCGTGCAATGGAGGGCTCGTATCTGATCCGGCGCGTAAGCAGATACAACATACGCGGCAAAAAAGTGATCATGTCCGACGACAAATACTACGTGGCAGACGTGTCCCTGATATATTCGCTGATGGGGTTCAAGAACAGCATGATGTCCGGGATAGAGGAGAACATCGTCCTGTTGGAGCTTGTAAGACGTGGATACGGAGTTTACGTAGGCCGCACTAAAAGCGGCAAGGAAGTGGATTTCGTGGCCGAGCGCGACGGCCGGAAGATATACGTGCAGGTGACGCACACGATGCATGACGAGGCGGTCGCCGAGCGGGAGCTGTCCGCGCTCAAGGACATCGGAGACAACTATCCGAAGTACGTGGTGACGATGGACAAGGTATGGTCGGAGGACGTCGACGGCATAAAACTGGTGAGCCTCGCAGACTTCTTGCTCGAGGAATGACGTGCCGTGCCGGCCGCGAGGCCTCGCACGAAGGGGGAGCATAGGCGATCGCCATCCCCTTTTTTTGCAATTTCACAACTGCAGGCGATAGCCGGGCTATATGTCGCAGGTCTTCAACAAAAATAATTGTTAAAAAATTGGTATTTTGAGATATTTTAAATATTACAACAAGTAATGGGGTTATTAAGTCCCTAAAAGTGACTTGAAGCATAGTAAAAGCAGTCATACATACAAAAAATATGGTTGAGACAACCAGCCGTCAAACCGTTGCCCATGGCTGAGGAGACATGAGGCCGGTCAAGGTATGACATCGTCGCCACAATCGGCGAACACACAAAAATCACAGTCAGGAGGATTCTGCGCCATACCCCCTTGCAGAATCTTTCTGGCACTCCTTGCGGATTGCCAGAGTCAAAGAAGGAGGCTTCGCGCCTCACGGGGAACGTCACAGCCGGAAGAGGCCTTTTCCTGCCTCTCCGCAGACATGTTTTGGATACGAATGGCCGAACACGGCCGCCTCAAAAGAACTTCTTGAGGAACAAAAGGTCTTGGACCTTGCCTTTGACGGTTATCTTCTTGGTCACGTAGGCCCGCATCGGCCTGAGCGTTCCGTCTATGAGGTCCTGAAGGCTTTCTGGAGTCGTGATCAGCGTCACATCGGCATCGCTGACGAGGCCGGGCGCGAACCCCGATATGCAGGCGTTCTCCAGCCTCATGGAGTAGCTCTCTCCGCCGAGGTCGATGTTGAACGTCTTCTTTATGGGCTCCACGTCGGCCCGCGCCCGCTCGTCGCTCTGCATCTTCCTGTGGAACTTGTCGATAAGGCCCTGAATGGAATCCTGTGCGCTCATGAAATCACCAGTCGCTTATCCTGGAGTTCTTGGACGCCGACATCAGGCGCCTCACCGGCTCCCAGGAGCAGCGTGTATGGTTCGGGGGACGACCGTTCTCTTTTATCCATTTTTCTATGAAATCCATGGTTTGGCTGTCGCTTGGATATCCGCTACCCACATCTGTCCCGAATTCTTTCGATATCTCCGACATAATGCGGTCCCTGGTGACCTTCGCTATTATCGACGCGGCAGACACTATGGGGTAGGTGTCGTCCGCTTTGTGCTCGGCGACGACTTTCACGCCCAGCCTCGAGCTCATGATCCCTGAGAACCGCAAAGCATTGACGTCCGGGCAGTCTGCATACACGGTCTCCGCAGGCATCCTCGAAGCCGCTTCCACGAACATGTCCGCCTCTATCTCGTTGAGAGTCTGCCGGGTTCTTCGCTCGTCTATGTCGGCGGCCGACGCGACGACCGTCACGGAGAGTTCGCACTTCGCCTCTATGAGGCCGTATAGCTTCTCGCGGACGGAGGCAGACAGCTTCTTGGAGTCTCTGACCCCCATCTCCCTGAACAGGGAGTCGTCATGCGCGAACACGGCGCCGACGACCAACGGCCCCATGGCCGGCCCTCTCCCCGCCTCGTCTATGCCGCATATCATCACAGTTCGTCAAGACGTGCTTCGTGATACACTTTTCGTCGGCTCCTGCCGCCCCTTTTACGTTACCCTTTTATTTCAGGTGGGGATTGCAGTGTCAACATGACGTTGAAATGCGATGTCCAGTATCGCAGAGGCGATACGGGGTTCAAGCTCACCAGAGTGGGAGTTAAGAATGTCCACAAGCCGATCCTCGTCAAGCGCGAGGGAGCGAACGGCGCGCTTAACGGCACGCTGAACTGCAAAGTCGACATATCCGTCGATCTGCCTGCGGAGCAGAAAGGGTCCCACCTCTCAAGGAACGTGGAGGTTTTGACTGCGGTGCTGGTGGAAAGCATATCCAAGCCCGTGTCCGGACTGGAGAACGTGGCGGCAGACATCTGCAGGAAGCTTTTGGAGCATCACGAGTATGCCATAACGGCTGAGGTGGACATTTGCGCAGAATACTTCAAACCGAGCAGGACGCCGTTCGGCAGGGAGACGCTGGAGTCGTACACCCTTCTGGCCAAGGGCCGCGTCTTCCGTGGAGAGAAGGTCAGAAAGACGATCGGAGTCGAGGTCATAGGCATGACCGCCTGCCCCTGCGCGCAACAGACCGTCACCGAGATGCTGTCCTGCGGCGGCGAGACGCCTGTGATGTCTCACAACCAGAGGAACGTGTGCCGCACGATGCTCACGATGGACGAGGACGTGGACGTGGAGGCCGACGAACTCATCGACCTTGTAGAAGGCGCGTTCTCGTCTCCCACCTACGAGCTTCTGAAAAGGGACGACGAAGGCCAAGTGGTGATTAACGCGCACTCCAGCCCGAGGTTTGTGGAAGACGTGGCCAGAAACGTCCTGAAGTCCTTGGTGGCCGAATGCAAAAACCTTCCGGACGACGTAGAGGTCTACGTCTCCAGCGAATCCGAGGAATCCATACACAAGCACAACGCTTTCGCGGAGAGGACGGCGACGATGGGCGACGTAAGGAGAGAGGCGGGGCTGTAAGGTCAGCTTGGAATCTTTTCCAGCTTCCCGTCCAGTATGGACATGTCCGCGATGTACACGTCTTCCGGGAGCTCCATGTCGTCCAGACACCCCGTCCAGTAGACTACGACGCCCGGCCCGAAGAGCTTGGTGTACGGTATTAGCTGCTTCCTGCTGTTGAACCTGAACTCGACGTTGTCTCCGAACGAAGCCTTGCTCTCGACCCAGCAGATTTTCTTTCCGTTGTAAAGCATCGGCTCGTCCAGCAGGCAGTCGGGGGTCTTCTGGCCGATCCCGCCGCGGAGGTCATTCTCCGTCCGGTAGGTTATGCCCTGAGAGTCGAGCCACCCCTGGAGAAGCTCCTCCCCCCAGATTCCCCTCTCCTTCTGGCTGTCGTTCGCCCAGGGGGAGTACACGTAGTCGTTCTTCACTACGTCCCTCACCTCTTCGGCGGTCTCCGGGCTGTCGAGGAGCTCCGGGGTGCGGATGAACTCCCAGAACTGCTTCTTGGACGTGCCGTCCTCCAAGAATATGAACATGGCCGCGAGTATCGGAGGGAAGGCATACTGGTCTGCGATCTCCATCAACGTCTTGCCTTTCTTCCAGTCGCGGAGCATGCGGGCGGTGCTGTTCTTCACGGAGTGGTACCTTTTCTTGACGTCCCTGCTGGTCTTTTGGGTGAACAGGGTCTCGACCAGCCTGCGGTCGTACCCCTGGTCGATGAGCCGCTGGATGTCGGCCGGCCTGTTCAGGCTGTTGTAGATGTCCCTATACTCTTTGAATTCCATCTGATCACGGCTTGAAGTTCTCAACCAGCTTTTCAACCGCCGATATCACCACGTCCTTGACCATAGAGGTCGGCGGGCAATAGGCGTTCTCCGAACGCACCAAAAAGTCTTCGGCCGTCATGCCGTTCACCGCTGCGGAGGTGAGCCAGTCTATGCGGCCGGTAGCCTCCTCTCCCGCGACGATCTGCGCGCCGACTATCCTGTGCGACGTGCGGTCCGCGAGCACTTTGACTGTGAGCTCCTTCGCGCCGGGATAATACCTTGCGCGGGTGAGCCCCGTGGCCTTCCCGGACACGACGTCGATGCCGTACCATGACGCGAGCCCCGTCGACAGCCCGGTGCCGGCGACCTGCTTCTCTCCGATGACGCTCACCCACGGGCTTGCGACGCCGCCGAACTGCGCACGCCCTCCAGCGGCGTTCTTCCCCGCCACGGCGCCCTGCCTGACAGCGGTGGACCCGAGTTGGCTCATCGTAGGCCCGGACGTGACTGCGGAGTAGCACTGCACCATGTCTCCCGCGACGTATATGTCGGGGACCAGGCGCCCCTTCTTGTAGGGCTGCATCGTGGGAGAGACCGCGACCGCGCCCATCCTCCCGACGTCGAGCCCGATCTTGGACGTGAGATCGAGGTTGGCCCTCACTCCAGTCGCGAATATCACGACCTCGCAGGGGATTTCCTTACCGGCGGCCGTGACTCCGGAGACCTTTCCAGCTCCGTTGACGCCCTGCACCGGGGCCTTCATGACGAACTTCACGCCTTCTTCCTCCAAATAGAGCTGTATCGGGTCGGCCATGTCCCTGTCGGCTATGCGGGGTATGACCTGGTCCATCATCTCGACGACCGTGACGTCTTTCCCCATGTGAACGAGGCCGAGCGCAAGCTCCAAGCCTATGACTCCCGCGCCGGCGACGACCACGTCGTTCGCGGCTTTGACTGCCGCCTGTATCTTCTTGCCGTCGGAGACGGTCCTGACTACGAACACCCCGTCAAGGTCCGTACCGGGTATCGGAGGCATGAACACCTTGCCGCCGGCGGCGACGACCAGCGAGTCATATCGATATGTGTTTCCAGCGGCAACGACGGTCTTGGCCGCGTCGTCGATGCCGTCCACCTTCGTTTTGGTGAGGATCGTGATGTTCTTTTCCTTGGCGTAGTATTCCGGGGCGTGCATGACTACGGCGCCCCAGGCGACTTTGCCCTCGATCGCCCAAGGTATGACGCAGGGAGAGTACGCGACGTCGGCATCCTCGGTGAACATAGTTATTTCAGCCGCAGGGTCAGCGGCCCTCGCCGAGGAGGCGGCGGTCATTCCGGCGGCCCCCGAGCCGATTACAATAATCTTTCTAGCCATATGGCCTTACCTGCAAGACCCATCGGACAGGCCCTTATTAATGTTTCTTAGGCTCGGACGCCAACTGCGTTTTCAGGCTTGTCGAGATGCTCGACCTGACGTGTGCCTTCGAGCATGTTGCGAGGGCCCTTCGCGCCGGCCTGCTAAAGCCCGCACGCGACTGGGCATAGGCGGAAATGCGGGGCCGTCCTCTCCCGTGGGCGGTCCCGGCTTCATCGGAGGCCGAGCTTGCGCAGCGACTGCTCGCAAAGGGCCTTCAGCTTGGGCATGTCGACTACCAGCGTCTCCCACAGGATGTGCAAATCTATGATGTCGTACTGATGTGCTATTATGTCCCGGAATCTGGCTGCCTTGCTCCAATCCCCGTTCGGGTTGTTCATGAGGAATTCCGCAGACAGCCTCTTGACTGTCTCGCCTATCTGGAAGACGCAGAACGCACAGCTGCCTTGGAAGGCGTGGCTGTTCAAAAAGTCTTCTTCGTCGGAGCCAAAATCTCTGATGTTGTCTTCTATTCGATCGCAATATGCTATGACGCGCCGGACGCTCCCCTCATCCCGATTCATACACCAGCTTCCTCTCCTTAGACATGGTCTCTGCGAAGTCTGGTCTCAGGGACCTTTCGAACACTATGTCGACCTCCGTGCCCAAGGCCCCTTCCAGGTCGGCCATGAACCCTGCCAGGCACAGCATGCCGTGGATGTCCCCAGGCTCGATGCAGAAGTCGTGGTCGCTGCCCTCGGCGCAGTCCCCCCTCGCCCTGGACCCGAAGAGGTACATCCTCTCGACGCCGTACCTCGAGGCGACGGGCGCGACCGCCTCGCGTATCCTCTCTATCTCGGAGTCAAGCCCGCTCATGGGACGTAATCGGCTTAGCGGCTATTTATACGTCTCTTGGCAGAGCCTGCGGCGCCCCGTGCCGACGGAGTTGCATGGATGTCCTTCACATTATGACGTATATTGTGGTATCAACATGTGTTTGTGATGTTGAGATGCAATCTCGCATCCTGGTTGCCCAATCTCTGAGCCTCGTGAAAAACGGATGCCACAGAGCCTGCGTTACAGCAAATCCGACGGCAAACCGAGAGCAAAAAGGGTCATAGTCTTGATTAAAATGTCGATTTTGATGTTGTCGTCGCTCAAACAACGGTTGCATGAAATCTAAATTTTAAAATTTTAATTGACTTAAAATCAAGTATATACGGCAAAAGTATATAACATCCAACCCAACAGAGCGTCCATGTACAACACAGTACGTCGCATGGAGAGCGCGACCGCGCCATGCTCGGGGAGGGGCGTGCTTCTCAGCCTGCCGTCGTCCTTCGACAGCCTTGAACGCTCGATCCGTCCACGCGAGGGCGGGGCCTGCTGGAGCGTGGGCGCATGAAGGCGCACGCTTGCATTGCGATCATAGCCGTCGCCGTCATGGCCTTGGCCGGCGCGTTCATCGTCGCAGACCAGGGCGCGCCTTGCGCCGACGCAGCCACGTCCGGCACCGACGGCAACATCGACTGGGACCTTACCGGAGGTGTGCTCACGCTGACACTGGCCGACGGACACGTCGGCACGGACATGTGCGACTACTCATACCGTGGCACTCCGTGGTATGGCGACTGCGACCGCATCGTAAAAATCGTCATCGGCGACGGGATAACGTCCATAGGCGACTACGATTTCTACTTCTGCCCTGCCCTCTCCTCCGTCTCCATCCCCGAGAGCGTGGAGTCCATAGGCGAATGGGCGTTCTCCAACTGCTACTCCCTCTCCTCCGTCTCCATCCCCGGGAGCGTGGAGTCCATAGGCGACTATGCGTTCTCCCAGTGCTTCTCCCTCTCCTCCGTCTCCATCCCCGGGAGCGTGGAGTCAATAGGCGACTACGTGTTCTCCGGTAGCGGTCTCACCTCCGTCTCCATACCCGACGGTGCGACGTCCATACCAGATGGCGCGTTCTTCTCCTGCTACTCTCTCGCCTCCGTCTCCATCCCCGGGAGCGTGGAGTCCATAGGCGACAGTGCGTTCTACTACTGCTCCTCCCTCTCCTCCCTCGTCATCTCTGACGGCGTGGAGTCCATAGGCGACAGTGCGTTCGCTGGTAGCGGCCTCGCCTCCCTCACGATCCCCGGGAGCGTGGAGTCCATAGGCGACTATGCGTTCCACTCCTGCTGCTCCCTCTCCTCCGTCTCCATCCCCGGGAGCGTGACTTCCATAGGCTACGGCGCGTTCCACTCCTGCTACTCCCTCTCCTCCCTCGTCATCTCTGACGGCGTGACTTCCATAGGCTACGGCGCGTTCGCTGGTAGCGGTCTCGCCTCCCTCACGATCCCCGGGAGCGTGGAGTCCATAGGCGACAGGGCGTTCTCCGGCTGCTACGCCCTCTCCTCCGTCTCCATCCCCGGGAGCGTGGAGTCCATAGGGAGCTATGCGTTTGCCAACTGCCACTCCCTCTCCTCCGTCTCCATCCCAGATAGCGTGGCGTCCATAGGGAGCTACGCGTTCTCCGACTGCTATGCCCTCTCCTCCCTCGTCATATCCGACGGCGTGAAGTCCATAGGAAACAATGCGTTCTACGACTGCTACGCCCTCTCCTCCCTCTCCATCCCCGGGAGCGTGGAGTCCATTGGCCACGGAGCGTTCGCCGACTGCCACTCCCTCACCTCCCTCGTCATATCCGACGGCGTGAAGTCCATAGGCGATTATGCGTTCTACTACTGCTCCTCCCTCTCTTCCCTCTCCATCCCCGGGAGCGTGGAGTCCATAGGGGACTACGCGTTCTCCAGTTGTGAATTGTTGCGCAATATGGTGTTCGCAGGCTCTTCGCCTCCGATGCTCGGCGAGTATTCATTTGACTTGGGGAGCTATTACAACATGGTGGAGGCATGCGTGCGGTCGTCAATATGGACGACGCAAGAAGCCGTAGACGCCGCCTTCGCAAGCGCAGTGGACAAACGCCACACCGTGATAAAATACGGTGGGGGTCTGTCCGATCCTCCCAGCTTGCCCTTGGACTCCAAAGGAGCGTCGGGAACCGTCAGCTGGACATATGACGGGTCCAAGGGGACTCTGATGTTCGCCGGAACGGGGGTTCTTCCAAACTCAGACGAATGGGCCAAGATCAGGCCGTATGTGCAACGCGTGGTCATAGGGGGCGGGATTGAATCAATAGGCGACGGCGCGTTCCATTTCTGCTATGCCCTCTCCTCCGTCTCCATCCCCGCCAGCGTGACTTCCATAGGCAACTCTGCGTTCTACATGTGCCACTCCCTCTCCTCCCTCGTCATCCCGGAAAACGTGGAGTACATAGACGACTATGCGTTCTACGGTTGCCACTCCCTCGCCTTCGTCACGATTTCTGGAAGCGTGACTTCCATAGGTGGCTGGGCGTTCTCCAATTGTGAATCATTGCGCAACATAGTGTTCGCAGGCTCCGTAACCCCGACGCTCGGCGAGTATTCGTTCACGTGCTGGACCCAAGCGGTAAAGGTATACGTTCGGTCGTCGATATGGCATTCGCAAGGAGACATCGACGCTGTCTTCACATATAGGGTGACAGACATCTATACTACGATGGAATACGGAGGGGCACTGTCCGATCCTCCCGGATTGCGCCAGGACTCCGAAGGTTCGTTCGGAACCGTAAGCTGGACGTACGACAGGTCCACAGAGACGCTGACGTTCTCGGGGACGGGTGCCATCAGCAATAACGCGTGGAGCGGGACCGGGATAGTGCGGCACGTGGTCGTAGGGGACGGGATTGAATCCATAGGAGACGAGGCGTTCCGGTACTGCGCCCTCCTCGCCTCCGTCACGATTTCCGGAAGCGTGACATCCATAGGCGACTACGCGTTCTACGACTGCCACTCACTCGCGTCCGTCTCCATATCTGACGGCGTGACGTCAATTGGCGACTGGGCGTTCTTCGGATGCCACTCCCTATCCTCCGTCTATATCCCGGGAAGCGTGACATCC
The DNA here is from genome assembly GCA_031290095.1 of Candidatus Methanoplasma porotermitis. GTDB lineage: Archaea > Thermoplasmatota > Thermoplasmata > Methanomassiliicoccales > Methanomethylophilaceae > Methanoplasma > Methanoplasma porotermitis. The sequence goes on from JAITOF010000006.1 coordinate 19,227, forward strand.
ATTGGCGACGACACGTTCCGAGGTTGCCACTCCCTCTCCTTCGTCACAATCGGCGGTGGCGCGATGTCCATAGGCGACAGTGCGTTCTCCGGCTGCTACGCCCTCTCCTCCCTCGTCATCTCTGACGGCGTGGAGTCCATAGGCGACAGTGCGTTCTCCGACTGCTACGCCCTCTCCTCCCTCGTCATCCCCGGGAGCGTGGAGTCCATAGGCGACAGGGCGTTCTCCGGCTGCCACTCCCTCTCCTCGGCGACGATAATGGCACCCGACCTCCAGATTTTTTCTGCGTTCTCCGGCTGCTACTCCCTAGCCGTCACATCTGTATACAACCAGGATGCCTTGTTAGGCATCGGCACGCTGTACGACCCGTCACAAGCCCGGTCTCCCCGTGCTGTGGTGGTATACTTCGACGACACCGTCGCCGGCCCCGTCTACGCGACGCAGTCCCTGGATGGGGTCGTGACGCTCTCGGGGTTCGCGGGCGCGGTGCAGGTAGGAGAGGCGGGCTGGGGCGGCGAAGTCGGGACGTTCCTCTCCGGAGGGTCGTTCCCCGTGTCGAGCCTTGCGAGCGGCAGAACCGTGTACGCGTCCAAAGGCGCCTCGTACGCCGTGACGGCGTCAGCTGACTCCGGCGGAACGATAACCCCGTCCGGCGACGTCTACTCGCTGCCCGGCGGGAGCGTCGCGTTCTCGTTCGCCGCGAGGCCCGGCTACGTTATCGTCGCCGTGGAGATAGACGGGTCGAACGACCCAGCAGCAGTCGTGGCGGGGACCTATGAGTTCCTGAACATGGGCGGAGACCACACGATATCGGTGACGACCGTGCCGACGTTCACGGTGGCCGCGTCCGCAGACTCGGGATCGGAGATAACCCCCGAGGGGAGCGTCGCCGTAATGCTGGGAGAGAACATGGCGTTCTCGTTCTCCGCGAAGCCCGGCTACGTCATAGCCAACGTCTTCGTCGACGGAGTCAACGACCCGTCAGCGGTCTCGGCGGGGACTTACGAGTTCCTGAGCGTGGACTCCGACCACACGATATCGGTGGCCTCCGTCCCTGCGTCCGCCCCGACGTTCACAGTGACGGCGTCGGCGGACTCCGGCTCGGAGATAACCCCGTCCGGGTCCGTCGTCGTGGCGTCGGGAGGGGGCATGGCGTTCTCGTTCTCCGCGAAGCCCGGCTACGCCATAGCCGACGTCTTCGTCGACGGCTCGAGCATCCCGTCCGCCGTGGCGGCGGGGGCGTACACGTTCTCGAACGTGGATTCCAACCGTTCCATAAGCGTGGCATCCTCGCCTCTCGCCTCCGACAGCCCTGACGGCGGAGCCGACGGCCCGCACGCAGGCCCCGGCGACGTCTCCGGAGGCGGGGAGTCGAACTCGGGCGTAGCCGCCATAGTGGCGGTCATCGTCGTCGGCTTGGCCCTGTTGTGGCTCTTCTTCATCCTCGCGAAGAGGCGCAAAGAAGAAAAGGAAGAAGAGTCTCCTTGAAACGTCACGGACGGCCCGTCCCGCAGGGCCTACGAGCCTGCGGGACGGGCAAACAGCTTCGACGTGCCCTTCATGCAGGACACGCCCTTTCTCCTTCAGATCTTCGTTCATGCTTGCATGTGATGCAACGCAAAATAACAGCGTCGCGTGTTGCCTGCCGACGTATCCAAAAGCCTTGTTCACGGTCTGGAAAGAAGAATCACAGGGATGCAGAGGGAAGGCGGAAGCACGACCCGAACGGAAAGCTTCCGCCCCCCCCCCCCCTTGTTAAATGCCGGAAAGAGCGAGGCTTCAGAAGCCGCAACCGCGATGTTCGTCGCCGAGCTTCCCGTCGGGGTCGATGTTAGACCGTATCCTCCCCTGCACGGACATCAGGACGCGGATCTCCTCATCGGACACTCCTCTCATGTAGTCGGCGAAGGCGTCGCTCATCACCCTCTTCAGATCGGTGGCGACGGCCTCGCCCTTCGCCGTGAGGAACACCTTGTAATTTCTGCTCTTCTCGCTCTCCCGGTCGTCGCGCGCGAGCCCGCGCTCCGCCAGAAAGGCAACGGCGCGGGTGACGTGCGCCTTGTCCACGTCGAGGCGGCCGGACAGGTCCCCCAAGGTGGCCCCGCCGGAGGAGAGCGTGAATATGAACGCCATGTGCATCTTCGCGAGGCCGTGCTCCTCGAGGATCCTTTGGCACCTGCGCTGGAGGTCCTTGGCGATCGTGCGGGCGAAGACGGGCGCCGAGGCGCACCACCGTACCCGCGCCGCGTCCTCGCCTTCAGCCATCCGCGCCCTCTTCCGGAGTCGCGAGGCTCTCCGGCAGCTCCATCTCCTCGGGCGGCTTCCCCTTCATGAAGAACGCAGTGGCCAGCACGAACAGCACCACCACCGCGCTGCACAGGAAGGCGAAGTCCACGCCCCCACCGTAGGAGTCCAGGACCGCGTTGGCGAACTCCGCGATCCCTCCGGGGAGGCCCTGCACTGCTTCCGCCAGCGCCGGCCCCCACACGGCGTCAGGCGTCAGGAGGTTCATCACGGACGTGGAGTGCGGTATGATGTCGAATATGCCCGACGGAAGCCTTTCGGCGAGCTCCGTCGCAATCCTCCCGTTGATTATTGTTGTGAATATTCCCACCGCGATGGTGCTGCCGATGGACCTGAACAGGTTGACTGTGGAGGTCGTCATCCCCATCTCGTCGATCTTCGCGCTGTTCTGCGCGGCGATCATCACCACGGACATCACGCATCCGAACCCAATCCCAGCTATGAACAGGTACAGTATGGCGACAGTCGCGTCGCTCCCCCTTCCGAGGGTCGAGAGCAGCACCATGCTGAAGGCGGTGATTATCGGGCCAGCGACAAGCCAAGGCCGGTACCCCGTCCTGCGGACGCTGAAGCCGCTGAGTATCGACGTGATCATCATGCCTGCCACGAGCGGGAGCATGATCATCCCCGTGTTGGTGGCGGATATGCCCACGACGGCCTGCATAAACACCGCCATGTACGTCATGACGCCCATTAAGGCTATCCCGAAGATCAGCATGGTCAGCGCGCAACACACGAACATCTTGTTCCTGAACAGGCTGGGCCGGATGACCGCGTCCTTCGCCCTCGTCTCGATGAACACGAACAGCAAGAGCAGCACGACCGCCGCCGCTACCATCGCCGCCGCCTCCACGCTGACCCACGCGAAGTCGACGCCGACCCATGTGAAAAACAGAAGGAGCACCAGCAGAGATGCCGACAGGAACGCCATTCCGAGGTAGTCCACATGGACCTTGTCCTTCAGCTCTGGCTTCGGGAACTTCTTCGCTGCGAACAGGAGCGCGACGGCGCCCACAGGCACGTTGACGAAGAACACCCAGTGCCAGCTGATGTTGTCTGTTATGAACCCTCCTATGAACGGCCCGACGCACATGGCGACTGCGAACACGGCCCCGAGCAGGCCCTGCATCTTGCCTCTCTCAGCAGGGGAGTACAGGTCGGCGACGGTGGCCGTCGCGACGGGTATCAGCATGCCTCCGCCGATCCCCTGTATGGCGCGGAACGCTATCAGCTGCGTCATGTTGCCGCTGAGCCCGGAGAGCACGGAGCCCGCCAAGAAAACCGCCAGCCCGATCATGAACAGGGGCTTGCGCCCGTACTGGTCGGAGAGCTTTCCCGCCAGCGGGATCATTATCGTCTCGCAGAGCATGAACCCTGTGAAGACCCAACTGTACTCCCCGTACCCGTTGAAGTCTTTCATTATCGCGTTGATGGCGGTCGCCATCACGGTCCCGTCGAGGCATGCGACGAACATGCCGAGCGCAAGCCCGATCATTATGGAAGCCCTGGTCCTCTTGTCTATGTTGGACCAGTGCAGGCTGTTTGTTTGTTCAGACATCAAATCAGTTCCTTGCCCCTTTCGGAGCAGATAGGACCGTCAACCTCGGCGTCGTATATAAATATGTTGACAACTCAACTTATTTGCTCATAATCGACACCCTCCTAAATTATCCATGGCAATCGGCTTTTTGAGCCGATCTTCGGTGGTTTTTGAGGCACGACCGGCGGACCCCGTTGTGGACATCGGGAGACGGCCCCCGTGCCGGTAGCGGTTGAAGTCTCCAAAGATCAATGCTCCAGTTCAGCAACAGTCGGTTAAGGCACTGGACGAAGTAGTTATAATTGGGCGTGGTGCGCCTGCTATGGGGCACATGTCAGCACAAGAAGCCACGGGTTTGCGGGACATAATGATAAGACTGGTTTGGATGCTGTGCGGGAGCGGATTCACGCTCGCATGGCAAATCGGAAACCGTGTTGTGTGTAATGCCCGTGAACACGCCGAATCCTGTTGACGGTCAGACGAAATAAGCGAGGTTGGCGAGAGCCAACGTAAAGGGGAGAACCGATGACGGAAACATCTAACGAAAATGCCTTGTTTGACAACATTGCTGTTCTGATTGAGCAGAGCAAGTCTATTGCCGCCAAACAGGTGAACAACACGGTCGTCGTAATGTTTTGGCAAGTCGGGCGAGCAATCAACGTGGACCTTCTCCAAAACAAACGTGCTGACTACGGCAGACACACGGTCGCTACGCTCGCCGACAGGCTGACGATGAAATACGGCCGTAATTTCGAGGTCAAAAATCTACGTCGCATGATGCAGTTCGCGGAGCAATTCGCCGATTTTGAGATTGTCGTTACACTGTCACGACAATTGACCTGGTCGCATTTCTTGGTCTTGTTGCCATTGAAGTCCGACGAAGCGAAGATCTACTACGCGAACGAAACCGCCAACGGAGGTCTCGGCGTTCGCGACTTGCGCAAAATGATTTCACGGAAGGCGTTTGAACGTCGAGAGATTGCGAACACTCAGATCACGTTGCGGTCGATCGTGTCGCCTGACGCTTTCAAAGACCCATATCTGTTCGACTTCCTCCAGCTTGCCGACGGGTACCTTGAAGCGGACTTGGAAGCGGCCATACTGGCTGGGATAGAGAGGTTCATACTCGAAGTTGGGCGCGGGTTCGCATTCGTGGCTCGGCAAAAGCGAATGATAATCGACGGGAAGGATTTTCATCTAGACTTGCTGTTCTATCACCGCTCGTTGAAGCGGCTTGTGGCGGTAGAATTGAAGCTTGGCCAGTTTGAGGCCGAACACAATGGGCAGATGAAGCTGTACCTCAAATGGTTGAACCGCTACGAGCGGCAAGAGGGCGAAAACACGCCTATCGGCTTGATACTCTGCGCTGAAACAAGCCGCGAACAGATAGAGCTGCTTGAGATGGACAAGGACGGCATAATGGTGGCCGAATACTGGACGGCAATGCCGCCTAAAGGCGAGTTTGAACGCAGAATTCATACTTTGTTAATGGAAGCCAAGGCGCGGTCGGAGAGGCGGCAAATAGATGATTCCGACACGCCTATGCTGACTGAGGAAATCTAACCTCTACAGTCGCTGGACAAGAGAAATGATCCTCCATAGGGCAGTAGCATGGACATGCCCCGTCACAAGTTGCGACTGGCGTCAGAGACAATGACAGCACGTGTCAAACCTCGGTTGAATTGTGAACGGGCTTCGTTCACAATCAGGCATGTGCGACAAGACCGACAACCGTGGCCCATGCATACCAGCACCCGCGTTCAGCGACAGTCGAGGTCAAGGTGCAGGCTGTTCGTTTGGTTGGATGTCAAATCAGTTCCTTGCCCCCCTCGGAGCGGATACGGCCCTCAACATCGGCGCCGCATATAAATATGTTGACAACTCAACTTATTTGTGTAGGGCAGCCCCGCCTTGAAACGTCTCCTTGCACGATGCAGCTCCGCTTCATGGGTCGTTCGCGGCCGTACAGACGGCACGGGGCCTTTCGCCTCCGCGACGAAGAAGACATGCCTCTCTTCACCGATTCGCGCCAGCGCACCTGCTTGGGCGCGTCCACCGCACGGCATCCTGCGGAGCGGCCCCGTCGTCGTTTTCCCCAATGCGAATCCTCGTGCCTTCCGTACATGCGCTCGTCGGGCGCCTTCGTTCAAATCTTCCCTGCCTGTGTAACTTTTCACTGGAAACTCGTCCTACTCTGTGTAACTTTTCACTGGAAACTCATCCAGATAAGTGTAATTAAATAGTAATCCAGACATTAGCTGTCATGCTCCGTCGAAAAATTACAGACAACCTCCTGAAATGGAAGGCCAACCCAGACAAGCACCCGTTGCTCGTCAGAGGCGCCAGGCAGGTGGGGAAGACGTTCATAATCGACGACTTCGCAAAAAAGCACTACAAGAGCTACATCTACGTCAACTTCGAGAGCGGCCCAGAGTATGCCCGGCTGTTCGACGAGGGCCTTGACAAGAAGACGCTCATGAGGCTCATCTCATCGATGTTCGTCGGAACCCCAATCGTGCCGGGAGACACCCTCCTTTTCCTGGACGAGATCCAATACTGTCCGAGGGCGTGGGTCGCGTTGAAGTTTCTGTCTGGCGGCGACCTAGACGTGATCGCTACAGGCTCCCTGCTGAGCGTGAACAAACACGAAGTGTCGTCCTATCCCGTGGGGTACGAGGAGTACATGGACATGTATTCTTTGGATTTTGAGGAGTTCCTATGGGCCCTCGGCGTCGACGGCGACCTGATTTCTTACGTCGCAGAGAGGACAAGGAAGGGAGAGGCCATAGAGCGGCCAATCGCGGACGCTTTTCAAAAGTACTTCACATGGCACATGGTGGTCGGAGGCATGCCAGACGTCGTGAGCGACTACGTGAAGAACAACGACTTCAACCGTGTTCTGGCGATTCAGAAGAAAATCGTCGAATCATGCAAGTCGGACATATCTAAGTACGCCACAGGCGTGATGAGGACTCGGGCGAGGGAATGCCTTGAAGCCGTTCCGTATCAGATGGGCGACAGGTTCCGGTATGTCGAGGTGAAGGACGTCAAGGGCGCCCGCAGGTCGATGTACGACGGCAGCCTCGAATGGCTTATGGACGCAGGAGTCATATTCAAATGCCATAACGTGTCGGAACCAGCGATGCCGCTGAAGTTCAACAGGAACTTCGACGTGTTCAAGGTGTTCCTTCACGACACGGGCTTGCTTGTGTCGATGATGGAGGCGGAGAACATATTCGAGATCGTCAAGGGCAACGTCCTCGTGAACAAAGGGAGGATCGCGGAGAACGCGGTCGCGGGGGAGATAATGCGCAAGCGGGGGGAGCTGATGCACTTCAAGCGGAAGAAGAACGACGCGGAAGTGGACTTCGTCCTCAGCCTCGCCGACGGCATAGCCGCGATTGAGGTCAAGTCCGGCAACAACAACAACTCCAAGTCCCTCGACGTCCTGATGTCTGACAGGTACAAAGTGCCACGTGGCATCAAATTCGAGATGACGGAAGCATACAAGGACGATAGGGGCGTCGAGCACTATCCCCTCTTCGCATGCGCGTTCATCATCCCGGACAGGTCTGGATATGCGCTGTGAGGCGCCCGCGGACGGCGTGCCGAAGAAGTACTGGATCAGATGTGGGGCGAAAGGCCGTCCCACATCGTTTCATCACCTTGTTTATGAGAGTGGCATAGCTGTCCACTGCGTCATGCACGACGGAACCAGCACTTATCGCCTTGAAATGCTCACTCGTACAACGTCTCTTGGCTTCCTCAATTGCCCGTAGCCGCATGGATGACACGGGCCCCTTCGTCTTTGCAACGAAGAATACGTGTTTCACCTCGCCTTCATGAAACACAATCGCCCAGTCGGGGCTGTATTTGCCACAGGGGCACCTATATAGAATCCGCTTGGCAACTTCTCATGGGCCGCGACCTCTGCGCTCACGTCAATGTCTTTCGCGAAGCTCTCCGCGTTAGCGGAGTCGCAGAGGACATGGCCGTAAAGGTGCTTGGTCGCCGTCCATCGCCCCTCGCCTCTGAGCATGGCGCGGAGCAACTTGAGATTGACCCATCCCTCGGCCATGGTCTTACACGCAGTTGAATCCCGTCCTCAGCGAGACTTCTGTCGCAAACTTCTGCCTGCCGTGAGGACCGATGCGCGTCAAAGGGATGGCCGCTGCTGTTATCGTTTCGCCGCATCCCATGCCAGATGGTTTCATCGAAGCCGCCTCTCCGCGGCCGCTTTCCAGCTGTCGCGAGCACCCCCTTCGAGCTTGTTCAGAGTTATTCCGAAACTTTGAACTCACGTAGCGGCGATGGTTGTAACTAGACTCCCTCTTTATATAGTTTGTAGACGAATTCCGCGCATGGAACGAAGCTCATCAAATGAGTTTTCGACAAAATTTCACTGTAATGAGGAGGATTACAATGATTAAAAAAATTGAAAGCGCAGATAAATTTGCAGATATGACATTTGAAGAACTGTCGAGAATAAATTGCTTTTCTGAGAATTTAACAGACAGAGCAAGAGCAGCGGATTTGTTGGAAAGACGCTATTGTTGTGAGATTCGCTGTGCTGATATGGATAAGAGTACATTCTTTGCTCACCATGCACGCGGTTGTACAATTATAGCTGCAAAAATATGTAAGAATGTTGTGATTTATCAAAACGTTACGATTGGTTCAAATATGCGATACAATAAAATTCAAAGTAAATGGGAAAATGTAGGAATCCCGATTCTTGCAGAGAATGTCATTGTCGCAGATGGAGCCAAGATTCTTGGTTCAATTACAATAGGTGAGAACACTGTGGTTGGAGCTGGTGCAATCGTTACCAAAAGCATCCCAGCGAACAGCATTGCTTATGGCGTTAATAAATATAAGCCAAAAAACAGCGATTATGATTTTATATTCAGCCCAAACATGATTTCTGACATAGAAATCACGAGAGCGGACGCGGAACATGTAGCTGAATTCAATAAGTCACGGGAATCTAGATCTTGACAACATGAACTATTTCATTTATTGGTCCACCATCATTGGCAAGGTGATTCTCACAGGTTCTTTAAGATTCATGACGTAGACGGTTGTGTATGTTGTTCTTGCTCAACTAAGATCTAAGCAGAATTAGTTACAGCAGGACCCTACATGTCGATGGCAACTAAATATGATTTAATATGGAAGCAAGGTAATAACGTGAAAGGTATTTACAAAAATCTCAGACCGAATGAAATGGCGTTGGTTGGAGTTATTCTGTTATTCGTCGTCATTCAGGTCTGGTTCACTCTTAAGCTGCCTGAATATATGTTTGCAATAACACAGCTCGTGCAGACGCCGGGCAGTTCTATGAGCGAGATTTGGAAAAATGGAGGGTACATGATTGCATGTGCAATAGGGGGCCTTTTGGCGGCTGTTGCTGTAAGTTATGTAGCATCTAGGGTGACCGCAGCTTTCTCGCAGAGACTTAGAAGCATGCAGTTCAACAAGGTGGATTCGTTTTCGATGAACGAGATCAACAAATTCTCCATCGCCAGCCTGGTCACTCGTTCCACTAACGATGTGACACAGGTACAAATCACACTCACCATGGCGTTACAGACCGTAACTCTGGCCCCCACACTCGCAATTTGGGCGGCCCTCAAGATATGGGGAAAGGGCTTCGAGTGGACCCTCGCCACGGGTATATCCTTGGCCTGCATCATATTATTGTTCATCTTAGTGCTGGCGTTTGTTATACCCAAGTTCAGGATGATGCAGACCCTCACAGATAATATCAACAAGGTCACAAGGGAGGGCCTCATAGGACTCCCAGTCATACGCGCATATAATGCCGAGAAATATCAGGAGGTCAAGTTCGATAAGGCCAATGAGGAGCTAACTGGAACGATGCTGTACACAGCGCATGCGATGGCAATTTTGATGCCTGTGATTTCTTTCATAATGAATGGGCTGTTAATCGCCATTTATTGGATAGGGGCGGTAGTTATAAGCAATGCGAAACCTGATGAGGCCCTAACAGACTTCTCCAATATGGTGGTATTCTCATCATATGCAGCACAGATAGTAATTGCAATCATGATGACCATGTCTTTTTTTACAATGATGCCACGTGCGCAGGTTGCGGCAAGGCGTATCAACGAGGTAATCAACACTGAGCCATCCATCAAGGATGGGATAGTGACTGAAGCTGATCCAAATCTGAAGGGCATGATTGAGTTTAGGAATGTATGCTTCAAATATCCCAGCGCAGCAGATTATGCGCTACATGATGTCAGCTTCTCGGTGAAACAGGGAGAGACAATAGCCATCATAGGCTCGACTGGAAGCGGGAAGAGCACCCTGATAAACCTCATACCGAGGTTCTACGACGCGACCGAAGGTCAGATTCTGATTGACGGCGTGGATGTCCGCGAGTATAAATTAGAGACACTTTACGATAAGATTGGATACACGCCACAGAGGAGCGTTCTTTTTAGTGGGACCGTGGCTTCCAACATTGCGTTTGGAGAGAACATAAACCGCGAAGCAACAGAGGACGACATCAAAGAGGCCATAAGGATTGCTCAAGGACAGGAATTCATTGAGAAGATGGAGGGAGGATACGAGGCGGAGATATCTCGCGGCGGCATCAACATCTCAGGTGGACAGAAGCAGTGTCTCTCCATTGCGAGGGCGGTATACAAGAGACCAGAGATATATATTTTCGATGACAGTTTCTCTGCTCTTGACTATAAAACTGACCGCACCCTTAGAATGACGCTAAAGAGACATACTCAGAATGTCACGAGTATAATCGTGGCGCAACGCATAAGCACAATCATGGATGCAGATAAGATTGTTGTTCTCGATGAAGGTAGGGTAGCAGAAATCGGAAGCCACAAGGACCTCCTAAGGAGCTGTTCTGTTTACAAGGAGATCGCCATATCACAGTTCAGTGAAGATGAATTAGCAGCATATGTGGGGATGAACCATGACAGAAAGCCCCTCCCATCGGAGGCTCCATGAGCAGCATAATCGTCGAAAAGTCGAACGATTTCAAGAATACAAGTGTTAAACTGGCTAAGTATTGCAGGTCGGTTGTCCCGATGATTGTTATCGCATTGTTGATGGCAGTCGGCGCCTCTATCTTGGATGTCATCAGTCCCAACTGGCTAAAAGATCTGACAGACGAGATAGCCAAAGGTATTTCTGTGGAGGTCGACGGTACGTCACTCGGGTCCATCGATATGAGTGTAGTCGTGTCGATAGCGATTCTATTGGTCATTTTCTACGTTGCATCAGCGATATTGACGTTAATGCAGAACTGGATCATGGCAACAGTCACACAAAGGATATCCGGGAAGATGAGGGCAGACATCTCTAAAAAGATCAGTCGCCTGCCGTTCAGCTATTTCAACAAAGCAAGCTACGGAGACGTCCTCAGCCGTATGACGAACGATGTAGACACAGTTGGTACGACCCTAAACCAAAGCATCCCCATCCTTATGTCGGCAACAACTACGTTTGTAGGCTCGCTAATAATGATGTTTGTTACCAATTGGATGATGGCTGCCGCAGCAGTAGGCGCCAGCCTATTTGGTTTCGGGTTTATGCATTATATAATCAATGGTTCTCAGAAACAATTCGTCGCACAGCAGAATGATCTTGGAAACATTAATAGGTATGTTGAGGAAACATATGCCGGACACAACGTCATAAGGATATACGGAGCAAGCAGAGAATTCAAAGAGAATTTTGAGGATATAAATGCTAGGCTATACGAGAGTGGATGGAAATCTGAGTTCTTCTCCAGCATGATGATGCCACTAATGTCTTTCGTAGGCAATCTCGGATATTTGGCCGTGTGCATCGTTGGCGCTGTATTGACGATAAATGGCGCGATATCATTCGGAGTGATAGTTGCATTCATTGTCTATGTCAGATTGTTCACGTGGCCTCTCTTGCAGTTCGCGCAGGCCGCTACCAGTCTGCAGAGGATCGCCGCAGCAAGCGAGCGCGTGTTCGAATTTCTGGAGGAAAAGGAGCTTGACGACGAGAGTCAGAAATTGAAGCGTATTGACAAAGTGAGAGGGGATGTGGAGTTTAGGAATGTCAGGTTTGGATACACTCCAGACAAGATTGTCATCAAGGATTTCTCTGCCAGCGTAAAGGCTGGACAGAAGGTCGCCATTGTCGGGCCGACTGGCGCGGGAAAGACCACAATAGTCAATCTGCTAATGAGGTTTTATGAGATTGACAGTGGAGAAATACAGCTTGATGGTGTATCTACCAGAGAGATCTCTCGCGAGAATGTGCACGAACAGTTCTGCATGGTTCTTCAGGACACCTGGCTGTTCGAAGGCACAATTAAAGAGAACATCATCTACTCCAAAGAATGCGTTTCTGACGCGGACGTGATAGAAGTATGCAAGACTGTAGGGTTGCACCATTTCATAATGACTATGTCCGATGGGTACGACACTGTTTTTGATGATGCAACTGGCATCTCGGAAGGTCAGATGCAACTGATCACTATAGCTCGCGCTTTAATCAAGGACTCACCACTGTTAATCCTGGATGAGGCAACAAGTTTTGTCGACACCCGCACTGAGCGCATTGTTCAAGAGGCTATGAACAATCTGACCAAAGGAAGAACATCCTTCATCATTGCACATAGGTTATCGACAATCAAGTATGCTGACAAGATATTGGTGATTGACGATGGTGACATCGTGGAGAGTGGGACGCACTCAGAGTTGATGTCGCGCAGAGGGTTTTATGCAGAACTCTACAACAGCCAGTTCGAGCTGGTCGAAGAAATATGATAAAAAAGGGTTCCCCCGACAAAATGGTGGAGTTGGGTTTTTGAGAGGGTCGGCGCAGTCATAAGCAGAAATCCTCTATCGTAATGTTGGTATAACCCGAGTTCGCCACATATAGCCGCTTTCACCGACGCCAGACAGGGCTTGCGCTGAGGATAACGTGTTATTGCGCGACGTACCCCCCCCGCCACTTGGGGCGGGTTGCCTCCGAGGCTTCGCACGAGGCCGCATTTAGGGCGTACGAACCTCGGAACGACGCGGACATCGCCCTGATCATGGGCGTGAAGTTGCTGTGCGCCTTCCCGGCTTCACGTGTGAAATCCCCAATAGGCCTGCATCATGGCGCCAATCTGCGTTGTCGCCCACATCGTCCGCCGGCTTGCAAAGGCTGCGTTTCAGTAAATCTCGGCATGTCAGGCGTTTAGATGGTTTTTATAGCTTGTGGCTATTGTCTGTGCAATGCGCATCGGGTGTCGTCGGGAGCTGTCTCGAAGCTTCGCACCCGTCCGGTAAACGGTCTCTTCCTTAAGAATCATTATATACAATCAACCGTTCATCCGCCTACGAGCTTAAGATATCCAAGGGCCTGTAGCTCAGCTAGGTAGAGCATCTGACTTTTAATCAGGTGGTCAAGGGTTCGAATCCCTTCAGGCCCGCTGTGGGTTCTCATGAGCGATCGACGGCCAGATCAAGTATGAGGAAAAAGCATGACGCAGACGAACTTCTTAAACATGTTTCCCGCGGACCGGGAGCGGGCATTACCGGAAGGTGAATAAATGGCAGCAGACAATATTTCGTTCAACGTACTCAAGCACGTCCTAGTGCCGGAACACCACCTCCTTTCAGAGGAGGAGGCCGAAGGGATTCTCAGCCAGATGGGGATGACTCGCGACCAGCTTCCCAAAATAAGGAGCGGCGACGCAGGGGTGAGGGTGCTGGAGAGCATACACGGCCCCATCGCGGAGGGCCGCGTAGTGTGCATAGTCAGAAAAAGCGAGACGGCGCAGGAGTTCGTAGCGTACAGACTGGTGACAAAGGGGTGAACAATTGAGGGATCTTGTAAAGTTATATTTCGCTGAGAAGAACATCGTCAACCACCATATCTCGTCTTTCGACGATTTCCTGGCCACTCCTGGGAATCCCAACAGCAGGATGCAGAAGATCGTCGACGACATCAGAGTGCCCACCGACGACGCCGAGCGCGGGGTGATCAAACTGGACCCAGAGCGCACCGCCGGAAGGAACATCGAGATAAGGATCGGAAGGAAGAGGGACGAGAACGGCAACGTCGACGTCCGGGACTCCACAATAAGAATCGAGGAGCCGAAGGTCATGGAGGCCAACGGATACAGCCATGAGCTCACCCCCATGGAAGCGAGGCTCAGAAACCTCAACTACCTGACGTCCGTGTTCGTCCGCTTCGACATACTCGAGGACGGCGTGGAGAAGGACATGCCTGAGAACGAGAAATGGGTGCGCGTCGGCGACCTCCCGATGATGGTCAGGTCCAGCGGGTGCAACCTGAACCAAGGCATAATGGAGAAGCACCTCGACTCCGGCAAGCTGACCGAGGAGGAGTACCTCAAGGAGCTCATAAAGCAGAAGGAAGACCCCAGAGAGCCCGGCGGATATTTCATAATCGGGGGGACGGAGAGGGCCCTCATCACGCTCGAAGACCTAGCGCCCAACAGGGTCATGGTCGAATACAACGAGAAGTACGGTTCTGCAGTGGAGATTGCGAAGGTGTTCTCCCAGAAGGACGGGTACCGCGCGCTGACGCTTGTTGAAAAGAAGAAAGACGGCATGGTCTTGGTGTCCGTGCCAGTGGCGTCCGGGTCCATACCGCTCGTCGCCCTAATGAAAGCGCTCGGCATGGAGTCCGACGCCGAGATATACGACACGATCGTCTCCGACGAGGCGATGGCCAACATCGTCTACGCCAACATCGAAAGCTCCTTGGACAAGAAGAACTATCCTCCTAACGGATACCACACCAAAGAAGACGCGATCCTTTTCTTGGAAAGGAACTTCGCGGCAGGACAGGCCAAAGAGTATAGGACGAAGAAGGTCGAGAGCATACTGGACCGTTCCCTCCTGCCCCACTTGGGCGACACGGAGGCGGACCGCATGAAAAAGGCGATCTATCTGGGCCGCATAGCCCGCTCCGTACTGGAGCTCTCCCTCAAGAAGAGGAAAGAGGACGACAAGGACCACTACGCCAACAAGAGGCTCAAGCTGTCCGGCGACCTGATGGAGGACCTGTTCAGGACCAGCTTCAGCAGCCTCATGAAGGATTTGAAATACCAGCTTGAGAGAAACTGGGGCAGGAAGAAGAGCGAGCTCAACATATCGTCCTCCATCCGCCCCGACCTCCTGACGCACAAGCTCCTGCACGCGCTCGCCACCGGCAACTGGGTCGGAGGCCGCGCTGGAGTGTCTCAGCTCCTCGACAGGACGTCCAACATGTCCGCCATGTCGCACCTTAGGAGGATAACGTCTTCGCTTACAAGGAGCCAGCCTCACTTCGAGGCCCGTGACCTGCACCCCACCCAGTGGGGACGGCTGTGCCCGTCAGAGACGCCCGAAGGCCAGAACTGCGGCCTGGTGAAGAACGCAGCCCTGATCATCGACGTATCCGAGGGATTCCCGGAGAACGACGTCAAATGGATGCTCAAGGAGCTGGGGCTCTGCCTGGTGAAAGAGGAGGGCACCCGCGTGTACGTGAACGGGGACCTCGTCGGCACGCATCGCGACGCGGCCAAGCTCGTCAGCGAGATACGGGACCGCAGGAGGTACGGCCTCCTCCCCCACGGCGTGAACATACGCCACGACAGCGAAATGAAAGAAGTGATAATCAACTGCGACGAGGGCCGCCTGAGGCGCCCGCTCATGATTCTGAAGGACGGGCGCACCATGATCACCCGGAAGCACATCGAAGGGATGCGCGACGGCAAAGTTTCCTGGAACGACCTCTTCCGCGAAGGCATAATCGAATGGATCGACGCCGAAGAGGAAGAGGACGCGCTCGTGCTCGTGGAGGCATACTCCGTGCCCAGAAGGTGCGAGCACTGCCAGCACGCCCTATCGCCCACCAACGCGGACTGGATGAACCCCGGCAAGGAGGAGAGGGCGGTGCTTAGATGCAAGTGGTGCGGCCGGGACATGACCGTGGACTCCAAGATAACCAAGGAGCATACGCACATGGAGATCGACCCCATGGTGATCCTGGGCGTCGCGTCCGGCATCGTCCCGTATCCGGAGCACAACTCCGCGCCCCGTGTGACGATGGGCGCGGGAATGGCGAAACAGGCCCTGGGCATACCTGCCGCGAACTATCGCATCAGGCCCGACACGAGAGGACACATAATGCACTACCCCGAGGTGCCCATGGTCCAGACCCAGACGATGGAGTTCATGGGGTACAACCACCGCCCCGCAGGGCAGAACTTCTGCGTCGCCGTGCTGTCGTACCACGGCTATAACATAGAAGACGCGCTGGTCATGAACAAGAGCTCGGTGCAGAGAGGGCTTG
This sequence comes from Candidatus Methanoplasma porotermitis, assembly GCA_031290095.1. Classification (GTDB taxonomy): domain Archaea; phylum Thermoplasmatota; class Thermoplasmata; order Methanomassiliicoccales; family Methanomethylophilaceae; genus Methanoplasma; species Methanoplasma porotermitis. The sequence continues at coordinate 35,398 of JAITOF010000006.1, forward strand.
GAAGGTCTTCGTTCCTGAGGTCCTACCGCTCGGAGGAGCGCCGCTACCCCGGCGGACAGGAGGACCGTTTCGAGATACCGTCCCCTGACATAATGGGCGCCCGCGCCGACTTCGCGTACGCCTCCCTCGGGGAGGACGGCTTGATATCTCCCGAGTCGGAGGTCAACGGCAGCGACGTCCTCATAGGGAAGACTTCGCCGCCCAGGTTCCTGGAGGAGGAGACCGACTTCCTGACGCCTCAGAAGAGGAGGGAGACCTCCGTCACCGTAAGGCCCGGAGAGAAGGGATATGTAGACTCGGTGATGGTCACCGAGTCCGAGAACGGCTCGAGGCTCGTGCGCGTCAAAATCAGGGACGAGAGGATTCCCGAGCTCGGCGACAAGTTCTGCTCCAGGTTCGGGCAGAAGGGAGTCGTCGGAAGGCTCGTCGACCAGTGCGACATGCCTTTCACGTCCGACGGCGTCACGCCAGACCTCGTCGTCAACCCCCATGGGATACCGTCCCGTATGACCATCGGCCACGTGCTGGAGATGATCGCCGGCAAGGTAGGATCCATGGAAGGCCGTATCATCGACGGCACCGCGTTCTCAGGAGAGAACGAGGAATCCATCCGCGACGGGCTTGTAAGGAACGGGTTCAGCAACAACGGGAAGGAAGTGATGTACGACGGCAAGACGGGGCGCATGATCCAGACCGAAGTGTACACCGGAGTGATATTCTACGAGAAGCTGCACCACATGGTCAGCGGGAAGATGCACGTGCGTTCGAGAGGGCCCGTGCAGATACTCACCAGGCAACCGACCGAGGGACGTTCCAGGCAGGGAGGCCTCAGGTTCGGCGAGATGGAGCGCGACTGCCTCATAGGCCACGGCGCGGCCATGGTGATCAAGGATCGCCTGTTGGACGAATCGGACGGGACCCAGCAGTATATCTGCGGCAACCCCAACTGCGGCCATATCGCGATAATGGACAGGCACGGCTCGCTGTACTGCCCCGTGTGCAAGAACAACGCAAGCATACACCTGGTACAGACGTCGTACGCGTTCAAGCTGCTGATGGACGAGCTCCTGGCCCTGGGTGTCGCCATGAGGCTTCAACTGGAGGACTTGACATGATGCGCGGAATAACAAAGAGGATAGGATCGATAAAGTTCTCCTGCGTCTCCCCCGACGAGATAAGGAAGATGTCCGCCACCAAGATCATAACGGCAGACACGTACGACGACGAAGGCTACCCCATCGAAATGGGGCTCATGGACCCCCACATGGGGGTCATCGAGCCCGGGCTTCGCTGCAAGACCTGCGGATGCAAGGTGGACGAATGCCCGGGGCACTTCGGGCACATCGACCTGGCCATGCCGGTGATCCACGTAGGGTTCATAAAAGACATAAAGCTCATGCTCGAGAGCACCTGCCGCAGCTGCGGGAGGCTGATGCTGACCGCCGACCAGATAGAGGTGCGCAGGAGCGACATGAGCGGGATGAGGGACCTCGGCAGCGGCACGATAGACATAAAGAACTTTTCGAAGGAGACCGCGAAGGACGCCTCGACGAGAGGCGTGTGCCCTTATTGCGGCGCCGAGCAGATAAAGATCAAGCTGGACAAGCCGACCACATTCAGGGAGGTCGACGACAACCACAAGCTCACGCCCAAAGAGGTTCGCGAGAGGCTCGAGCGCATCACCGACGAGGACCTCAGGACCCTAGGCATGGACCCGGCGACATGCAGGCCGGAATGGATGATACTCACCGCCCTCTCCGTCCCTCCCGTCACAGTGCGGCCGTCCATCACATTGGACTCCGGGGACAGGTCGGAGGACGACCTCACCCACAAGCTCGTCGACGTGCTGAGGATCAACCAGAGGCTGAGAGAGAACCGCGACACCGGCGCGCCGCAGCTCATCGTGGAGGACCTGTGGGAGCTCCTGCAGTACCATGTCACGACGTACTTCGACAACCAGACGTCAGGGATACCGCCTGCAAGGCACAGGTCGGGTCGCCCGCTCAAGACGCTGGCCCAGAGGCTCAAAGGGAAGGAAGGGCGCTTCAGGTCCAACCTTTCCGGAAAACGTGTGAACTTCTCCGCCCGTACGGTCATATCTCCCGACCCGATGCTCTCGATCAACGAGGTGGGCGTGCCGGAGAAAGCGGCCAGGGAGCTGACCGTGCCGGTCCACGTGAACGAGCACAACATAGCCAAGATCAGGGAGATGGTAGCCCGTGGGCCGGAGCCGGCGAACACGAGCGCAGGCGCGTACCTTCCCGGAGTGAACTACGTCATAAGGTCCGACGGAAGGAGGATCAGGGTCACCCCCCGCAACGCCGAGGAAGTGGCATCCAACGTAGAGGTCGATTATACCGTCGAAAGGCAGCTCGTCGACGGAGACATCGTGTTGTTCAACAGGCAGCCCTCGCTGCACAGGATGTCCATGATGGCCCACCGCGTGAGGATAATGGACGGCCGCACCTTCAGGTTCAACCTGTGCGACTGTCCCCCGTACAACGCGGATTTCGACGGCGACGAGATGAACCTTCACGTCCTCCAGTCGGACGAGGCCCGCGCAGAGGCCCGCATACTCATGCAGGTCCAGGAGAACATCCTGTCGCCTAGGTACGGGGGCCCGATCATCGGAGCCATCCACGACCACATCACAGGGGCATACTTCCTTACTCACGACAATCCCCGTTTCGACAGGTTCGACGCGATGAACATCCTCTCGAAACTTTCCGACATCGAGGTGCCGAAGCCTTTCAAGGACGGCGACGGCAAGGAATACTGGACGGGGAAGCAGCTCTTCTCCATAGTGTTGCCGAAAGACTTCCGCACCACGTTCAAATCCAGCATATGCCAGAACTGCAAGGAGTGCAAGAGGGACGCCTGCGAGTTCGACGCTTACGTGAAGATCCGCAACGGCGAGCTGCTCTGCGGCACGATAGACGCGAAAGGCATAGGCAACAGCAAGGGTAAAGTCCTCGACAGGATCGCCAGGGACTATGGCTCTGACCGTGCCGCGAAGTTCATCAACGAAGTGACCAGGCTCGCCCTGGGCGCGCTGATGAACCACGGGTTCAGCACAGGCATAGGGGACGAAGACATCCCCGACGAGGCCGCCTTGGAGATAGCAGACTTCAACCAAGAGTGCATAGACAAGGTGTCGGAGCTTGTGGAGTCCTACCAGGAAGGCACGCTCGAGCAGATGCCCGGCAGGTCCCTCAGGGAGACGCTGGAGGTGGAGGTCATGAAGGTCCTCGGAGAGGCCCGTGACCAGGCCGGACGAGTCGCGGGGAGGCACTTAGGCATGGAGAACCCCGCTGTGATAATGGCCAAGGCCGGCGCCAGGGGATCGATGCTGAACCTGTCTCAGATGGCGGGGTGCGTCGGTCAGCAGGCTGTTCGTGGAGAGAGGCTGTCCAGAGGATATTGGAACAGGACCCTCCCCCACTTCCAGAAGGGAGATCTCGGAGCGTACGCGAGAGGGTTCTGCTCCAACTCGTACAAATCCGGGCTGAACCCCACCGAGTTCTTCTTCCACGCGATGGGAGGAAGGGAAGGCCTCGTCGACACTGCGGTCAGGACGTCGAGGTCGGGCTACATGCAGAGGAGGCTCGTCTCCGCGCTCGAAGATTTGAAGCTTACCAACGACGGCACCGTGAGAAACACCGTCGGGACCGTGATACAGTTCAAATACGGAGAGGACGGGGTGGACCCTGCCAGGACAGTCAGGGGCAAGGCGATCGACCTTGACGACCTCTTCGCGGAGGTCCTCGGAGACGAGGCCAACGTCATGCTCCACATGGACGACCGCGACGTCGGCGACGACTACGGCTCCAGGGAGAAGGACGAGATGGAATACACCGAGGAAGAAGAGAGCGAGGACTACGAGGAGCTGGACGCAGACTACGAAGGCGGAGGTGAGTAAGTGGCTAAGAAAGACACGTTGAAGGCATTGCTCAGCAGGGGAGTGAGCGAAGAGGTTGCGGCGCTGTTGCTGAACAAGCACGGCACGCTGAGCGCCATAGGCGCGGCGGGAGCGGAGGAGCTCGTCGCGCTCGGCCTCACAGAGGAGGAGGCCGAGGCCACTCTGGCCAAGATCGGCAAGCAGTCTCCCCGCTCTCCCGCGCCTGGCAAAGCGAAGAAGACGGTCCCGGAGGCCGCGCCCGCAGAGCCGATGGAAGAAGTGTTCAACAGCCGTGCGATAACTGCGACGGAAGGGAAGCTCGACGAGCTCGCAAAGAAGCTCGGGATGTCCCTCCCGCTCAAGATAATAACCGACGTCTCAAGAGCGATAGAGAACGCAGACTTCGGCGAAGACGTGTGCGTGAAGCTGCTCACAGTGGCGAACAGGATGTACACCTCGCATCTGATGGACAAGAACGAGTCCGCGGGAGTCATGGCGGCGCATTCGCTGGGAGAGCCAGGCACGCAGATGAACATGCGTACCTTCCACTATGCGGGAGTCGCGAACATCAACGTCACGCAGGGGCTGCCCAGGCTGATAGAGATAGTGGACGCCAGGCGCGTGCCCAGCACCCCGTCCATGGAGATCCCGCTCGTCGGCATCGCCGCGCAGGACGAGAGCGTCGCGCGCCACGTGGCGTACGAGATAGAGATGACCACCCTCCTGGACATCGCGTCCGTCGAGACGGACATAACCAACATGAGGCTGATCATCAAACCTGACGTGAGGAAGATGACGGTTCACGGCCTTGCCGCCGAGGACATAGTCGAGAGGCTCAACAAAACAAAAGCGGTTCGCGGGATGGTGAAGATCGCGGACTTCGACATAGTCGTGACGTCCGACGAAGCCTCGTACAAGAAGCTCCAAGTAATGTACGACGCGATCCGCAACGCCAAGATAAAGGGCATCGACGGGATAACCAGGGCCGTCCTGAGCAAGACGGGAGGGACCTGGAAGATCGTCACGGAAGGGAGCAACCTGAAAGAGGTTCTGAGGATCGAAGGAGTGGAGGCCAACAAGGTGATGACCAACAGCATCCTCGAGGTCGCCGACGTCCTGGGGATAGAGGCGGCAAGAAACTCCATCATCCATGAAGCCATGGGAACCCTCGGAGAGGCGGGCCTGGACGTCGACATAAGGCACATCATGCTGGTGGCCGACCTGATGACCAACGACGGCTACGTCAAGGCGATAGGGAGGCACGGTGTGTCCGGAAAGAAGTCGTCCGTCCTGGCGAGGGCGGCGTTCGAGATAACCGCGGCGCACCTGCTCCACGCGGCCATGGTCGGAGAGGTCGACAGCCTCGAAGGCGTGACCGAAAACATCATTGTGGGACAGCCGGTCACATTGGGGACCGGAGCAGTAAACTTGATTTACACTCCCGGAAAGGAGGCAAAGGAATGAGCGATAAGATAGACATAAGCAGAGCATTGAAAGCCGCGATCACCACCGGCAAGGTGGAGTTCGGGGTAGACCAGACAGAGAAAGCGATTAAAACGGGCAAGGCACAGATGATAATATTGTCAAGAAACTGCCCCAGCAGGGTGCTGACCGGCGACATTGACGTGAAGGTGCACGTGTTCGAGGGAAACAACATGGAACTCGGGGCATTGTGCGGCAAACCCTTCTCCGTCTCCGCGCTAGCGGTGATAGACAAAGGCACATCCAACATCTTAACGCTGTGAGAGAAATGTCTGCGGATATCGTCCTTACCGAGGAGACGCTGAGGTTCATAGCGTTGTTCGAACAGATCACGAACACGAATGCCATAGACTGTATGGACGCCGACGAGAAATTGGTGTTCGTAGTCGAGAAAGGACAGGGCAACAGGGCTGTGGGAAAGAAAGGCGATCATGTGATCAAGCTAAAGGACATGACCGGGAAGAACATCCAGGTCGTCGAGTACTCCGAGGACCCGGAGCAGTTCGTGAAGAACGTGTTCCACATATACGGGCCTCAGAGCGTGGTCATCGAACAACGCGGGAACATAACCCACGCCACGATAACAGTGGACCCCAAGCTCAAAGGCCGCGCGATCGGAAAGGCAGGCAAGAACTTGCGCATAGCCCGGGACATCGTGAACAGGCATCACGAGATACAGAGCATAAGCGTGGACTGATCCCGCCGCCGTCAGAATCAGTTCAGGGGGGTCCTCTCCACTTCAAGCCTGTCAGCGGTCGGATACTCCTCCACCGTGTAACATTTGTAAGGGAGCTCGGAAGCAATCTCCTCGAGGATCCAGGGCGCCGTCTCAAGGCGCCCCCTCTCCGCGTCGGCGCGCATCAGGCCGAACGGCACGCCGAACCTGTCGGCAAGGAGCGACATTGCCCCTTCGAGGTCGTCGGTGTACACCAGCCCGCGCAGGATGGTCCCGTCCCGGGTCACGACGTCGTACTCCTCTGACACATGCATCGCGCGGCGCGTCAAGCGATTCCTGAGCTGCACGCCGTCTTTGAACACCGACGAGCAGAAGTGCATCCTCATCCTGCGGTGCCTCTTCATCACAGAAAGCGCCGTCTCCTCGGAGCCGAGCACCGATGCGGAGATGTCGTCCTTGATGTCGAACCCCTGCGAATGCATCATGTCCCAGTTGCTCTCTGAGAATTCCAGCTCGTTCAGGTTGACGAATTCCACGCGGGCGCGTTCAGCCGCAGAGACCAGACTGTCAAGCTGTTCTTCGCTGTGAGGTATGGAAGGGACCTCTATGCCCACCGACATGCGGGTGCTTTTGACGATGTCCCGCAACAGGCCCTCCGGCGGGCAGCTCCAACGCTCCACCGGAATGTGAAACCTTATCTCGTCAAGGCCGGCGGCCTCCAAGAGCCTCACTTTTTCAAGGTCCGTCTTCGCGGTGTAAAGGTGGATGTGGTGGCCTTTGCCAAACCTTTCTTTCAGCAGGCGGATGGCGTCCAAGGTGCGGTCCAAGGCGATGAGCGGGTCTCCCCCGGTTATTCCGGTGCCGACGGCGTCCATCGACTCGGCCTCTCTTATGATGTCGTCGGGCGAATGCACCCTCATCTCGTTGGCAAACACGACGTCTTTTCCTCTGCGTTCGACGGACACGGGGCAATAGAAGCAGCCAGCGTCGCACCTCCCCGTGACGAACAGGACCATCTTGGACCCCTTGTAACAGTGCTTGCACCCTGTTGGAAGCGGGCCGTTGGACGCAGATCCGCAATCATGTCGCCTGAACATGCGCGGGCATCGGCACGATGTTTTAATAACCCTTGCGCACCTTGAGAAACGCATGAAGAAGGAGACCAGGCTCATACTCGCCTTGGACGAGACCGATGCTGAGAAGGCGTTGCGCATAGCCGATTCCGTGTCTGAGTACGTCGACGCGATAAAGATCAATTGGCCTCTGGTACTGTCTGCGGGTCCGGAGGCGATCACAAGGCTGGCTAAGACGTCAGACGTCATATGCGACTTCAAGGTCGCCGACATACCGAACACTGCGGAGCTTATAGTCAGGGGCGCCGTGGCTAGGGGCGCGTCCGCAGTCATAGTGCACGCTTTCACAGGCGAGGACTCCCTCGGGGCCGCAGTAAGGGCGGCAGGAAGGGCAGAGGTATATGCAGTCACGGAGATGAGCCATCCCGGCGGACTGACGTTCACATCCATCCATGCAGAGGAGATGGTGAAGATGGGCGAAAGATGCGGCGTGTCGGGATTCATAGCGCCGGCGACCCGTCCGGACAGGATAAGAGGCCTGCGAAAGGTCGCGGGGAGCCTGAAAATAATCTCGCCCGGCGTCGGTGCGCAGGGCGGGAGCGCGGGCGCGGCGATCTCGGCAGGCGCAGACTATGTGATAGTGGGCCGCTCGATATACAGCTCAGACGATCCGCCGGCGGCCGCCAAGGCCGTATGCGCAGAGATAAGATCGGCGCTCTGAGGAATCAGGAGCGTCCGCCTGCGCTGGAAGTTCGTCCGGCTCACGAGCATGCTGGAAAGGTGCGCGCACGCGTCTATAAACCTATAAATAGAGATTCGAGTATGAGTACGTTATTCCTGACACAGGAGAAAATTGGAATGCGCAAAATAACTAAACGGTCGGCCAAACCCGCCGAAAGCGGGGATTCCGCATCGTCCAAGGACGATTCGGGAGGGTGGTTCACAAATAAACGGAGCCTTGTAGTGCTGTTGGCGATAATGATTGTGGCTTTTGCTGTGAGATTCGTCTTCGCATACGGAGTGTCCGCGGGCAGCGACTATGCGCTGTCCGGTGGTTCCACGGCATCTAACCACTTGCATATAATCGAAAGCATACTCAACGGTTCTTACTCGCTGACCGATTCGGCCGCCAATTATCCGTACGGGTCCAACAATGCATACCCTCCGCTGATGAACTTCCTCTTGGCAGGGGTGGCGTCCATAGCAGTGGCGGCCGGCGTGTCGTCAAGCACTGCGGCGGCCGGCGTGCTGGCGTTCTCTACGCCTATCCTCGCGACGGTCACATGCATACCGGTCTACCTCATCGGCAGAAAGATGTTCGATGAGAAAGTCGGATTGCTGGCCGCGCTGTTCTACGCACTGTTCGCGTTGCTGATAATGTCTGCCGTGTTCTCGAACGGGACCGAGTTCGCATTCGTCGGGCTCCTGTTCGCATTGATGATATACGCGTTGCTCGTAGTGATGACGAGGATAGACGAGATTCAATCGAAAAGCTTGTTCTCTGTAGCGAGAGACAGGAAAGCGCTCATATACACTGTCGTCGCTGGGGTCATTCTCGGCCTCATAGGGCTGTCGTGGGGACAGTTCCGCATACTCATATTGGTGCTGACGTTCATGATGTTCGCACAGGCGGCAGTAGACCGCATAAGGTCGAAGGAAGTCGCGCCGACAGTGGCGGCCTATGCAGTGACAATCCTGCTTGGAGTGATCATACCGGCGATCTACTACGTGCCTGCTGGACTTTGGGACCAGATAATCTCCGGCCCGTTCGCCATAGGGGTGCTGGCGGTTCTGCTCGCGACAGTGTTCGCGGCAACCGTCAGCAAGCCGTGGGTGATCACCGCACCGCTGATAATCGTCCTGGCCGTCGCAGTGTTCGCGCTCGCGTCGTTCTTCTCGAACGACCTGTACTCCGCCATGGTGCATGGCAACACGGTCGTCCAGAATCCTTTGGTCAACAACCTGGCGTCCGTGGCCCGGCACACGTCGATATCGTCCATGGCGAGCTATTACGGATGGCTGACGCTCTGGCTCCCCGTGTTGCTGTTCCTTTATATGCTGTGGAAGTACCGCAGTAACGCGGACTCCAGGAAATATGCGTTCGTCATGTGGTGGCTGTTGCTGATGTTCGCGATCGGGTGGTATTCGTCCTCTTACGCAATCGTCGCTGGCGCAGGCTTCTCCATCGGCGCGGCCGCGATGATCCTCTTGGCCATAAGGACGGTCGACGTGAAGGAGTACATCTCCGACATGAGAGGGAACGGCTTCAAAGGAGCGTTCAGAAAGATGCTCAAGCCCGTTCCGTTCGCACTCGTGGCGGCCATCGTGGTCCTCATCGCGGCGCCCAACCTGGTCTACGCCGTCGATGCGTCGACTCCGACCAACTCGGACGGCAGCAACGGATACTTCGGAGGCCTCGGATACACTGTCCAGACTGACGACGTGAGCATAACCAACAGCCTTTGGCACAACTACAGCAACATTCCTAAGACCGGCGCCCTGGCGTCATGGTTCGCATATACCAACGGCGCAATCTCCCCCGGAGGTTTCGACACCGTTGCCGATGCAAACGGCAACGGCGCAAGCGCAGTGTCCAACATGTTGCTTGCAAAGGACGGGCCGACAGCGGTCGCGGCCATGGCCACCCGCCTGATAATCGCAGACGGCGCCGAGAGGTACAAATCGACGATAACAGACGCAGGCATGAAGTACGACACGATCGCAGGATACGTCAACGACCCCGCCTCTGCGGCCAAAGAAGTCAAAGACAACATCGACAAATACCCTGGCATAAGCCCCGAGGTCACAGAAGAGAACGCGGTCTACCTCGTAGTGACGTCGTACATCACGTCCGTGCTGACAGACAGCGACGTCAACAGGTTCTACGGGGCGGTTTGCGCGACGGGCGGGCACTCCATATCCTACGTCGAAGTCGACGCATCGTTGCTCCCCTTGTACTACAACGACGGCTCGCCGTTCGGCACGATGGCCTACCTAGGCAGCTACAGCACCGACGGCTACGGCGCGTCCACGCAGTTCTTCAGCTATCTGATGTACAACGAATACTCCGGCTCCGTGACATACACCGACGCCATGTACGACACGTTCGTCTGGAGGGCGCTCATAGGCCCGTCCCCCGCCGTTGCGGGGTACAGCAGCTACAGCGAGTTCCTCAACGCGCTCGCGCTGAGCGACGGCAAGGTCAAGTCCCTGCCGGGATACGGGCTGAGCGGGTTCAAAGTCGCATATTGGCATGTGCAGTACAACCCTGACGACAAGGCCACGACCTCGTCCGAGGGGTGGAAGGACATGGACGCCTACGACGCCATGGCTCTGCAGAAGGACAAGGGCGGGCTGATCAACTACGTGTCGTCCGTGGTCCTCCTAGAGTTCGACCCTGGGAACACGAAGTCCGTGTCAGGCACGGTCAACTACCAGTCCCACACCGGCCCGGCTAAGGCAGAGGGGATAACCGTGTCCGTCTACGCGAAGCCGACCTACGAGACCAGCAGCTACAAGCTCCTTACCTCCGTGACCACGAAGGCGAACGGAAACTTCACAGTCGCAGTCCCTGACGACGGGACCCCGTACTATGTCACCATATCGTCCGGGGGCACGCTGATAGAGACGTACCGCAGCGCATCTGCAATGCCGTCCGTAATCAACCTGCCCGCCACCGGACTTGGGGGGACGGTCGGAGTAGGGAGCAACAACTACACCGAGCCGGCGTATGTGACGATCAAAGCGAAGACGTCCGGGGCAACCGAGCAGGTGGACACGGTTGCAGGGCACTTCACGTTTGTCGACATAATGCCTGACACTTACGACCTTACAATATATTCCAAGTCTGGAACGGTCCTTGCGCAGGTCACAGTCCCCGTCATGGCAGGAGGCCACGACGAGATTCGCGTGTCCGCCACCACTGCAAAGGTGACGGTCAACGCCACCGACGACCACGGAGCGACCCTGAGTTCGGGGACAGTGGTGGCGACGGACAACACATCGGGCCTTCAGTTCAGCGCCCCGCTCGTCGAGGGCAAAGTAGACCTCGATGTAGTGCCGGGTACGTACGTCATATCGATAACAGGCACAAAGGTGTCCGTGTCCACGACATCTGTGACCGTTGAGAGCAACGGCAGCAAAAGCACGAACATCACGGCGTACGACGGAAAGAGCATACACGTCTCCGGCGCCCCGGTCGGCAGCATCGTCACTCTGATGGCCCAAGGGTTCGTGGCGTCGTCGACGACAGGGACGTTCAACGTTCCGACAAGCGGCGGCATCAACAACGGAATCTACACTGCGTACGCGGTCAGCGGCGACAGGGTCTACGTCGGAAGCTCTTCCGGGTCGGGAATCGCCCTCGTGGCGCACGCGGGATATAACGTCAAAGGCACGTTGAACAGCGTGAACGGAGACAAGATCACAGGCACTGCGACCTTCTACGGCGAGGATGGCGCGACATACGTGTTCAGCGCGAACGAGGAAGGTGAGTTCGCCGCGTTCTTGCCTGCGGGCAAGTACTCGATGCACGCATACGCCAGCGGCAACGCGTCGCTGAAGAGCGTGGACGTCTCCGGAGACACCGACCTCGGCACGATCAAGATGGACGAGTCTCGCAACGTGACCCTGACCCTGTCGTACACGACGAACATGTCGTCGGGCAGCACCAAGGCCTTGGCGTTCGCAGACGTGCAGTTCAAGATGACGATCGGCAACACCGACTACATCCTCACGATGAAGACGGACATCTCCGGAAAAGCGATATTCGTCGTACCCGGCGAATACGGGGGAGAACTGAAAGCAGAAGCGTTCGACACCCCTCAGTTCCACATGGACGAGCAAAGCTCCAACGTGGGGGTCGGCACAAGCGACAGCTCCATGTCATGGACGCTCGACGGCAACCCTGGGACAGACTCCACGAAGTACGTGAAAAACGTGAACGTCACCAGCCCGTATCCGATCGAGCTTACGTTGTACAACGACTCCTCGAAGGTGTACAACGTGTCGTCGTCTGCCACGGGCGTGCTGCCCGGCCAATACACTGCGAAGATCGCAGGGTCCACCGGACACTACTACACCGGCACCGTGTACGTCTACCCCGGGCACGCGGGCGCCTTGACGTTCGATGCTCCGGCCACCGTGAAGGTGACGCTGAACGCGTCGTCTACGGACGAGATCACCGTGACGCCTACGGACGAGCCGGATGCGTCTGGCAACAGCCAGGCGGGCAGATACAGCAAGGATCCTGACAATTCTCTGGTGTACTACGTAGATGCGGGCAAGAGCTATCTCTTCCAGGCCGTCGCCGGCACAGGCGACAGCGAGACCATCGCATACGCCAATGTGAACTCGGCGTCCGGCAGCCCGACCGTCGACCTGTCAGTCAAAGCCAAGAAAGTCGTCGTCACGGGTTATGTCGGCGCGGTGGCGGACGGCAACATCACAGTCGTCAGCGGAAGCGCGACCATCACCGCACGCGTCTCCAAGGGCGCGTTCGAAATAACCGTGCCGGAGGGAATAGGCCTTGCGTTGTCTGCCAAAGTCACCAGGCTGGTGGGCACCACGGAGTACACCTATACAGGCAGCGCCTCCGTGCCGGGCTCGCAAGTCAAGGAGGATGCGGCAATACACTTCCCTGTGCTGACGACGGGGTCCAAGTCCACTCTTGAGATGAGCGGCAGCGGCTTCAACTTCTCTGGAGGGAGAGGCACGTTCACGCTCGCCGTCAACAACACCGGCGACTACAAGACAAGCTACTCGGTGACGGCCGGAAGCGGATGGATGCTCGACAGGACGTACACCGTCGTAGTCGATGCCAAATCAACGGCAAGCGTCGTCGTTTCAGGCACCTACGATTCCGTGGCGATCGGGGCTGGAAATTCCAACCTGTCTGTGACTGCGACTGCGCTCGGCGGCAACGCCTTGGGAACCTACGTCATCGACGGCGGTGCGATATCCCCGTCAGGAACCACAGACACATACGTGGACCTTGCAGGGACGGACGGCGCGTCTCCAGACGCCCTCACGGGCTATGAGTACATGTACGCCGTGACCGTGAAGAACAACGACAACTATCAGAAGAACGTCACGCTAAGCGCCGCATTCGCCGGATCCCATGACGGTTGGACGCTGGTTGTTTGCGACAAGGATGCCGGGAAGATACTGGCGCCCGGCGCGTCGTTCCCTGTGAGCGGGTATGGGTCGACAACCCTGTACGTCAAAGCGATGTACAATTCCGGCGATT
>JAITOF010000030.1 GCA_031290095.1 Candidatus Methanoplasma porotermitis
GACGCTCACGGCCACGGCCGGCGCCCTCAACTCGTTCACCGGGTGGACCGGCTCGGCGCCCTCGCCGCTCGCCGCCCTGCCGGGGATCTCGTCCACGGGGTCGTACGCCGCGAACTTCGTGGCGACCCCGCCCTCTGTGACGATAACCGCCTCCGCTGGTCCGAACGGGACCATAACCCCGTCCGGCTCCGTGCCTGTGGCGTACAACGGGAGCCAGGCGTTCACGGTCTCCGCGGATGCGGGATATGTGATATCCCAGGTGCTCGTGGACGGGACGAACAACGCGCTTGCCGTCTCGTCGGGGTCGTACACGTTCAACAACGCGATCGTCAACCACACGATATCGGCGACGTTCTCGCCGTCCGGCCCCGCGACGTCGTTCACCGTGTCCGCCTATGCGGACTCCGGAGCGACGATAACGCCGTCCGGCTCCGTGGGCGTCGCGGCGGGAGGGAGCGTCACGTTCTCGTTCTCCGCGAACGCCGGCTACGCCATAGCCGACGTAGCGGTGGACGGGGCAAGCACCCCCTCCGCCGTCTCGGCGGGGTCGTACACGTTCTCCGCCGTGGCCTCCAGCCACACGATAAGCGTGACGTCCAAGCCCTTCGTACCCGTCGCGGTTGACGACCCCGGCGACAGCGACGGCTCCGGGAACGGCGGAGACGGATCTGGCAACGGCGGCTCCGGCGACGGAGGAAGCGGCGGAGACGGCCTCTCCGCCGTCGCCCTCCTCGCGACAGCGGCGGTCTTGATCGCCGTCGCGGCAGGCGCCGCAGTCTTCTGGTTCGTCTTCGGCCCCGGGAGGTCCTTCGCAGTGGTCAAGATCGCGTCGTCCGTGCCGATAGTCGGCAAGGACAAGGCCCGCTACAGGAAGGCGTACCGCTTCTCCGTAGAAGGGGACGCGAACTCGAACGTGAAGTACCGCATAGGCGAGGACGGCAAGTGGAAGTCTCCCGCCCGCGTTGGCAACGACTACGAGATACCCAAGGAGGACGTGACGGCGACGGTCACGATAGAAGCGGAGTGAGCGTCAATCCGTCGAGCGCGGATCCAAACCCTTTCCCCAACCTCTTCTCTCAAACCCCTTCCAAACAACCTTCTGGTCTTTTCCATAAGCCCATACAGAACGCATCCGTCTTCGAGAATCCGTCCCCTGCGTCGTGGAACATGTCCGTCGGAAGTTCGAGTGAAAACAGGATTAAATAGTTTGAAGGCCGATAGAAGTTTGAGGTAAGCCTGGACAAACTCGCGTCAGCGATTCCCGGTTCTCACTTTCTCGTTTTTGTTCCGAGCGTGCATGGCATGTCGGAGCCGTTGCGAACCCAACCTTTTCCGTACCTGAGAACATGATTTTAACCTGCAGGACGATATTGTCCTCCAATGGCCATGATCGACATAGAATACAGGCACTCCGCCGAGCCTGAGGACGACGAGAACATAAGGAGATGCACGATAGAAGAGATGTCCGACTATCTGAGCAAGCTCGTGCGCGAGATGCAGCTCGCGGACATATCCTCGAAGTTCACGTCCTCGGAGCATGCCGGCGTCAACATGGTGTACATCAACGGCAAGAGCATACACGAGATACTGGAAGGCTTGGACATCAAGATGCTGGAGGTCGAGGAGAGCTGCGACCATGGAAAGGTCGGCGTCATACGGTTCGACCGCCCGACCCTCGACTGGAAGAGGGACGTGATCGAAGACGTCCCCGACGTCTTGGTCAAGAACGCCGTCTCCAAGACGTATGCCGACATAATAAACGGCAGAATGGTTTAAATCAGCCCTCCCGATGGAGTGGCGATGTTCGAGATAACCAGAAGGGACGGATTGGCAAGGATAGGAAAACTGGAGACCCGCTCCGGCGCCATAGAGACGCCCGCCCTCCTCCCGGTCGTGAACCCGAAGATATGCACCGTGACTCCTCGGGAGCTTTACGAGGAGTTCGGCTTCGGGGCGCTGATCACGAACTCGTACATAATAAAGAACTCTCCAGAGCTCAGGGAGAAGGCGCAGAGCGTCGGCCTTCACGAGATGCTGGACTTTCCCGGCATAATCATGACCGACTCGGGAACGTTCCAAAGCCACATGTATGGAGAGGTTGAGGTCACCAACGAAGAGATGGTGGAGTTCCAGAAGAGCATCGGCACCGACATAGGCACCGTTCTGGACATATTCACCGAGCCGTTCTGGACCAAAGAAAAGACCGCGGAATCCATCGTCGTGACGTTGGAGAGGACGCAGAAGGCCTGCGAGATCAAAGGCGACATGATGATAAACGGAGTCGGCCAGGGATCGGTGTTCACGGACTTGCGCGAAGACTGCGCGAGGAAGATGGCCTCGATGGACATCGACGTCCATCCGATCGGCGGAATCGTCCCCTTGATGGAGCAGTACAGGTATCGCGAGCTCGTCGATATCGTCATATCGTCGAAGAAAGGGCTCAACCCGAACCGCCCTGTACATTTGTTCGGCGCCGGGCACCCGATGATATTCGCGCTCGCCGCCCTCATGGGTTGCGACCTGTTCGACTCCGCCTCGTACGCCAAGTTCGCAAGGGACGACCGCTTGATGTTCATCGACGGCACGTTCCGTCTTCAGGACATGCAGTCTCTCGACTGCACGTGCCCTGCCTGCCGTGGAATAACCCTTGATGGCCTGAGGAAGATGAACAGCCAAGTCCGTACAAGAACGATAGCCAAGCATAACTTGTACCAGATCAGAGGCGAGCTGCTACTCGTCAAGAGGTACATACGCGAGGGCCGCCTATGGGAGCTCGCAGAGATGAGATGCAGAGCGCACCCTGCGTTGCTCGACGCGCTGAGGAGGCTCGGCGACCATTCCGACTTCCTGGAGAAGTACGACCCGGTCAGCAGGGACGGCGCGCTGTTCTACACCGGCACGGAGACCAGAGGGAGGCCAGCGTTCTCCAAGTATGCGAAAAGGATAATGGAGCGCTACGTCCCGCCGACCGACAAGGCGGCGCTGTTCTACGACGAAGGGTCGAAGCCGTACAGCCGTGCGTTCGAGTCGGAGTTCAGGACGGTCAGGAAGGCAGGCTACACCCCGGTGGTCGTGTCCCCCTTCGGGCCCGTCCCTGCGGAGCTCGACGAGATGTACCCTCTGGCGCAGTCTGTGTTCCCGCTCACGGAAGACTCCGAGACCAAAGCCGACGCCGCGTCGCTCTCCGTGGCGTTCCTTCAATCCAAGTTCAAAGAGGCCGTGAGATGGTCCGACGTCCCGGACGACGGGACTGAGGAGTTCGACGCGAACCTCCTCAGAGCGAGGGCGGTCGCGACGTATCAGTTCGGCCATGAGGCTTCAGCGTCCTTGTTCAAAGGAAAGATCGAGCTTGTGGTGAGCCGCAACACCGGCAAGATCAGGAACGTCGTCTCCGACGGCGAGCACGTCCTTTCCATGAGGGCGGGCGACGGCCTGTACACTCTGAGGAAAGAGGGAGCATGCCGTATCGTCGCGGCCGTGCCTGCCCCTGTGATGAGGGTCGCCGTCGTCGACGACGCCGTGCCGTTCGTGTCCGAAGGCAGGAACGTGTTCTGCCAGTTCGTGTCATACGCCGATCCTTCGCTGACGCCCATGGACGAAGTGATTGTCGTCGATGCCGCCGACAAGGTGATAGCGACCGGCCGCATGATGCTCGTATCAGACGAGATATCGGCGTTCAAGAAAGGCGTCGCCGTGAAAGTGCGCAGCGGCGCGGGCGACGAGAGCTGACGCAGGCACGTCAGACGCCCGCAGGGTCCTGCAACTTTGACTAATCCATGTATTTAGGGCGTGCGGCACGCTTCATCGGAGCCTTCCGCCAGAAAAGATATTTCAAGGCTCTTCACGTCAAATGGTGGAATTGGGTTAGAGCGGGTTCAAAGTTTCGAAATAACTTCAAACAAGCTCGAAAGTGGTGTGCGGGCCTGACGGCCCGCCGCTTCATCGGGGCGCGATATGGCTTCGTAGAATCCCTGCAACCGAGAGACGTATAAATAGCCGCTAAGCCGATTACGCGCCATGAGCGGGCTTGACTCCGAGATAGAGAGGATACGCGAGGCGGTCGCGCCCGTCGCCTCGAGGTACGGCGTCGAGAGGATGTACCTCTTCGGGTCCAGGGCGAGGGGGGACTTCGCCGATGGCAGCGACCACGACTTCTGCATCGAGCCTGGGGACATACATGGCTTGCTGTGCCTGATCAGGTTCAAGACCGACCTGGAAGGGGCCTTGGGCACGAATGTCGACATAGTGTTCGAAAGGTCCCTGCGGCCCGGCTTCGCGGAGGAGGTCTCTCGGGACAGGAGGCTGGTGTATGAATCGGGATGAAGATAACGTCCGGCGCATCATCGAGTATTGCGACCTCGTCGAAGACAACATGAGGACGTTCGGCTCCGACGAAGAGGACTTTTTGGAAAGCCATGCCTTCCAAAGCAGCTGCGCGTTCTATGTCACACAGATAGGCGAGACGGTCAAGAGGCTGTCTGTGGAGTTCCTCACGAACAATCCTAGCAGGGACTGGAGCGGCGTGACGGGGTTCCGAGACTTCATAGCTCACAGGTACGAGATCATAGATCTGCACGTCCTGTGGGAGACGCTGGTCGTCGACATCCCCGAGATGAGGGCCCTTTGCGAGCAGTCGCTACGCAAGCTCGGCCTCCGCTGAACATCGAGGCCGCCCGTCCTTTTCGGGTAGCCTACGAGTTCCGCCGTTCTCGCAGCTTGTTCATGTCGTCCGCGTTTCGCTACGTCAAAACACGTGTGTTCTAAAATAGGCGTCACGGTGTTTTTTTCAACTCGGCGAGCATGCGCTCGCAGTCCTCTTCACGACGACCCATAGGAAGTCGAGAGCCACGTTCCCGTATCCATGAGCTATCAGGTTTCTGAATCCCGATATGCCCTTCCAGTCCGTGACATGCATGGCTCTGGCCTCGTTGGACAGGTGCTTCACGCCCTCACCTGCCTGCTCTATGCAGAATGCGCACGAGAACTGATAGTGCCTGTTGCCCGCAAAGTCCTCCTCCGTGTCGCCGAACGTCGTCCTGGCGCGCTCGACATGCTCGCAATATTCTATTATCCGCTGGAGGATGCGGAAGTCATTTTGAGTAGACAAGGACGCCCTCCTCTCGGATCTTCTTCATGAACCCGGGCCTGACGGACTGCGCGTTGACGAGGTCTATCTCGCTGAAAGCACGCCTGCGCCGCCAGAACGCTGTCGTTCACACATATCGATCCGCGTCAAAACACTGGGCGTCGATTTGCGAAACGCAGTCGCGCTAAAAGCCGTATGCGCCCGCTCACGTGTCCATCGGGACGTCGTCCCATTCCGTCTCCGCGTCGAACGCCCATTCCAGCGCCCTGCGGCGCTCGTATACCGCGCCCTCCTTCTCCATGTCGGCACGGCCGGCGACCCTCTCGTCCACAAAGAACCAATGGGCGTTGTACAGCAGGTCCAGCATCTCGTACGCCTCCGCCTCGGAGCGGAGCCCCTCGAACCCCATGCGCGAGGCGTCTGCGTCCGAGCGGGGGTCTGGAAGGCCATTCATCAAATCCTCGTCCGCCGGCACGTCAGGGTCGACATCGACGTCCCCGTTGCAAAGCCATGCGAGCGCGCACAGCCCCTCGGCGTACCACGTGAACGGTATGAGGTCGTCCTCGTCGACGCTCTCAAGAGCCGCAACCTCGTTGGGAGAGAGGAGGCCGTAGAGACGGTTGCGCTCCAGCCACTCTATCGCCTCGGCGGGAGTCATGCATTTATGGGCGGCGTAGAGGAGGACGCTCATGACCGCCATGCGGCCTCTGACCTCGGACACGTCGCGCATGTCCGCCTTGTCGATGAGCGGGAGATGCTCGCATACCCGGTATCCTCTTTTCTCCAAGATGTCCGTGTTCTTATTCCTGGCGTCGAGCCGCTTCTTCTTGCTCTGCATGCTCACTCCCCTTCTTCCTCGGGGAGGGACGCCAGCCCGGCGGCCTCTTCCGCCGCCTTCACGCAGGCGAGCAGGTCGTCGACGGTGTTCTTCATGGCGCCCGTGGAATCGGCCTCCGCCTTCATGACGATCGTCTTCCCGCGCAGCTCCGACTCGACGTAGCCGTCGTTGTCGGGGCCTACGGCCTCGTAGACGGCCTCTGCCGTCCTTTTGCGGTCGTATTCCAAGCAGATTTCCAATGTAAGCAAGACGTCACCTCTTGGTGTTCAGCACGAACGAGCATATCTCTCTGCCGACCTCTTCCGTCCTGAGCTTCCCGCCCAGGTCTGGCGTGGTCTTGCGGCTGTCAAGGCAGTGCCTGACCGCGTCGCGCAGGATCTTCCCCTCGTCCGGGCATCCCTGCTCGTCCAAGAGCATCTGGGCCGCCAGGACGGCGGCGATCGGGTTTGCCTTCCCCTGCCCGGCTATGTCGGGCGCGGACCCGTGGATCGGCTCGAACATGCTCACCCCTTCGGGGTTTATGTTGCCGCTGCCGCCCATGCCGAGCCCCCCCTGAAGCTGCGCCCCCAAGTCGGTGAGTATGTCTCCGAAGAGGTTCGGGACCGCTACGGTCCCGAACGTCTCCGGACGGACGATCATGGCCATCGCCATCGCGTCCACGAACATGTACTCCAGGCGGATGCCGTGCTCTTTCGACTTGGCCTCGAAGATCGACCTCTGGAAGCCGTATATGTGGGTGCAGACGTTGGCTTTGTCGACGAGGGTGACTTTGTCGTCTCCTCTTTCCTCGGCATGTCTGAACGCATAGTCTGCGAACCTTTCCACTCCCTTCCTGGACAGCAGGCCGATCTCGAATGCAAAATCATCGCCGTTGGAAGATTTCGCGTCCAAGCCTATGTCAAGGTCGTACATCTCTCTTTTGACCTTCACTTCCGCCTTGGGGGATGACGCGCCGAACGTGCCGCCCGCCCCCATGTAGAAGTCCTCGGTGTTCTCCCTCAGGAACCGGATGTCGAACGGGACCTCCCTCTTCAGGGGGACGAGGGGGAACCAGGACGTCACCGGCCTGAGGTTTATGTACTGGTCTAAGGCCGCCCTCATCTTGAGCAGTATCCCCTGCTCCAGCACGCCTGGCTTGATCCGAGGGTCGCCTATGGCTCCGAAATATATGGCATCCTTCCTCTTCAGCTCGGATATGTCTTCGTCCGTCAGGAGTTCTCCCGTCTCGAGGTACCTGTCGGATCCGATGTCGAACAGCTCCCCGTCGAAGTCGAAGGACGATATCTGCGCAACGGCTTCAAGCACGTCGGTGCCTACCGACACGACCTCCTTGCCGATGCCGTCGCCGGGTATTATCGCGAGGTGCTTCAAAACTTCCCCTCCTTAACCAGGTTGACAAGGCCGCCGCTTTCGATCAGACGTGCGATGAACGGAGGATGCCCCTGAAACTTGAACTCCTTCCCGGCAGACCTGTCGACGATCCTTCCGTCGGACGTGTCCACAGAGAGGACGTCGCCTTCTTTCACGTCCGCCTTGCACTCGATCAGCAGCAGGCCTATGTTCATCGAGTTGCGGTAGAATATGCGGGCGAACGACTCCGCCACCACGCATGAGAACCCCGCCTGTATCAGGGACAGGGGGGCGTGCTCCCTCGAAGACCCGCATCCGAAGTTCTTCCCGGCGACGAGCACGTCGCCTTTTTCAATCTGTTGCGCCACTCCGGGCCTGACCTTTTCGAAGATGAAGTCGTTCAGGCGGCCCAGATTGACGGACACCAGACGTTCTGCGGGAATTATCTGGTCCGTGTCGACGTTGTCGCCGAACACCCATGCCTTTCCCTCGATCTTTGTCATGTCATCCCTCCAGCTCGTCGGGGACGACTATCCTGCCGGCGATGGCGGAGGCGGCGACCACCTCAGGCCCCGCGAGATAGACCTCCGAGTCCTTGTCGCCCATCCTGCCTATGAAGTTCCTGTTGGTGGACGACACCGCCTTCTCACCGGACGCCAGTATCCCCATGTACCCGCCCAGGCAGGCGCCGCACGTGGGCCCGGATATGAACGCGCCCGCGTCCAGGAACACCTGCATCAGCCCTTCGTCCAGCATTTGGCGGTACACCCTCTGGCTTGCGGGAACCACCAGGAACCTCACGTCAGGGCATACTTTCCTGCCTTTCACTATTCCGGCGGCTATACGCATGTCTTCGATGCGCCCGTTGGTGCACGAGCCCAGATAAGCCTGGTCGATCTTCACGTTCGTGTCCTTGACGGCATGCCCGTTGCTGGGCAGGTGGGGGAACGCGACCATGGACTCTATCTTGGAGAGGTCGTATCTCAGCACGCTGCAGTATACGGCGTCCGAATCGGCCGACACCGGAGCATATTTCCCTTTCACAGTGTCTTTCACGTACGCTTCGGTGAGCCGGTCGCAGGGGAAGATGCCGGCCTTCCCGCCGGCCTCTATGGCCATGTTCGACACTGCCAGGCGGTCTGCGACGGTCATGCCGGACACCCCTTCGCCGTGGAACTCCAGAACCTTGTAGTTTGCGCCGTCCACGCCGATGTCGGTGATTATCTTTATTATGAGGTCTTTTCCGCCAACGTTCTTCCTGAACTTCCCTGTGAGCTCTACTTTTATCGTCTCAGGCACCTTGAACCACAGGCGGCCAGTGGCAAAAGCGACGGCCGCTTCGGTGGAGCCTATGCCTGTGGAGAACGCGTTGATCCCGCCGTACGTGCAGGTGTGGGAATCCGCGCCGACGATCAGCCTTCCAGGAGCGGCGAAGCCCTCCTCGATCATCATCTGATGGCATACGCCGCCCTTTCCCACCTCGTAATAGTTGGCGATGCCGTGCTCCTTGGCGAAGACGCGCATCTCTTTGGCCTGCTCTGCGGAGGCCACGTCCTTGTTGGGCACGTAGTGGTCTGGTATGAGGACCATCCGGTCCTTGAACATGCTTCCAGCGCCCAGCTTGCCGTACTCTCTGAACGCTATAGGCCCTGTGACGTCGTTGACCATGACGTAGTCTATGTCGGCAACCACAATCTGCCCTGCCTTGGCGTCCGTCCCCGACTTCTCGGAGAGGATCTTCTCTGCGATCGTCTTTCCCATCATTCTCTCCTCCTTCTTGCGAAATCCCTGTTTATTGCTGCCATCGTGGCATCCACGGATGTCTCCACTATATCTAAACCAACCGCTTTGCCGACGGTCAGCGAGCCGTCGTTCTGAACGTTCTTCAGCATCACGGTGACCTCGCATATGGAGTCGCTCTTGCCGGTGATCGCGCTCAGCTTGTACTCTTCCATCGTTATCTTCTCGTTGATTGATTTGCGTATGGCGTTTATGGCGGCGTCCACAGGCCCGACGCCTGTCTCCGCGGCGGTGCGTCTCTCGCCGTCGCCCATTGTGACCGACACTGTAGCGGTCGACGTGGTGTTCTTTCCTGTCAGGACCGTCAGTTCGTCCAAGGACACCGTTTTCTCAAGGGTCTCCTTCTTCCACAGGATGTTGTCGACGATGGCCAGCAGCTCCGCGTCGTCTATCATCTTCCCGCCTATCGCAATGTTTTTGATCGTTTCCATCAGCTCGTTCATATGGTCGTTTGGGAACCTTATTCCCAGCGAGTCCAGCCTTCCGCGGACGGAGTGCACGCCTGAATGCTTGCCTATGACTATGTGCCTGTCCACGCCTATCAGCTCAGGCAGGAACGGCTCATAGGTGGAGGTGTTGTTCATTATGCCGTGCACATGGATCCCCGACTCGTGGGCGAAGGCGTTCCTGCCCACGATGGGCTTGTTGCCCGCCAGAGCGAACCCCGTGACCCTCTCCACGACCTTGGAGGCGCTGCCTATCTTGCTCAGGTCCACGGTCTGCACGCGGTAGTTGGCGAACAGGTTCAGAGCGACCTCTTCCAGAGAGGCGTTGCCCGCCCTCTCGCCTATTCCGTTCATGCATACATGGCATATCGTGGCCCCCGCGTCCACTGCGGCAATGGTGTTGGCGACGGCCAGCCCCATGTCGTTGTGGCAGTGGACGGATATCGGGATGCTCAGCGTCTTGTGCAGCTCGCCTATCAGGCGCTCCATCGCACGGGGTATTATGACTCCGACGGTGTCGGGGATGTTGACGGAGGACGCGCCGGCGTTCTGGACGTCCAGCAGGATGGCCTTCATGAAATCCAGATTGGACCTGGTGGAGTCCTCGCATGAGAACTGGACCTCCAGGCCGTGGGCCTTGGCGTATTCCACGGTCTCGATCGCTTTGGCTCTAACTTCCTCGGGAGTCATCTTCAGTTTGTACTTCATGTGCAGGTCAGATGTCGCGATGAAGGTGTGGACGAGATCGACGCCCGCGTCTATGACTGCGTCTATATCGGACTTCACTGTCCTAGCGAGGCTGCATATCCTCGCGTCCAGCTTCATTCCGGACAGCTTGGTTATCGTCTCCTTCTCTGTCTGGCCGGATGCCGCGAAACCTGCTTCGATATAATCGACGCCGAGGTCGTCAAGGGCCAGCGCTATCCTTATCTTGTCCTCCGGGCTCAGCGCTATTCCCGGCGCCTGCTCGCCGTCCCTCAGAGTGGTATCGAAGATCTTTATGTCTTTGATGGGGCCCACACCGGAGAGCGCAAGCTGGTTGTACGGGCTCACGGCCAGCATCTTTTCCATTTCCTTAGCGCTTTCACTGGTTTGTTGCTTTTTCATAAAAACCACCAAACCGTCCTAGCCTCCGCTGACCTTATAGGAGAATAATAAGTTCGGCGGATGACTTGAAGATCACTTTAAGACCCCTCAGACGGTGGATTGCGATTGAACACACGATATTTATAATTATGCGGTAACTTCGTGGATATGGCACAAAACCATTTGCTGTTACCGAAGTCACGGTTCATAAATGCAGTCTCCATACAATTGATAATAATCTCCGTGTTCATTAGTACCAATAAGATGTAAATTATTCCGGTATGTAGCGGGATATGACCACAGCTCTTGAAGAGATTCCAATGTACCGTGGAATTGGACGTAATCCGCGCATGAAATGTTAAGTACCCTTGGGTTGGTGTAGTAGTACATATCTTGCCGATCGTTGCGATTAACGTAGACTCTAACGTCCACTGCATTTGGGAGCATCAATTTGTACCATATTAATTCCCATATCGAGTGAACCTCCAAATCTTCATTTATAGGCACCGGGTCAACATCCCACCTGATGAATAAGTACGAATCCCTGGGAGGCTCAATTAGCGGAACATCATCGCCTGATGTGAGAAACAGTGAAGTGAACTCCGTCAATCTACCGAAATATGACACCTTGTATATGGAAGGCAGGGTGGTATCTGTCAAAAATCTATACACCACGTTCCCCCCTATTTTGATGGAGTCTACATTCATAGATTTCAGTGTACTCTCGTAGTTTTGTGGGAACGAGTATCCCAACTCTGGCGATATGGCCAAGTTATCATCTCTGCAGATGTATATGGTCCCATATTCTCTGATGCCACCGCATATGATATTTTCACCCACAATAATCTTTATAACAGAAGGAAAAACAGTGTCCGAAGTCAATCTATATCCTTGTGGAATTTTGATTACGCCATTTGGAATATGCATCTCAAAAGTTGTTGGTAACGCATACCCTGGAACCGTGGAATATACACTAACAATGTCAAAAGGTGTCGCAGTATCTCCGGGCGCACCATTTACTAACACCGCTGTGTTGCTACCGGCTGTAACCCTATAACGCAATAATTCGACGCCTTCGACTACGAGTTGATGGTCTCCGCGGACGTCATTAACGACGGCGACTCCGCCCGATATGACGATAACCTGTCCGCCAGCGATTCTTACCACGGGAGACCCGCCATACCCTGAAGTTAACTGGAATCTCACAGTGTATGACTGGCCGTGATGCACCGCGCTCGACGACACGCTCAGCGCGTACCCCTCCTGATTCCGAGGAACGCTTATTCCGTAGACTCTCACGTCGTACACCCCGCTCACGGTGACGAACATGTCCTCTCTGACGTCGTTAAGGTGTATCTCTCCGATGCTGTTGAGCTCGTAAACGTTCCCATTGACGGCGATGGCCAGGTCTTTGTCCGTGTATCCCGGCAGGAGCTTGTACGAAAGAATGCATTTTCCGCCGTCATCGACGCCGTATGCGTTCGAGGTGAGCACGTACCCTATTTGCGTTTCAGGAAGTATTATGCTGTGTGCGCCTACATTTCCTGCCGTCAATGCGATGCGCACCGACGACATCCCCGTCACTACGAAGACGCCTTCCACGCTCTGTGTCCCGGCAACCGCAAAACGTTTGCCGTCGGGTGCAGGACCCAAGGAGAACATGTCGCCTGTCGAAAGCATCCCCCTGTCGTCAAAATAATCGGAACGGACGGTGTGGAACCCTATCGGCGGTTGGCGAAGATCGGCGGCGGCGCCGTCGACAGACGCGTTCACAGGCAGCAGCGTCACCGTTTTGAACAGCATGGACTTCAGGTCGAACACGGCCTTGCCGTCAAACGCCGCACTCGGCACCTCTTCTGCTTTGCCGCCGTCGATACGGAACACTAGAGTCTCCGAGCTGCTGACGGGGCTGACGTCGACGGCCACGTTCAACCCTCCTTCCAGACGGTCCAGCCTTTCCCCGCCCGAAAGGACGTCGAGGCGAATCACTTCTCCAGCCTCGTAGGCGTACCCTATCTCGACGTCGCCATTGAAGATCTGTAAAGACGAAACAACGTCAAAAAGGAGCTCGAAGCCATTATGGAACTCCACTTTCACAGACGATCCCGTTGCCCTGACGAATGCCGCCGTGTCCTCGGAGATGACGACGGAAGTGACGTTGACCGCATATCCGAGGTCGATGACGAACGGGGACGTGTGTTGCGGAGGGCCGTTCAGTCTGAAGGTTGCGACGTTGCCGTCCACCTCGATTATGCCGTTGCATACGGCGGCGTACAGGTTAATTCCCTTGCCCACTCTCATTTCCGAACCTGCGGCATGGAGGGGACCCTTGCCGGGTTCTGACGTCCACCCGAAGAAGGTGGAGCCCTCGCCACCTTCTGGAGCGTAATCCATGAGGACGGCGTTGTCGCCGTTCACGGCCTGCACCCCGACAAGAACATCTCCGTCGTAATACATGACGGCGCCGTCCGGCTCTCCCCCAGCATCGACAGATGACAACATCGTGGCAACGAGGAACACGACGCACGCGGTGACGATGGCGATTGCGGCACTCCGGTCGCCAGGCCGCACGTCCCTGTCGATAACGACCCTCTTTGCGCAGGACGCGAAGGACCGTGGCAACTTGAATAGGGAAGACGCGCCCTGTCTGACGAGACTCGGTGCTGCTATGACGGCGGAAGCGGGAAATGCGACCATACTGGATTACCTCATCCCCCCTCAGGAACAGCCAGGGCAAAATGTCAATGGCCGTTTATAAACTATGGTGTCAGTTTTTGTCTTTTTTGGACTTCTTGCGACCGCCTTTGACCCATTCGTCGTCATCGACCGCCGCTTTCGACGCCGCCCTCTTCTCTGCCTTGTCAATGTAGATAAGGTCGTCCAAGGCGTCCTTGTCTCTTCTCTCTGCCTCTTTTCTCTTCACAATCGATTCTCGGAGTTCCTCTTTGGCGGCTTTGCGCTCTTCCTTGGGAAGCTCGCCTATAGCGGCCTTTCTCTCTGCCTCATATTTTTTGGCGAGATAATGGTCCGTGGAAATCTTCTTCTTGAGGTCCTCGACCTCGTTCTTTTTCGAGCGCGCTATCTTCGCGTGCCTCGCAGAGGCCTTAGGTCCGTCGTCTTCGTCTTTTTTTGCAGTTTCGCTGTTCTTGCGTGCCATGATAATCACTTGCCCGAGGGCGTACTATGCGGTCACATCGCATAAGCCTGATTAAAAACTGCCGATTGGGCCGACGTAAAAGGATATTGGGGCGCCGATGCACGGCGCCCAGGGTTCAAAGCGAAGACTTCCAGAGCTTGTGGATGTTGCAGAACTCTCTTGCAGAGACGTTCTTGGCATCTGTCTTGAAATGTGCTTCGGGCTTGTCGCCGGGCTGGAGATACCTTCTCATCAGAAGGCCGTCCGCACAAATCTCGATATAGACGATGTAGTGCTCGGGAGTCATGGGGTGGGCGGTCTCTTTCCCGACCTTCACGACGACGCCGTCGCGGACTTTCTCGATATACGGAACATGCTTCTCGGTGGCCGCGTCAGCAGTCTGGGGGACGATCTCTGTGAGGGCTTTCCCGCAACAGGACGGAGCAGGGCCGCCTTCGGGGTAGACGACCTCAACAACGTTCTTGCACTCGGGGCACTGATATACTCTTCTATTTACGCTCGCCATAGTTTAACCGTCGTGAGAACATCATAGTCGTTTATATCACCTTCCGTGAAACATGAGAGCGTTGTTAGACTCTCCATGCGGCCTTAGTCGGCCTGGCCGGGTACCCGCCTCTCTGCTTGCCTCGGCGGGGTTCTTCGCGCAGAAGCGCCCGCCTAGGCCCCTTCCAGATTGGAAAACGTGCATTCCGCGTTCCGTCCGCGGCCACGCCAGAAGGACGCTTCCCTCATGGCCCGCCGGGGGTATGGTCACATGCGCGTCATCCTCAATCTCGGAAAAGGATAGAGCGATATTCGGCGTCGCATGGATGTTCGTCGCGGGCCCTGTCTTGCGGGCTAGGCCGTCACATGGCCGTTGGCGCAGACAGGGGTCAGCGCGAGCCGCCTTCCTGCGGTTGCGTCGGCGATGTCGGCTCCAATGTCTTCGAATCCCGAAAGAACGCAGTGACGGAAGGCGCCCTTCCGTTCAGTGCGACATGTTGGCGGCAAGCAACGCGGCGCAGGAGGCCTGACGGGACTGCGAAGCCCGACCGCTAACTCTTAGGGATGCTTGGCATGCATAGGCAGAACGCCAGGGATGCCGTCGGCGCTCGAAGATCTCGGATCGAACGTGCCGACAGGCCTCGACTGCCGCCCAATTCGTGTCGGAGAACGCGCACTCCTTGCTATAGGCAATGGTCGCGATAGGGGAAGCATGCCTCTGTGCGTTTCTGTCGCGGGCCAGGGGGGGCTGGACTTCCGCGACATCCGGTAGCCTCACGGCCCAGACGCGAGCATCGGCGGCACGCCTTGCGCCTTTACGATGCAGATATATACACCAGACGCAGATGACCGTCGCATCCGTGCGCCTGCCAGGGCGGCGCGGGGCTAACCATAGGGGA
>JAITOF010000052.1 GCA_031290095.1 Candidatus Methanoplasma porotermitis
ATCTTCTGTATCCCTTTGCCCCAGCGTTCGATATAGCCTGCTTCGAAGAACACGTCGGCGATCTTGTGGTTGCGGCGAACGGAGGAGTGCTCCCCTATGAGGTTGTCTACCGTCCAATCGTCCGGAAGCTCGCCGAAATTGAATATCGTCACCTTGTTCGGATAGACGCGTATCGTCACCGGCTCTGCCGACCAGTAGTCCTTGTGCGATAGAGAGTTCACTATCGCCTCCCTGAGCGCGTCATGCGGATATCTGTAGACGGTGACCCTCTGGACTTTCTCGTACTCGTACGTTCCGGGTATGTATTTGTCGTACAGCTTGTCCATGATCAGGTCCGGCTGCATGACGACAGGGGCGTGGATGATGTCCTCTCGGAGGATCTCGCCCCCTTCGGAGAACTGGCCTATTTTGGCATATGCCCCTTCGACCGCGCTCTGCGGCTTGGGCAAGAACAACAAAGCGGCGGAGATCGTGATCTTGCCGTCAGGGCATATCATCCCGAAATGCTCGAGGACGAATCTTACGCCGCTCCCGTCGAGGCTCTCGGAGAGCATTCCGTTCTTCTTTCCTGCATCCAAGAAATATTTGACGGCATCGGGCGACAACGCGTCGATGCCCACAGAGTCGATGGGGAGGTCCGTCCAAGACGTGTTAATCTCTGCGAGAAGCGCCTTTCTCAGTTCACGGCCGACCATCTGGTGCGTGGTGCTTCCGGACCTTCTGTAGAACTTGCCGTCCAGGTCCACGAGGGTGTCTCTCCTTTCGACCACAATCTCGATGCAGGTCTTGCCGTCGATGCAAATCGGGCGTACGACAGGGACGAATCCCAGCTTGTTCTGGACGATGTCAGGAATCTCCTTCAAAAGCTTCTCTGGGTTCTGGACGCCGACGACGTTTCCGTCGTCACATTTCCCCACAGTGATGACGCCTCCACTGGAATTCGCCATGGATGCGACATGTTTGAGACACTCGCTCTTCCAGATCTGTTTCCATTCTTCGTCCTGCGACTCCATTCTGTGCATCCCGTATCCGCAATGTCTGACGCGTATAAAATATGTATTTTTGAGTCTTCCGACAATGGCGGAATCGTGATCTTGGAAGGTCGGGTGAAATCACAAGCGGGGAGCGCCCAAGACAGGCCGTGCCTGCCATGGCCTCTTCGGAATCCGGCCCGCAAGCCTTCCGAAAGGGCTCTCCAGACGATATCTCGCTGGCAACACTTCCAACACTTCCAACACTTCCAACCTACTTCCAACACTTCCAACAGATGATACGCATGCGACGGAGTTTTGCTGGTCGTGCAGAACATGTTCTTCAGACGCGGGGGCGGACAGAATGCGCATTATCCGGCCTGAAAAGGATTATAGGCGAGCGCCCCTGTGCTGCACGGCGGGCGTCAAGATCGACTGCTTCAGCCGTAGTAGAAGGGCGTCGGCGGAGGCCACGGCGAAAATACAACGCCGTCCCGCCCTCCGATTAACATGATATATTTTGACCGCATCCGTCACCCATGCTCTTCAAGGCGCAGTCGGTGGCCAAGTCGTTCGGCCCCGTGAAGGTCCTCACCGACGCCAGCATACAGATCAACGCAGGGGACAGCATAGGCCTCATAGGGGTCAACGGCGCGGGCAAGAGCACGTTCCTGAAGATTATCCTCGGGGAGCTGAAGCCCGACACAGGAGAGATAACCCGCAACACCCGCGAGATAGGGTACCTCGAGCAGTTTCCAGAGTCGTCATCGGAGTTCACGGTCAGGGACGTCCTCGGTCGTCCGTATGGCCACGTGGAGAACATCCGCCGCCGCATGGCCGAGATAGACTCGGCCATGTCCGCCGGGGGGGACGTGGACTGGAACGCGCTCGCTTCGGAGCGCTTCGAGCTGGAGACGAGCCTGTCCAAGTCCGACGTGACCGACGAGGGCAAGCTTAGAAGCTCTCTGAAGAAAGTCGGCCTGTCCGAAGACCTGATGGGCCGCACGATGGACTCCCTCTCCGGAGGCGAGAGGACGAAGGTGATGCTCTCGCGCATACTCGTGCAGGCAGACGAGTGCGACATCCTCGCCATGGACGAGCCCACGTCGCACCTCGACATAGACACCGTCGAATGGCTGGAGGACTATCTTCTGAAAAGCCACTGCTCCGTGCTCGTCGTGAGCCACGACCGCTATCTGATGGACAAGATCGCCGTCCGCATGGTCGAGATATCCAACGGGAAGACGCGGGAGTACAAAGGCAACTACACTGACTTCGTCACCAAGAAGATGCTGGATCTGGACCGCATGGAGAAAGAATACCGAAAATACGCCGGCCAGAAGAGGAGGCAGGAGGAGATCGCGGAACAGCTCCACAGGGACCAATGGTACATGACCGCCCACAAGACGCGTGCTAAGCTCGTCTCTAAGATGGAGGAGAAGGAGAAGCCCGAGGAGAGCCGCGAGATATCGGTGCGCATCCGGGCCGCGTCGAAATCAGGGAAGAACGTCATCTCCTGCAAAGGCCTTTCCGTCGAGCTTGGAGGACGAGTCATACTGGAGGACGTCGAGCTGGACATAATCAAAGGCGACAAGATCGGCGTCTTCGGATCAAACGGAGAGGGCAAGTCCACTCTCGCGAAGGCCCTGCTGGAGATTATCCCCAGCAAGGGGGAGCTTTGGGTGGCTCCCGGCGCCAAGATCGGATACTATTCGCAACATCACGAAGGCCTCGACCTCCGCATCACGGCCGAGGAGCAGATCCTGCAGGCCATCGGCAAGGAGCGCAGGTCGGAGGCCAGGTCCATCCTCTCCAGGATGCTTTTGGACGGCGACGACGTCGACCGTCCGATGAGCACTCTTTCCGGAGGGCAGAGGGCAAGGGTCGCCCTATGCCTTCTGCTTCTGAAGGAGACGAACGTCCTCGTCCTCGACGAGCCCACGAACTATCTAGACATCCCCGCGAGGCATGCGGTAGAGGAGGCCCTTAACGAGTACGACGGGACGATACTCACGATAACGCACGACCGTTATTTCCTCGACTCGGTGTGTACCAAGGTGATAGAGGTCAAGGACCGCCGCGTCAAGATGTTCTCGGGCACGTACTCGGAGATGAAGGGGCGCCCCAATACGAAGGAGATTGTAATGGACGCCGACGAGTATCGCGTGCTTTCTCCGTTCACAGACTGGACCACGGGCAGGAAGTACGGCAAGAACGACCGGGTCCTCATAGCCCCTGCGGAGGCGCAGGGGTTCCGGTGGGCGATGGACCAGGGGAAGCTGAAGAAGACAGGCGGAAGGCAGAGGAAGAAGGTAGGCGTCGCCGACGAAGACGACGGCGCAGGCTCCTGATAAGAGGGCGCCCGTCAACTCTTAGCCGGCCGGGACGGCAGGCCCAGGGCATCCCGTCCAGTGCCTGTTATTCTATACTTCTGTTTTGTGTTGCGAGGAGAACCGGGGTCGGTCATCTCGATGAGCCTCTCTTTGATCAGAGGGTTGATCACCCTTGATTTATAATTAGAACGAGTCCGAACATCCAGTTTGCTCATCAGGTCCGAAATGCCGCATTCGGCTTCGGAAAGAATGCCCAAGGTTCTGAGCGCGACGGCGTTGGAGAGGATGTCGGCATGTTTCGACTCTTCCAGACCGCGTGAACCGTGCGTTACGTCTAAGGTTCCGTTCATTCCGCCTGTTATGTCCTTGAGAACGACCTTGAAGCTGGACGAGGTGTTCCCGAACTCCGGCATGAATCCCGGATTGTCCCTGTATGCATCTAATATGCGCTCTATCCCGCGGCCGAACGATTCCACCATCCCTGCGCGGAAGAACACCTGGGCGATCGAGGGGTTGACCGGCACCGAATCATGCTCCCCTACGAGAGTGTCCAAGGTCCACCCGTAGGGAAGGCCGCCCTTGTCGTATATTGTTATGCTGTTAAAACGGAACTTAATCTGGATGGGGATGCCAGAGGAGTACTCGTTGTGCATTATGCTGTTCAACACAGACTCCCTCAGCGCGTCTTCCGGATAGGGGTCGATCTCGATGCGCATGATGCCCTTGTATGATATTGGACGGATTATGTACTTCAGATACAGGATCTCCAGCACTTTGTCGGGAAGGAGCATCAACGGGCCTTTGACCTCGTCCATATGGATGATCTCGGGGCCGTCGAACATTCCTATCTTGACATATGCGCCTTGGATGACCTCTTCGGGATGCGGATGGAACAAAAGCACCGCAGAACGTTTCAGTTTTCCATCTTTGAAGAGGTTGAGCTTCTTCAGCAGCGCCTCGTCGGATTTGGACAGGCTCTCCCTGTCGACGCGTTCGCTTTCGGCGGCCTTCTCTCTGAACCTGAGCAATGCGCCCTTGTCGAGATCGGACATCGTGACGCCGAGTTCGGGAGAATCTGTCCAAGAAGTGCCTGCGCGCCTCATCACAAAACGTTCCAACTCCCTCCCTGCGACTTCATGATTGGTGTTGCCCACCCGGAGATAATACCTTCCGTTGAGGTCCACGGGGGCCGATGAAGGCTCCACGGTTATGGAGATGACGTCCTTTCCATCTTTTTTTTCGACTAGGACTTTCGGATAGATCTTAAGCTTGTTGCAGATGGTGTCGGAGATCGTCTTCTGCGTATTTTTCAAATCCGAGACGCCGCACGCTGTTCCGTCGTCATCGATGCCGATGAACATGACTCCTCCGTCGGCGTTTCCGAAGGCGCAAAGAGCCTTCAAATTCTCGTCCCTCCATACGCGTTTCCATTCTGTGACCTGATCTTCCATCGAGTACGCCCTGTCCCGCAATGCGTTATTGATAAATAAACAAATATCATCAAATATGGCCCACGATGGACAATATCCTGCTCTGTGTGGATTTGGAGAACTATGTGATGAGCTATGTGATGAGCTATGTGATGAGCTATGTGATGAGCTATGTGATGAGCTATGTGATGAGCTATGTGATGAGCTATGTGATGAGCTATGTGATGAGCTATGTGATG